>JAIOSL010000007.1 GCA_021107635.1 archaeon | reverse complement strand
TTCACTCAACGTAGTCGACACCTAAATCCACTTCAAGTCCATCTTCTTCGTTTCTTTGGCTTCCATCAAGGTATGGGAATCTTCCGCCTGCGATGACTATCATTGCTTGAAGTTTGTTGCGTTTCATTTCTTCATCGATTACTGCTCCCCAGATTACGTTTGCGTTGGAGTGTATTTTGCTTGTTACTGCTTCGACAATCATTTCTGCTTCTCTGAGTGTCATGTCTGAGCCACCTGAAACGTTCACTAACGCGCGAGTGGCTTCTGAAACATCAATGTCTAGTAGAGGGGAATTCAATGCGTCTTCTACTGCTTCTAAAGCTCTTCCTTCTGAATCGCCTTCAAGTTCTGATTCACCTAGGCCGATCATTGCTGCGCCTCCGTTTGAGAGTACTGCTCTAACATCGGCAAAGTCTAGGTTGACTAGTCCGGGTTTTGTGATTAGTTCTGTGATGCCTTTGACTGCATTGACTAGTATTTCATCTGCTACTTTGAATGCTGCGTTAATAGGTAAATCCGGGACAATCTCAAGTAGTTTGTCGTTTGGTACGACTATTACGGTGTCCGCTTCTTTTCTGAGTTTTTTGAGTCCATCCAGAGCATTTTCCATTCTTCGGTGTCCTTCAACGCTGAATGGAAGGGTTACTATCGCTACTGTGAGTGCTCCTAGGTCTCTGGCTTGTTGTGCTAGAACAGGTGACGAACCGGTTCCAGTTCCTCCTCCTAGACCACAAGTAACAAAAATTAGGTCACTACCTTCTATCATTTTGGCAATGTCTTTTGCGCTTTCTTTGGTTGCTGCTTCTCCTAGCGCAGGGTCTGATCCTGCTCCTAGTCCTTTGGTTACGTCTCTTCCTAGTAATAGTTTCTTGTCTGCTGGTGTGACTAATAGGTGTTGTGCATCTGTATTCATTGCAAGTATTTCTGCACCTTGCACGCCGATTTCGTTTAGTCTGACCATCGTGTTATTGCCTGAGCCTCCTGTTCCGATTACTCGGATTTTTGCTCTAGTTTCGACTAGAATTTCTTCTAGTTCTTTGTCTGTCATTTTTGATTTTGATGGCTTGTTATCTGTTTTTTCGCGTGCTCTTTTAGCGGCTTTTTTAACCAATTTTTTCAAGAAAAATCACCCCAGAATATGGTAGGACGGCAGTTATTGTAACTAATGGGTTATAAATAGCTTTCTAGTGTTTATGAATAGATTTTGCTATCAATGTTATTTTCACAGTCTTTATACCAGACAGCATAGGTTTTGGATGCATTGTAGTCAGAGTACCGACTGGTATAGAAAGTATCGCAGCCTGACACGCTGCTGTTAGCGACAGTCACACTATCCTCTTTCAAAGCCATCCACTCCAGGCCGTTCGCATTATTAACTGTGTAGGTTAGGGTAGTAGTCTCTGTTTGAGGGGTGTACTCTGCGTGTTTCAAGTCATCGTTGGTATTGTCATAGTAGCTTACGTGTAGGTGATTGTTGTCTACTGTTATTGAGTTGTATTTTCCGATGTCACTCGTGCTGAGGTCGACGTTTTCCATGTTCCATGAACCGTCGTGTTCAGCGTGCCTGAGCACTACGTACGAGCCATTGATGGTGGCATAGTAGATTATTTGGGGGTTATCATTGTTGTCGATTGTGAGTGAGTTGTGCCAGAGACCCCAAGGTGCAGTGGTCACTAGTTCTGTAGACCAAGCAGAACCATTATATTCAGCGTACTTTAGGTCATCTGTATCGCTCTGGTAGATTATGTGGATATCATCATTGCTATCTATTGCAATCGAAGAAAATGCTCCGGTGTTTCCTGTGTTGTCCACAGTCTCAGCTGTCCAGGCAGTGCCATTGTACCATACATACTTCAGGGCGGTGTTACTGACATCACGGTAGCTTATGTGGGGATGGTCACTGCCATCAATTGCTATGGACGAGTAAGACCCCACATTGCCAGTGCTGTCTACTGTTGTCAAGACCCATCCTTGACTTCCAGGAGTGTATTCAGCGTGCTTCAGGTCGTCATTGGTGTTATCATAGTAGATTATGTGGAAGTTGCCGCCGCTGTCAACCGCTATTGATGAGTATCTCCCAACATCATTTGTATCATCCACAGTCTCCGTAAACCAAGAATTGTTATACCAAGCGTGCTTGAGATCTCCGTTAACGCCGTCATAGAATCCTGTATGAAGAGTACCATTATTCACCACAAGAGATAGTTGCCCCCCAGAAATATTCTCGCTAACAGCAACCCCCGTAAACCAAGAACCGTTATACACAGCGTGCTTGAGCTCGGTAACACCTGGTTCTGAAAAATAGTAGAGTATATGAATATCACTACCATTCAAAGCAATAGAACAATCCGCTCCCCCGAATGGACCTATACTACCAATGGTCTCAGTATACCAAGAACCATTATACAAAGCATACTTAAGCTGACCTCCACCATAGTTAACATAGCTTATGTGAACATCACTACCATTCAAAGCAATAGAAGGATACCACCCGACAACGCCCGCACTGTCCACAGTCTCCGTGTGCCAAGAACCATTATACCAAGCATGCTTCAAGTCGTCGTTAGTTTCGTCGAAGTAGCTTATGTGCGTGTAGTTGTTGGTATCCATTGCTATAGACGTGAATTTTCCAACATCACCAGTGCTATCAATGGTCTCTGTGTACCACCCTGGAGATTTAGCATACTTGAGGTCTTCGTTAGTGTCGTCGTAGTAACTTATGTGAAGGTTATTGCTATCATCCACAGCAATAGACGAGTACAATCCAACCTTGCCCACACCACCCACAGTCTCCGTGTGCCAAGAACCATTATACCAAGCATGCTTAAGGTCACCGTTAGTGCTGTCATAGTAACTTATGTGAAGGTTGTTGCTGCCATCCACAACAATAGACGAGTACGCTCCAACGTTGTCCGCACTATCCACAGTCTCCGTGTGCCAAGAACCATTATACCAAGCATGCTTAAGGTCATCATCAATGTCGTTGAGGTAGCTTATGTGGAGGTGACCGCTATCGTCCACCGCAATAGATGAACCATAATTTCCGATGATGCCCACACTATCCACAGTCTCCGTGTGCCAAGAACCATTATACCAAGCATGTTTGAGGGCAGTGTTAGTTCTGTTGTAATAGCTTATGTGGAGGTGGTCACTATCATCCACCGCAATAGATGTGTACTCTCCGACAACGCCCGCGCTGTCGACAGTTTCTGTGTGCCAAGAACCATTATACCAAGCATGCTTAAGGTCACCGTTAGTGCTGTCATAATAGCTTATGTGCGTGTAGTTGTCACCATCTATTGCTATAGATGTGTGAAGTCCAACAGCGTCCGCACTATCGACAGTTTCTGTGTGCCAAGAACCATTGTACTTGGCATACTTAAGGTCGTTGTTACTGAGATCGCGATAGCTTACGTGGAGGTGATCATTATCATCCACCGCAATAGATGATGAGTCTCCGACAAGGCCCGCGCTGTCGACAGTTTCTGTGTGCCAGGAACCGTTATACCAAGCATGCTTGAGGGTAGAGTCAGTATTGTTGTAGTAGCTTATGTGGGGATTGTTGCTGCCGTCAAGCGCAATTGAGGCGTACCGACCAATATTGCCATTGCTGTCAATGGTTTCTGTTAACCAGCTTGGGCTGTACTCAGCGTGCTTGAGGTCGGCATTGGTGTTGTCGTAATAGCTTATGTGAACGTGACTGTCGTTGTCAACTGTTATAGATGACCCCTCTCCAACTGTGCCCGTGCTATCAACTGTTTCATTGTACCAGGAACCATCATATTTAGAGTATTTTAGGTCATTGTTAGTGTCATCGAAATAGCTTATGTGGATAGTGTCACCGTCAATGAACACGGATGAGTATTTTCCTACGTCACCGGCAGCATCGACGACTTCGTTAGTCCAATCTCCGTTTATACTAGTGTATTCAGCATGTTTTAGGTTCGCGTTGGTGGAATCTTGGTAGCTTATGTGGAGGCGATTATCACTGTCCGTTGCTATTGAGGTATGTAACCCAACATCGCCAGTGCTGTCAATGGTTTCTGTTGACCATGTTGTGTATTCTGCGTATCTCAGGTCGTAGTTTGTCCCGTCATGATAGCTTATTTGGATGTTGCCCTCGCTGTCCGTAGTGATTGACGAGTACATCCCGACATCACCTGTGCTGTCAACTGTTTCTATTGTCCAGTCTGTTCCGTTGTATTCCGCGTGCTTGAGGTCGTCATTAGTGTCATCTGAGTAGCTTATGTGTATTTCATCGTTTAGTGTTGTGATTGAAGTGTACCATCTAATGTCTCCTGTGCTGTCTACTGTTTCCGTGTGCCAAGACCCATCATACCATGCGTGTTTCAGGTATCTATTGGTGTCATCTACATAGCTTATGTGTATTTCATCGTTTAGTGTTGTGATGGATGTGAATAGCCCGACGTCTCCTGTGCTGTCTATGGTTTCCGTGTGCCAGGAGGTGTCGTACCATGCATGTTTTAGGTCGTGATTGGCTCCGCTGTAGTAGCTTATGTGGAGGTGATCATTATTGTCTGTTGTGATTGATGTGAATCTCCCGACGTTTTCTGTGTCTATGGCTTCCGTGTGCCATGAGCCATCGTTCCATGCATGTTTGAGGTCTCCAGAAGAAGTATCGTAATAGCTTATGTGGGGATTGCCACTACTGTTTGTTGTGATTGATGAGTAACATCCGACTGTTCCAGTGCTGTCCACAATTTCCGTAGTCCATGCTGTACCGTTGTATTCAGCATATTTTAGGTCGTCATTGTCGTAGTCTTCGTAGCTTATGTGTATATTATCATTACTACCGATTGTTATCGATGTGTATATCCCGACTTCTCCTTCACTGTCTACTGTTTCTGTGTGCCAAGAGCCATCATACCATGCATGCTTCAAGTCGTAGTTGCTGGCGTCATCGTAGCTTATGTGGACATAGCCATTACTATCCCTGGCAATTGATGTGTAAGAACCGACCATTCCCACGCTGTCTAGAGTCTCCATGTCCCAGCTTGGGTTGTATTCTGCATGTTTCAAGTCGCCGTTGGTACTGTCATAATAGCTTATGTGTAAGTCATCGCTGCTGTTCGTTGTGATTGAAGTGTACAACCCGACAACGCCTGTGCTGTCCACTGCCTCTGTAGACCAGCTTGAACCACTGTACTCAGCATGTTTCAAGTCGCCGGCGGTGCTGTCATAATAGCTTATGTGTAAGTCGCCACTGCTGTTCGTTGCGATTGAAGTGTACTCCCCAACATTGCCTGTGCTGTCCACGGTTTCCGTGGTCCAGGAATCAGAGCCTTCGACTGAAAACGTTATGAAAAATGATGCTTCTGGGACTTCACCGTGGCCTAGCGTGATTGTGAAAGGAGTTATTCCTTGGCCATTGTCATCAGTTCCAAAGATAGAAACAAATTCTCCTGATTTTGGAGCCATATAGCAGACCTTGCTGTCGCCAGCTGTTATGGTGACAGTACCGTTAAAGTCGCAAGTCACGCCTGTCTCGCTGGTATTCAGCTCGGACAACGTTATTGACTGGAGGCCAGTATTCGTGACAAGAAAACGCCCGTCCTCTGGCGATATAGCCTTGAATGCAATAGTGGCTGGTTTGGAAGATTCAGGGCCTGGAGCCGCCAAAGAGTTAGCCCAGTAGAATAGTCCAAGTGTTACTGATACTGCAAGAGCCATTAAGAGTACAGTAGATACTATTGCAGAAATTCCTTTGTCCATAATTGAGTTTAATCATCTAGGGTTTTTAAAGATGTGTCATTCTATTGTGAGAGATTCTATGATTCCTTCACAGTCTTTGTACCATACTAGGTAGGTTTCATCTGAGTTATAGCTAGAGTAAGTGTTGGTATAAAATGAATTACATCCAGTTATTGCTGTTGATGAGACGCTTGAGCCTCCTTCTGTAAGGTTGACCCATTGGAGTCCGTCTGGATCGTTGACTGCATAGGTTAATTCTGTACTTCCGTCTCCTGCTGAATAGGTTACTTCGTTACCCGTAGATATCTGCGGATCAGTACTGTATGTTCGAATAAACCAGTAGTCTGTCTTCCATTCCATTCCACCATTAAGTGAGGGATTGCCCCATTGTAGGTAATCAGAGCTTACTTGATTAAAATAGTCATCTGGACAACATGATAATTGGCCGATTACTAGGTAGGTTACATTGCTCAAAGAGGGTATTTGGGATGCGTTGTCTATGTAATCGCTTGCTAGGATTGTGCCATTATTAACGTATTCCCAAGTATAGCTTACATTGTCTTGAGAGTATTCTAGAGTTAAGTAGAGTTCATCGCTTGAACTTGGCTTGGTCACGTTAATAAAGTCTGTGTAGACGTTCTCAGAGTTTGCTCTAACTAGAAGTCTAACTGGAATATTAGTACTATTAGCTCCTTGATCGGTTCTTTGATGCCATTGTAGGGTGACATGATTTGTTAAGCTGAGTTTTGTTGACTTGTCTGAGGTCCATCCAAAATCAGTGTAATCCCATGCACCACTCCACCAGTTTTCAAGCGTGGACTTTGCGCGTAATTGTCTTGAAGCATTAAATGAAAGAGTGTTTTGCCAGCGATAAGGGCTGTTGGCTGCAGGCACGCCATAAAGCCAGTCTCCAGTATTATCTGAAATCCAATGGTCATAATAGGAAAAAACTGCTGTTCCATTGCTTTCGTTGTTTGCTTCACTGTTGGTATAGTAAAGCCAGATTGTTTTGTTTCCGGTTGAACTGTTTATTTTTACCCATGTTTCTGCGTAGGAAGAATCAGAATAATTTTCTATCCAATAGTCTAGTTCAGTGCTGTTGTCAGTATCTATGAAACGTAAATCACTGAAGTTGCTGTTCATATCAGTGTCATAAGAAACGTTGACCAAAAGAGGATAATCAGTTAAATTTGCATTTGTGTATTGTTCTTCTGAGCCTGGAGAGACTGAAACGGAATCAGGATCAAATTTTGTTATGAAAACCCAATAAAATCGTTCTTTCACTTCATCAGAGTCGTAATCTCCTGAAACTTCATAAAAATCGCCTGTAGCGTTGTAGGTGATGTAACCATCATCACAAGCACCGGAACAGCGTGCCCGTAGTTGGTATTGATCTGGATAGAACGTCATGCTTGTTGCAACCGTACAATCATTTAGAGAGCTATCAGAACTATAATTGAATAGCTGATATCTAAATCGTTCTCCTGGAATATGTCTTAGTAGAATAGTGTAATTGTATCCATCGCTGTACCTGTATCCGCTTTCACCGCCTTCGCTGACACTATTATTGTATACATGAAGTTGCTTGTAGTAAGAGCCACTCCTACTGTAAAAACATCCGCGAGCGTAATCATCTTCACTTAAATCGATTAAGTAGAACGGGACAACCCATGACCAGAAAGTGCTTGCTGTGTGTCCTTCAAGCGCTTCCATTTTTGAGTATAATTCGAATCCTATGTTGGGAATCTCTGTGAAATTTTTAGCCGCGGTTATTGGATCTCCTGCAGTTACTGTCAGAGAATCAGAAGAGAAATCATCAAAGAACAGGAACGTTTCTGTTCCATTACTTTCTGAGTCTGCGCCAGAATTACCATAGTATGCCCAGATAGTGCTAACATTAGCTGAGAGTGTTGGCACTTCAACCCAAAAAGTAGCATTGGTGCTGTTATAGTCTTCTAGCCAATGGTCTAGTTCAGTGCTGTTGTCACTATCTATGAAACGCAGATCATTGAAGTTCGTTTTCATGTCATTGTCGTAAGCGAATTGAACTTTGATTGTAAAGTTTGAGAGCTGAGCTCCCGTGTTATCCAGTGTTATAGGCAGTCTTCTTTGCCAGCTGTTGTTCCACCAGTTTTCTGAGTCGGATAGACTGTTTTGGATGGTAAGTGGCTTTCTTTTTGACCAGGAGGTATTCCACCAATTAGGAGTGCTTGCGGAGACTGGAAAGTAGGATACGTCTTTTACTTCAGTGTGTGTTAGTTTAAGCAAAAATGGAGTTATGGCTATGCCGTTATTGTCATTTCCGAAAAAAGTTATTCCTTTGCTTGCAATAGGCATCATGTTGCAGGCAGCGCTTTTTCCGGGTGTGATTGTTACGTTCTCATCGAAAGTGCAGGTTAGGCTTGGGTGGCTTGTTTGAAGTTGAGACAAGGTGATTTCTTGCATGCCTGTATTTGTTATAAGAAATTTTCCGTCTGAGACTGAGACAGGTCGTACTGTGATGATTGCTGGTTTTGTTGGTTCTGGTCCTGGAGTAGGAGATGCTGCCCAAAAGTAGAGGCCTAATCCTAGCATGAAAGCAAGTCCTATTAGTAACACGGTTGAAACGACAGGAGTTAAACCTTTTTTCATGGAGGATGGTTAAAGCAAGAGTATTTTTAAAGATGCTCTTTCCAAAAATGGTCTATGGCTTGTTCTTGTGGAAAGAAGAGCATTATTGAACTTTCTTGTGAAAACAAGAAGTTTTGTAGTAGATGTTTTAAGAGTTATTTTGAGAGGAAAGTGTTGAATAGTCTCAGAGGACATTTGCCTAGTAAAAGCATGGTAGGATTTGATACTGTTAGTTTAGGAGGAAAAGTTGCTTTTGAGGTTATCCAACCTTTTGCTTTGAATGCTAGAAATGAGTGTGTTAAAAATCCGAGCGAGAAAGTTGATGTTTTGATTGTTGGGACTTGTTTAGAGGATAGCGTCTTGAATGTGTTAAAAGAAAGTATGGGTAAAACTGTTCAGCAAAATGGAATAGCTCCTCTAAAGCGTTGTTCTAGAAAGGAAATTGAGTGTTATGCTGGCATGAATAGCATTATTGGGAATTGGCCAGAATTGAATGATTTTGATAGTGTTTTGTTAGAGTGCCTAGAAAGTATTGAAGAAAAACATCCTGGCATCAAGTATGCTATTGTCAATTCAAGGAAAGAATGGTGCGAAGATTAGGGAGATAACGCTCATTAGTTTGATTAGGATGTTTAGTGCTGGTCCTGCAGTATCTTTGAATGGGTCTCCAAGCAAATCTCCTACTACTGCTGCTTTATGAGCATCTGAGCCTTTGCCTCCATGAGCTCCTTTTTCAATGTATTTTTTTGCATTGTCCCATGCTCCTCCAGCATTGGCCATTTTAACTGCTAGTAGGAATCCGGAAACTAAAGCTCCGATTAACAGTCCTGCAAGAGCAGCTGCTCCGAATATAAAACCGAAAACGATAGGTACTAGTACTGCAAGCATTCCGGGTATGATCATTTCTTTGAGTGCTCCTTGTGTGCTTATGTCTATGCACTTGATGTAGTCTGGTTGTTTTTTGCCTGTCATTATGTCGTTGTTTTTGAATTGTTTGCGTACTTCGTCTATGATTTTATTGGATGCATTGCTGACGCCGATAATGGTAATGGATGAAAACAGGAATGGAAGCATTCCTCCAATGAACAGGCCGACTAGTATGACTGGGTTGGTGATTGCCATTTGTGCTGGTTCAAGTTTTGCTGCTGTAGTGTATGCTGCTATTAAGGCTAGTGAAGTCAAGGCTGCACTGCCTATGGCAAAGCCTTTGCCGGTTGCAGCGGTAGTGTTACCTAGTGAGTCGAGTGCGTCTGTGCGTTCTCTGACTTTTTTTGGTAGCTTTGCCATTTCTGCGATTCCTCCAGCATTATCTGCTACTGGCCCGTATGCGTCAGTGGCTAGAGTAATGCCAAGAGTTGCTAGCATTCCAACTGCTGCGATGGATACACCGTAAAGTCCTGCTGTTTGGTTTGCGATTAGTATTGCTGCTGCAATGATTAGGATAGGGATAGCAGTGCTGCGGAGTCCGATTGCGTATCCTGTTATTATTGTGCTGGCTGGTCCTTTTTGTGAGGATTCTGCTATTTGACGGGTTCTTGTGTATTTATCAGAAGTATAGTGTTCTGTGGAAAGGCCGATTATAACGCCTGCTACTAGGCCTGTGAGTATTGCTATGAAGATGTTTGGCCAGTTTGTTGGAAAGATGAAGTATACTAGTGGAAGAGAAAATATGAGAAAAAGTAGTGCTGATCCAATGGTTCCTTTTCGTAGAGCTGCTAAGAGTTTGCCCATGTCGGTATCGTTTCCTGTCCGTACTAAAAATGTTCCTAGTATGGATGCGATTATGCCTATGCTTGCTAGTGCAATTGGAAATAATGCGATTGTCAGACCCATTGCTTGGTATGTTGCTAGGCCTAGACTCATTGCTGCGATTATTGCGCCTCCGTATGATTCGAATAGGTCTGCTCCCATTCCTGCTACGTCTCCAACATTATCACCAACTAGGTCAGCTATTACTGCTGGATTACGAGGATCATCTTCGGGAATACCTGCTTCAATTTTACCGACCATATCTGCGCCTAGGTCTGCGGCTTTTGTGTAGATGCCTCCTCCGACTCTAGCGAAGAGTGCGATAGAGGATGCTCCAAAGCCGAAACCGACTATGATGTTTGTTGCTTCTTGAATGTTTCCTTTGGCACTGAGTATGACTAGGAATGCAATGCTTATTCCTAGGAGTGAAAGTCCTACTACTGTCATTCCCATTACTGTTCCTGCTGAAAATGCCATTCGAAGCGCGCTGTTGATGCTTTTTGATGCTGCTTCTGTAGTTTTTGCGTTGGCGTTTGTTGCGATGGTCATTCCAATGTATCCTGCTGAAGCAGAGAGTATTGCTCCTAGAAGAAAAGCGCCTGCTGTGTATTCATCAAGGAAAATTCCGAGCACTAGAGTAACTATTAGTACAAAAATGGAGAGTGTGGAGTATTCTCGTTTTAGGAATGCTTTTGATCCTTTGTGGATTGCTCGTGAGATTTCAGCGGTTTTTTCTTGTTTTAGTTTGGTGTTTTTGATTTGGTATGCTAGTACTCCTGCAAATAGCAAGGCAAGCAGGCCTGCTCCAATGCCTAAAGAAGCGATTAGAAGATCTAGATCAGTTTCGAACATTGTTTTTCCCCCCGGAATGAGAGAGTTTACTCACTCTAAATATTTAAGTGTTAGAGTTCTTTGGCTTGTGGTATTGTTGGGTGTTCATGCTTTGGTTTTGGTGGATCTGCTAGTTCTTCTTTCAGAATTTTTGCGATTAAGGCACCGTCTGCTTTACCTCGTAATTTTTTCATGACTTCGCCCATGATTATGGTAAATGCTTTAGGGCTACCTATGGCGTTTTGGTTGGCATCGATGATGTCAAGAATTATTAGCTTTAGTTGCTTTTTATCCATTTGTGTAAAGCTTAGTGCATCTATTAAGTCTTCTACTTTTTTGTCTTGATTTAGTGTTATTGCTTCTAGGATTGATGGGATACTTTCTTTTGCGAACTTATTTTTGTCATATAGTTTGAACAAGTCAATTAAATGTTTTTCGTTGATTTGATCTGTTTGATATTCATCGCGTCTTAGCATGATTATGGTGTCCGTAAGTGTTGCTGCAACAAGAGAAGAATGTTTTGACTTTATTTTGTTGAATACTGGCAAGTATGGTGAGTTCATTAGTTTTTCAGTTAAATCTTTGCTTAATCCGGTTTTTAAAAGCTTTTGACGAGTTTTTTCTGGTTTTTCTAGCTTTTTTATTTTTCTTAATTTTGCAGGAGTTAAGAGTATGGACGTACAGTCTGTTTCTGGGTATAAACGTGCTGCTCCGGGCATGGGTCTCATAAAAGAGGTGTTTCCGTCCTTCAATGCCTTCCTTACTTCATTGGGCACTCCCTTAAAAAGTTGGCTGGTTCTTTCTCTGGCAAACTCAATCGCTCTCCTGGCAAGTTTTGGGTCAGAAGCTATTAGAATGAATGCATCTTTTGCCTGAATGCCTAGTTTTTGACGTATTTTAGGTTCTTCTTCCAGGTTATATTTGTGTAAATCTTCGTCTGAGTGGATAATTCCTCCTACACCTGCTATTTTAGCATAGTCAGAGATTTCTGTTCCGACTCTTCTGCCTGGTTGAATTTCTTTTCCAATCATGTCTGCAAAGTTTTCAAGAGATAATGCCATGACACACTTTGCGTTGCGGATGAAGTTGCATGGAGAGTCTATGAACAACTCGGTGATTTCAATGATTTGTCCTATTTTAGCTTGCCTGTTTTCTAATTCAGTTTTTGTTGCAATGAGATTGACTTGACGTTGTACTTCTCTTTCTGCAATTAAAGGAAACATGGATGGTTCTTGTGCTCCTTTGATTTCAACACGTGTTCCACCAGCAATGGAAATGTTTAAGTCTTGTCGTATGCTTCCAATTTCACGTTTTGTCTTCCCTGTTACTATGAGTAGCGCGCCGATGGAAAGAGCAGTTTCTTTTAGGTGTTCTGGGTTTTGTATGTCTGGTTCTGTTCCTAGTTCAATTAGTGGGATGCCTAGTCGGTCAAGTCGGTAGGTTATTTCTGTGGGTGTTCTTTCTAATGGTGTGGCAGAGTCTTCTTCAAGTTGAATGTTGGTTATTCTGACTTTGCCTTTGCTTGTGTCAACTAGTCCTCCAGTGCCAATTAATACAGTACGTTGGAAACCACTGGTGTTGCTTCCGTCTATGACTGTCTTTCGCATAACGTGGATTTCGTTTATTATTTTCGAGCCTAGAATTTTACATAGTTGGAGGGTTACATCTATGGCTTCTTGGTTGAGTGCATGTGGAGGTTCTGAATCAAATTCAACTAAACAGCTTGTGTCTGGGTTAGCTTTGTATGTGTAGATCATATTTTTTTTGGTTTCATGGAGGGCTGCTACATCTGTTTTACCTAGTTCTCCAGAGACTGCTCTTAGTTTTCTTTTTATTTCAATTGGAAAGTCATTGCTTTTTGTGGTTGGGCAGTCACAGAAAAGCTTGTGTTTAGTGTCAAGTTGGCAGTGTATTTCTAAGCCTGCTTTAAATCCTAGTTTTTTGTAGTCATATGCCATTAGTTTTCACTCTCTGAGTCTAGGCCTATTTTTGTTATGATTACGTCTAGTTGCTCATAAAGTTGTTCAAGCGAACCGTTATTGTCTATATGATAATCTGCTAGTTCAAAGACTCGGCCCATTCCTTTGTTGTTTATATCTCGTTTATCGCGTTCAAAAAATTCTTTTGTTGTATTTGGATCAAGCGTGCCCCTGCGTTTAAATCGTGTGCTTGGTTCAGCATCAATTTTGATTAAGCTGAATTTTGGTGTTCGATCAATGAAGAATTGTACTTCTTCTGGACTGCGAAAATTACTTATTACTATTCTTGAATGGTCTACTTTTTTGAGTAGGCGTTTTGCAAGCACATCCATTCCGTCTTTTTTTCTTAGTTCGTCGCCTAGTTTACTGCGATTCATTTTAGTATTTCTATTCCTCTTTTTTTCAGTATTGGGTCAAGCACATGTTCGGATAATGAAAGTTCTTTGAATTCATATTTTTCAACTAGGTATTGTGCGGCGGTGCTTTTTCCGCTTTGAGCTGGTCCGGTTAAGCCTATTATCATTTGATCACCTTTAATAGAGGAACATTCTTGGTTCTAGTCTGGCATTCAGTTCACCAGCATAATTGGTAAGCATCATTTCTCTAACTTTTTTCATGGATTTGACATGTCCTAAAACCCATCCAAGTTTGACATATGCTGTTTCTGAGAGCATGTCTGCACCAGGAATTGCTTCTGCTTCGTAGTAGAGGATTCTTAGATTTGTGTATACATCTGGATTTACTCTGCCGTAATAGCATTGTGTTGTTACTATCACAGGGACTCCACTTTGGATTGCTTTTTTGACGTGTGGTATCCAAGACTTTTTGGCTTGTGTGGGCACATGCCCTAATGCCATTCCTTCTATGATAATGCCTTTGTAGCCTTGTTTTATTAGATAGTCGATAAGTTTAGGTTCCGAACCAGGATATGCTTTTATGAGGGCAACTTTTGGTTCAAACTTAGTGTCCGTCTTGGCTTTTTCAGTGCTTCTGAATTTGACTCTTCGGTTAGTCATCTGAAAGCGTCCAGAAGGCCAAACTTTTGCTAGTGGATAATCGTTTATTGGCCTGAATGCTTTGCGTAGCGTTGAATGCATTTTCCTGACTTTTGTTCCTCTGCTATAAATGCAATAGTTGTCGTCCAGTTCAGCGTGCATGCAAATGCCGACTTCAGCAACATCATTTTTTGCTGCGTGTACAGAACAGATTAAGTTCATTGAGGAGTCTGCGGAGCCTCTGTCAGGTGAACGCTGTGAACCAGTAAACACTACAGGCTTTGGCAGTTTTGGTAGCATAAAGGAAAGCGCGGCAGAAGAGAAGTGCATAGCGTCTGTGCCATGAGTTATTACTACACCTTCAGCGCCTTGGTTTAATTGTTTGGCTGTTTCTTTTGCAAGTGTTTGCCAGTGCACATGATTCATGTCTTCGCTCATGACTTCGGATAGTGTATCCATTTTAATGGTTGCTATACGTCTTAACTCAGGAACCATTCTTACTAGGTCTCTTGCAGTCAGTTTAGCATTTACTGCTCCTGTTTTATAATCAACTTTGGATGCAATTGTTCCACCTACAGCCAGTATGGCTATGGGTGGTTTTGAATGTGCTTGTTCTATTTTTTCTACGTGTTGATCCATTGTTTCATAAAGGTATTCTTGTTTGATTGCTTCTGGTTCAGGTGTGTTTGATTTTTCTAGTTTAGTTTTGCTAGTGTATTTTATTCCAATGTTGTATCCGTTATCTAGTTTGATTATTAGATAGTCTGGTGACCCGGTTATTTCTGGCGAAGGCATTAACAAACCTTCATAAACGCCTATCTTGATTCTTTGGCCTTCTTTCAGTCCTTTTTGTTTGAGAGTGGCAGTAATTTTTTTAGAATAGGTCATATGTTTTCATTCTCCAGTATTGTTTAAAAGACTTGAGGAGAGTTTGTCTCCATTATCATCAATGTACATTGGGATTGTGAGTATTGTGAGAGAATGTAACTGTCTGTTGATACGTTCTTGATTTATCTTTTCTGCTTGTCCTCGAGTTTCTTCACTTACGATTATTGCATTAAAGCGAGGTTCTAAAGCCGGACCGATAGGATCATTCAATTCTATTATCTCTGCTTGCCAGTGATTTTGTGAAAGAAATTGCTCAAGCTGCTGTTTTCTTTGCTCGTAAGAAACTGCTTTTTTCCCGCGTTTTTTCGCAAATTCATCAGAGGATAATCCGATAAGAACACTATCAGCAAATTTGAACGCTGTTTCTATCAGCTTTTTATGCCCTTCATGAAGATTGTTAAAAGTTCCGCCCAGGCATGCATTGACTTCCAAAGAACCACCTTTTTTATTCGACTATTGTACCTGAATGAGCTTTACCCATGCAAGCATTTTCTATTTCTACTGGATTAGAGTTGATTATGCAAGTCGGAATTTTCGAACGAGCGATTATTTTTGAAGCTAGTAAATCAAAAACAAAATGAGTTCTTGCTTTCCTGTCATCAAACTTAGTTGCCATAGCAATAAGCTCTTCCGGAGTAATCGAGGATAGTTTTTTGGCGTCTTTGTTCTTTCCAGGGTCTTTATCAAATATTCCGCCTACACGAGTAACATTGATTAGTTTGGCTTCATTATCTTCAGCGAGTAATGCTGCAACAGTGTTAGTTGTATGGCCAGGAGTTGTTCCGCCCATTACAACAATACCGTTCGCTTTCAACATTTTTGAAGCTTCTTCTACAGTAGTAGGAACTTCTGTTTTAATTCCGGCTCCTCGAGCTAAAAGCTTGGCGTTTAAACGAGACACATCTATGGCAATAGAATCAAGCTGAAATTCATTGACATTCAATTGCCTTGCAGCATTGACATAACTTCCACCAACTTTACCTGCACCAACGACAACACCAAGAGAAACATTCTTTTTTAGTTTTTTGATAATAGAACAAGTAGCGTTAACACTCTCAGCATCGATACCTTCAGTACCCAAGGAAGATCCTCCGATTTTTAGAATGACCGCTGGCATAGACTTAAAATACGCGATTGTATTATAAAAAGCTAAGTGCAAAACTAAAGTCGATACTAATGGAAAAACAGGACTATAAGTTCAAAAGAAAGCTAGATGAAATGAAAAAGATGAAAGGACAAGGAACTGAGCTAATCACAATTTACATACCACCAGACTACAACATTCATGAAGTGGTTGGCAAACTGCGCGATGAATCCGGACAAGCAATGAACATCAAAAGCAAACAAACCAAAAAAAACGTGACAGGAGCAATTGACCGCTTGTTACACGCGCTGAAAGGAATCAAAAAAACGCCTTCAAATGGAATAGCTTTATTCGCAGGTAATGTTAGTGGAAACCCTAGCGGTAAAATAGAACTGTTTTCAATTGATCCACCTCAGCCCGTGCCTATTCAAGCATATCGTTGTGATTCCTCGTTTTTTTTGGATCCTCTTGAAAGAATGCTTGAACCAAAAAAAGTGTATGGATTAATGACACTTGATAGGAGAGAAGCAGCAATCGCTTTGCTCAAAGGCAAACGCATAGATATAGTCAAAACTTTGAATTCACAAGTGCCTGGAAAGCACCGTGCGGGGGGCCAAAGCTCTGTTCGTTTTGAAAGACTAATCGAAATTGCTGCACATGAATGGTTCAAAAAAATAGGCGAGATAGCAAGTAAAACATTCGATGAAAGTAGAGTCGTTGGAGTAATTCTTGGAGGGCCTGGACCAACGAAAGAATTTTTTCTCAATGAAGATTATCTCAGCGCGGTAACCAAAAGAAAAGTTTTAGGAACGATTGACACAGGTTATACAGACGAGTTCGGAATTAAAGAACTCTCAGAAAAATCCGGCCAGTTGATTGAAGGCTTGGAAGTTGTAAAAGAAAAAGAACTGATAAACAATTTTTTCAAAGAAGCTAGTGTTGGTGGCCTTGCAACTTATGGATTGAAAGAAGTGATGCAAGCTATTACTTTTGGCAAAGTCAAAATACTCTTGTTATCAGAAGACCTAGAAAAGAAAAAGCTCACTCTTGAATGTCCACAATGCGGAAAAAAACAAGAAAAAATAGTTGAGCACTCTCCTTCAAACATAGGAAAATGTGCGTCATGTGGTGCTCCATTAATAGAGGATGAAGAAGAAGACCTTGTAGAATACTTAATGGAACTCGCTGAAGGCACAGGATCAGAAGTCGAACTGATATCTACTGAAACACAAGAAGGAGAACAATTTCTAAAAAGTTTTGGTGGGATAGGAGCTTTGCTCAGATTCAAGTGAGAACATGAGAATCAAAGAACAACCAGAAGACTTCATAGTCGAAGAAATCACACCAAAAGGACACATACTTGAAGTAGATAAAGAACTGAAATGGGTCAATAGTAAAGGAGAATACCTTGTTTTTGCGTTACAGAAAAAAAATTGGAACACCATGAGTGCCATAAATGAAATAGCGTTAAGAGCACACGTCTCAAAAAAACGCTTTGAATTCGCTGGGACTAAAGACAGAAGAGCAATTACAATACAACGCGCAAGCGCACGGAACCTTAAGAAAGAACACTTAGAGCGCATTAAAATCAAAGATATTAAACTCACTCCATTAATGTATTCAGACAAACCGGTTAATCTAGGCAATCTAAGCGGAAACAGATTCACACTTCTTGTGAAAGACATTGACAAAATGAAAAGTCCAAAAGAAAAAATTCCTAACTTTTTTGGAGTTCAACGTTTTGGAGAAAGAAGACCAATAACGCACTTAGTTGGAAAAGCATTAGTAAATGAACAATACAAGCTTGCGGTAGAAATTTACTTGTGGGAAAATTTTAACACTGAAAGTCCAGAAGAACAAGAAGCAAGAAAACGTCTAGCAAAAGAAAAAGATTATGAGCAAGCACTCAAATACTATCCTAAACACTTAAAATATGAACGCACTTTGCTAGGCCAACTGGCAAAAAGTCCGGAAAATTTTGTAGGCGCACTAAACACCCTTCCACGCAAATTAGTACTAATGTTTGTGCATGCCTACCAGTCATACCTATTCAACAAAGTCTTACAAAAAAGACTAGAGCTGGGATTTGATCCAATGGAAGGAGACATTCTGGACGGGAACGTACCAACTGGGCCACTCTACGGATTTGAATCAAAACTTGCTGAAGGCAAACAAGGAGAAATTGAACAAGAAACTCTCTCAAGCGAATGGCTGGAACTTAAAGATTTTCAACTTCATGGTATGCCCTACCTATCAACGCGCGGTTTAAGAAGGCCATTGTATATCGAATTAGAAGATTTTAAAGTTCTTGAAAAAGGAAGTGATTGGGTTAGAGTAAGATTCTCTTTGTCTAAAGGAGTTTATGCTACTACAGTTCTTGAATTTTTATTTAGAAAGAAGAGGTCTGAGTTATTGTCTTAACAAAAGAACCGATAACTAGAACTACCTGACCATCAGTTGGCTGTAACTCAACAGCATTACCATGAATGTAAATTTGAGTTGTAGGATAATCAGGAAGTTTTAGAACTATGCTATGCTCATTGTTTGCAATTCTTTCACAATCAGATAAATCTACATGTTCCATTTCAGTATCAATACAATTAACCCATTGACCATCTTTGACTTCCACACCATAAGAAGTTATGTCTTGACCTTTAGAAGTAACAGCAACGATAAGTGACTGAAAAGTATTGATTATTTCAGCGTTTCTGTCGGATTCACCTTCATCCAATTCAAAGAAAAAATTGACATTTTCTCCTTCAAAAACAATTTTCCTCAAAACATCATCAGGGAAAGCATATTCAGGATTAAGATTTGTTGGAGAAGGAGGTTCAGCAAAATAATAGTATGTGACTCCATCAAACTTTTCTCCAATAGCAAAATAAGAAATATTTAATTCTGCAGAAGCCTTAACTGGCTGACCATTTGAAGCACTAGCAACAGCTTCCACTTTTTGCACGCCTAATGGATCTCTTGTGGAATACGGAGAAACAAAATACTTGAACTTGTGCATGCTTCCCTCTGTAGAAACATGCTCTGCTGGAAGACCTCCAACAGAAACAGCAAGGTTCTCTAAATCACCAGAAGACTCAACCAGAATATCAACATAACCAATTCTAACAGGATCATTAACTGAAACAGACAGTTGATCCCCAGAAGGACCAAAACAACCAATTAAAAGCAATAAAGGAATTAGTAAAATAATTTTTTTCAAGGTAAACACCGCACGTTAGTTATTACTCATTTAAGTATAAAAAAATAGAATGGTGAAAGGGGTTTTTGACCCCTTTCAGGTTTTTATGTTTTTAGGCTTCTTCTACTGGTTCTGCGACCATTGCTACTTTGATTGCGTCAATCAAAGCGTCAATTGCGCTCTTGGTGTCTGTACCTGCCCAACCGGCAACAAAGACGTTTGTTCCTTCTTTTGAGACGTGTGTTGATCCAGCTGCGGTTAAAGCTTCTTCAGTTGCGCCAACTGCTTTTGCGTTGACTGCGTGTCCACCTAGAATGAGTGCGTTTCCTCTTGGTTGATCTGTGTCTAGGATAACGATATCCATTCCGACGGTTCCGAAGCTAACTCCAGTTGGAGGTAGGTCATAAACTACGTCTGCTGCTTCACAAGTCATGTCTACGACAGCTCCGCTGAAATCTGGATAGGTGTATGTGGATTGTCCTGCTTCTGTTGCTGCGATTCCAGTTCTTGTCAAGGTTACTCTGTGTTTTAGTGGTTGTTGTTCTGGTAGAGTAATTTTGACTCGTGTGGTAGTTTCGTCTTCATCAGCTTCTGCTGAATAGTCAGCGGCTTTGTGGTAGAGGTATGACTCGTAGTCAGTGTTTGCTGTGTTTTGCTTAGATACGTTAGTGGAGCCATCAGATAGCCAATAACCTTCGTTGGTTGATGCATTGTCGTAGCCAAAGGTTAGGGTACTACTAGCTGGTGTGGTTACGAGAACGTTGGTTGGTCCTAGGATTTCTGTTGATGCATTGTCCATGTGTGTCCAGTCGATATAACCGTACTTAGTTCGGATTGTATTGCTTGCTCCACTAAGAACTCTCACGTATGGAGTTGAGTGGATTGAACCGTTGTAAGTCCAGTTTAGCTCGACGGTTGACCCAACCAGTGTTGGTGAGGATAGATACCAACCAGTTGCTGCATAGTTTGTTCCACCGTTAGCTTTGACATCTCTAGACGTTGCTGTGCTGTCTACGATACCATAGTTCTCTTCCAGAGTCATTTGTGCATCAGCTAGGGTACTAGCCATGTTAATTGCACTAACGTATACTGGAGCGTTGTTGACGAAGAACAAGTCTCCTTCAGTTAGAGCTAGAGGCGTGTTAACTGTAGCGTTGGTCCAGTTTCCGATGAAACCTGCTGCTGTTGAAGCTAGGAAGGCTAGCTGATCAGTTCCGTCGTTCAGGTTCACAGCAAAGTCTCTGTTGTTGCTGTAGTCGGTATATCTGATATAATCTGGATATGCGTCACTAGATTCTATACCTGCTCCAACCCAAAGGTCCTCATATTCCCAAGTGTTCCATCCTTGGTCAACTTGAGTTCCCATGTATTCTAGCCAGAAGTAATCTTCTGGTCCAGCTACTGAGATGACGCCATCTTTAGCTTTGACATTTTTGTCGTAGTAAAGGCTGATGTAGTCAATGTATGTACTGCATGAACCGGTGGTGTAACATTGTCCTGTGGTAGATGTAGTTATTTTGACTTCCCAGTCTGCGTCATTTGGATAGGCGTATCCGCTCTTTAGTTTGAGTGCTTCTCCACCAACTCTTAGTGTTGCGGTACCTTGTGTACCTGTTGCGTAAGATTTGGCTGCTGCTTGGACGTAAACAGTTAGGCCGAGCACTGCAGCACTGTCTCCTTTGTCTAGTTTGATTGTACTGGAGTCACTGCCTTTTACTACTTCAACGAATGCGTATCCTGTAGAGGTTCCTTCATCGAAACCAACGTCTTTCAGAGTTACAGTGTAGGTAGTGTTACCAACAGTAACGTCTTGTTGTTGTCCGACACCTAGGTCGATTTTGGTTCCCTTAACGAGTTCAATTTCGTTTGTTTTGACTTTGTTAATCACATAGTCCTCTCCAAGGAAAGGTATTGTGACTGTGTCAGTTAATGACTCGATTGGGAAATTGTCTAGGAAGTCGAATCTGTAGTAGTACTTTCCGCTTGCTCCAGTACCACGTAGATTAGAGAAGTGAACGCCATGATAGTCGTTTCCTTCAACGTATCCTAATCCAATAGTATTGTCACCAGCGACTACTTTTTCTTCGTAGTCATACTCTGTGCTCTTGTACTTTACATAGCCTTTTTGCATACCCTCTGAAGTTTGGAGAGTAAGCCTGTTAGCGGAGGTTAGTCCTCCGGTATAAGCTATGTCAGTTTTTACACTTTCTTCGGGCAATTCGATTTGACCGCCTTCAGTTTCGACAGTGACTGCACAAGTCAGATCAACGTCTTCACCTAGGACAGTTCCTTCTCCGCCTGCGTCACCTGTGACGTAAGCTTTGCTTCCGAGGAAAGCAGCGAATTTGGCTGCTTGCACACCGTCAACAGCCTGTGCTTGCGAACCCAAGACTACTTGAGAGATAACGTTTCCGTTGTCATCCCAATAAAAGCCAGGGTCAGCAGCTTCAGTAGGCACATTGACTGCTGCGAATGCAGCGCCTGCTAACATCACTGCACCGGCAGCGATGGTTGCTACTTTTTTTATGTTTATTGACTTCATTCTTTTTTCACCTCATATTTAAGATGTATCTTTAAAAAGATTTACACGCAACCTAAATATCTCTACTTCAGGCCGCATGAACATAAATGATTAAATGATTTATAAAGTTTTCGGTATTTACGATGTTTAACGATTTTTTACCTAAGACTCAAGTCTTGTAATCGAAGCCCTTTATAAAGATTTGTATGAAAAGGTATGAGGATTTTGGGGGCTTCATCATTTGATGATTATTTCTTGGTCTTGGCGTAATTGATGGATTGTTTGCATGTAGCTGTGCAGTGTTGTGGATATGTCCATTAGGATTCCTTGTGCTTCATTCCGGTTCATGGTGAATTTACCGGGGTCTTCAAACTCTATTGATGCTGGACCATACTTGATTACAAAATAAACTAGATCTTCAAAGTGTTTTGCGTAGACATCACATTCAAACATGACGTAGTAAAGGCGCCCTTCTTTGAGTATGTCTTCTTCTACGAAGTCACATGCTTTTATCATTTTTTCTTTCTTTAGGTTTATTATCAGGACATTGTTTGCTTTTTCTAGTACTTGTTTGTCTTTGCTTTGTCCTTCGATTATGGCATGCACTTTGAACGGCCAATCGGGTGTTTCTTCTTTCCCTAGGATTCCGCTTCTCACGTTACCGTGAAGAAAGTATACCCCTTCTCGTTCTCTTACTAGTCCTTTTTCTTTGAGTGTGTCCAATGCTTTCTTTACTTGCTCTTCTTTCATGTTGAGTTCTGCACAGAGCGCACTAAGTTTCTTGGATTCTTTGACTAGAGCAGATGAGATTTTTGCTTCTTCATCAGTATACTGCATGGCGTTGTTTTTGGAATTAGGGGCTATTTAAGTCTACCCCCACGCTTTTATAATATGTTCTTATAATACATAGTATGTCAAACGAGTCCCTGCTACCAACTCCAAACATTAGTGTTCCTCCAATAGACATTACTTCAACCACTGGAATCATAACACTAGTCATCGGTTTGGTCCTGCTTGTTGTAGCAGTATATATTGTATATAAGGTTTTGAAGAATCTTATTGCTAATGCTGTTATTGGCGGGGTGGGTTTGATCGTCTTGCATTTTGTGATACCTCATTTTTTTGATGTGAATATTGAAATGAGTTTACTTAACATAGTCATTTCTTTGGTTGCAGGACTTCCTGGTCTGGTAATAGTACTTATTCTTACTTTGTTTGGAATAAGTTAGATTATTAACCCAGCAATGAGAAAGGCAAGTATTGCTATTACCATTAAAGCAGATAAGACTTTGAATCCAATCTCTCCATCTTCTGAAGATTCTGTAAGAACTGCTGCTTTGCGTTTGATGCCTGAGATTGCTGTAGAATATGTCCTAGTGCTTAGGTAAGAAAAGTAAGCTAGGAGTAATGCTAAAACAGTTAATCCTCCAAGCACAATCTTGTCTGCTCCTGCAACAAGACCCACAGTACCTCCGCGCATTTGAAGACCTTCTTCAGAGAGTGTTGAGTTAACTTCGTCTAAATCTTCTCTGATGTTTTCTACGGATGCACGGCTTTCGTTCATTTCTTGTTTGAGGTCTGTTGCCATTGCTTGCAGTGATTCTTTGTTTTCTCTCATCCATTTGACTGAGTCTTTGTGACTAGAACTGCTCTTGAAATCAAGTTCTTCTGTTTTTTCTTCCAGTTCATCCATGCCTTCATCAAGCTCTTCTTTCATGCCCGTTAGGTTTTCTTCTGTTTCTGCTGCTACTGCTTCTATTTCTGAGTGCAATTCAGGATACATGTGAGAACCATACAAACCTGCAACATACAATTCTAAGTAAAAACAAAATTCCTGTGTTGTTGATGATGCTCTCTTACCTTCAAATCTGAATTCGTAACACTCGCGCATCATTCCAGATACATGTTTTCTAGTTATTCCAGGGTCTCTATTCCAAGAGTCTTCGTTTTCAGTTATGTGTTCAGGTACGTTAGTCCAATTGACTCCATCAATCCATACTTCAACGTCACCGTCTGCATCAATCTCATGGTATGAACCAACATCACCATTAGAATTAATCAATTGACCGTGAAGTACAGTACCATTAGAATTAATCTCTTGATAGGACATAACATCTCCGGTAGTGTCCACAGACATTTGTATGCTCGTGTCAGCCAGACAGAAGGAAAAAAGCAGCACTAACCCAAGCAAAGACATAATTAAAGTGATTTTTTTCATTTTAATCCCACCATATTAAAACAGTTTTGTATTACCTAAAGTGCAAATATTTTGCATTTACTTCTTTTTAACCTTTTTGGGAGATGGGGGTTCACTGCCCATTAATTCTCCCAGGTATTTCATTGGTTTTACCATCCGTGGTTGATGTTCACAAAGTTGTTTTGGGTAAATCCACTGTCGAAGACGGTTGTTGTGTCTACGTGTGCCCATCCTTCTCCGCTTACTGATAGGTGTGAGTTGGTAAAGTCACCAAAGCTGTTTGATGCGAACTTGTATTGAGTATATCCGCCTGTTGCTGGTGTGGTCTCTGGATCGTTTACGGTTGTTACGTGCATGACGCTATGAGTTCTTCCTGGTGCATTTGCTCCAGTTGACATCTTCAATCCGTATTTCCAGGGTGTTCCAACAGATTTTTCTGTTTCAATGTAGTATGCGCTTGTTGCTTTTGGACTTACTACATCATAGTTGTAGGATGCGGTTAGGTAGTTTCCGTTTTGCCAAGATGCTCCATCCCATGCCCAGTCTCCTGTAACCCAAACATCTTTGTGTGCTTGGAATCCAGGTGCAGCCATTGCCATTCCAGCCAGCAGGATTAATGCTGGTAACATTGCTAGTTTTTTATTCATTTTTTTCACCTTTTATTTAACGCGTTTAAAACCCATATGAGTTAGAAAGAGTTTTGCTTGATGTTGTTCTAGAAGAATTCCTATCGCATGAGGTAGTCCTAAAGTCTTTCAAGCTAACCCCCCACCAAACTACTGGGCCGTGGTAACATTTTGGCAGAGATAGAATATAAACCTTATAGGTTTGACACCACTGGAAGATAGTAACTAGCTTAAGAGCTAGTCTAGATGCACGTTAATGCTTGTTCTGCAGTTTGGACATTTGGCATCAGAAAGAGTGTTTTTTATTATGTTATAGCCGTGGCGTTCTATTAGAAGTTCTTTACAGTTAGGGCAGTAGGTGTTTTCGTATGGGTCTCCTGCGTATGTATTGCCACAATATACATATTTGAGCCCGTTCTCAAGCGCGTTTTCTCTGGCTTTTACTAGTGTGTTGCGTGGAGTTGGTTTTGCGTCTAGGAGTTTGTAGGCTGGATAAAATGCTGAGAAATGCAAGGGTATGCTTGTGTCAAGACTTGCTATAAACTCGACGATTTGTTTTATTGAGTCAGTGTCATCGTTGTAGCTGGGTATGAGCAGGTTGGTTAGTTCTAGGTGTACATTCTGTTTATGTAAGCGTTTTATTGAGTCTAGGACGCCTTCTAGTTTTGCGCCACAAACTTCTTTGTAGAAGCGTTCATTGCCTTTGATGTCAATGTTAGCTGCGTCCAGCGTGCCATAAGATTTTATCATTTCAGGGGACATATAGCCATTGCTGACAAAAATGTTCTTCAGGCATTGTTTGTGCGCGAGCTCGCTAATGTCTTTTGCGTATTCAAAGAAAACAGTGGGTTCGGTATAAGTGTATGCGATGCTTTCGCAGTGAGTGCGCTTGGCTTGGTCTATAACGCTTTCTGGTGGCAAAGCTATTGCTGGAACTTGCTCGGGTCCTACTTGAGAAATCGAAGAGTTTTGACAGTGTAAGCATCTAAAGTTGCAGCCGGGAGTGGCTATTGAAAAGGTTTGGCTGCCTGGCAAAAAATGAAATAAAGGTTTTTTTTCTACTGGATCTGGATTAGCAGAACAAGGCTTGCCATAGGTGAGCGCGTAAAGCTTGCCATCATGGTTTTCCCTGACCCTACAGAGTCCGCGCTTGCCTTCGCTTATCATGCAACCATGCCTGCATAGTTTACAGTGGATTACATTGTCGTGCGGTTCCCAGAGTAAAGCTTCTTTCATGTTTAAGCTTGCGCATGCAAGGAATAAAAAGCAGGCTTGTCAAAAATTATGCTATGAGTGACTATCAGACAGTCAGAGGAATGCGCGACTTTCTCCCAGAGGAAATGGAGAAAAGGACGTACGTAATTTCTGTAGTGAAAACAGTATTTCAAAAGTATGGTTTTCGGGAGATGGGGACTCCTGCTGTTGAATCGATGAAGCTGCTTTCGTCTAAAGGTGGGGGAGGAGAGGAGATAAAGAAGGAAGTTTACTGTTTCAAAGATCAGGGCGGGCGCGAACTGGGATTGCGTTTTGATTTGACTGTGCCGACTGCACGTGTGGTGGCTGGCAAACCTGATTTACCAAAGCCGTTCAAGCGTTTTATGGTTGGCAGGGTCTGGCGTTATGACCGGCCAGGAGCAGGCAGATATAGAGAGTTTTGGCAGGCGGACGTTGATGTTTTTGGAAGTAAGAGTGTGCTTGCTGATGCTGAGTGTGTAGCTGTTGTTTGTGAAACACTGGACGCGCTGGGTTTTAAGGATTACAAGGTTTTTGTTAACAATCGTAAATTGCTTGAGGGTCTTGCGTTAAGCTGTGGAATAAAGAATGAGGACGTATCCAGTGTTTTCAGAAGTATTGACAAAATGGATAAGATTGGCAAAGAGGGTATTGCTGAAGAACTGGAAAGTAAAGGTATTTATGATAAGTCTGCAAAGACGTTGCTTAAGCTGATTAGTGAGGAGTCGCTCTCAAAGATTGAATCAAAGGTCAAAGACACGGGAAAGGAAGGGGTTGAAGAAGTAAAAAGCTTCTTGGAGTACATGGCTTTGCTTGGTTTCAAGGATAAAGTAGAGTTTCAAGCAAGTCTGGCGCGCGGATTGGATTATTATACGGGTAATGTGTTTGAGATTGCTGTGAGCGGAGGCAAACTAAGTGTTTCTGGTGGAGGACGTTATGATCAGTTAGTTAAAAATTATGGTGGTCCGGCATTGCCTGCGGTTGGCATTTCTATTGGAATTGAGAGAATTATCCAGTTAATGGAAGAACAAAATATGTTTTCAAAGACGTGCAGAGGGTTAATCTACGTTGCTCCTGTGAATAGTGATGCTAGAAGTAAGGCTTTAGAGATAGTACAGAAGCTCAGAGCTGATGGCTTGATAGTGGAGATTGATTTGATGGATCGTAAGCTAGGTAAACAGTTTGCGTATGCTGATTCTGTTGGCGCGAGCAAAGTGGTTGTTGTTGGTCCGAAAGACTTGGAGAAGGGTGAGGTAACGCTTAGGGATATGGAAACTGGTAAAGAAGAACAGGTTAAGCTGGAAAAGCTTGCTAAAAAATTAGAAGTCGCTTAGTGTTTTCTGTCCTTTTTTGATTATTTTTGTTTCTATGATTGGTTTGCCATAAACTCCGTCAAAGCCGGGTTCAATTTGGATCTTTCCTTCTCTGTTTTTTAGGATTGCTTCTGCGATTGCTGGTCGAGAGCGTTTTCTGAGTTCTAGTTCATTCATTTTTAGCATTACTTGTAGTTCGCTTGAGCCTTGAACCAATTCGTTATATTCTTTCCAAACAAAAGCTGTGGCAATGCCTTTGCCTGTGACTGCTGAAATGATCTCTGAGAGTGGAATAAGTGTTTTGAATGGTGTTGCGTTCTTTGGTTGGTATTCTTCTTCTCTGTCTGCTAATACTTCTACTCGATGCATTACGCCAATGGTTAAAGGACGTTTGCAGACAGGGCATGTGTTGTTGTGTGCAAGCGCTTCTCTGGGTGAAAAACTTATTCCACAGTTGCGGTGGCCGTCAAAATGGTATTTTCCGTATGATGGATTTGTTTCTACAGTATATTCAATGTTTTTGTATTTGAATGCTTGAATGATAGAGGTATAAGAGGGTTTTGTGTTGATGGATGTTGCTTCTCTGCCTATTCTCCAAGGCCAGTGAGAGTGTGCGTCAGAGAATGAAAGGATTGCTTTGTCGTCTAGTTGTGAGAGTCTCCAGTTCATTGCTGGGTCGCTGGACATGCCTGTTTCAATAGCATGCACATGCTTGAGCATGTCCTGGTAGCAATCTTTCATGCTGTCAAAGCCAGAGTTGCTTCCGAAGAGACTGAACCATGGTGTCCAGATGTGCGCTGGAAAGACGAAACAATCTTTGCTCGCTTCCATTGCAAGCTCGACAATCTCTGGTGCAGGCAGACCAAAAATAGGCCGACCATCATAATCGAGTCTTCCGTGCTTGAGCAGAGCTTCTCGAATCTGTTCGACGATATCAAAGTTCGGAGCAAGCAGTACCTGATGAATTTTCCGGGTCTTTCCGTCTTGAGAGTAGATGCTTGAGATTTCAGTAGAGAGCATGAAAGGGAAACCTGTCTTCGTGTAGAGCAGACCGCCACGCTCTTCCAGGTGTTCTCTTAGATGAGCTAACCATACTGGGTGAGTGAAGTCGCCTGTGCCAAGTAAATCAATACCTTTGATCCGAGCATATTTTTCTAGGTTTGTGATGCTTAATTGTTTGGATGTGCCGCGTGAGTGTGGACCATGTATGTGCAGGTCTATTAGCACAGTATCACCTGAAGTAGTTTTGTCCTTCTTGTTCTGGTGGGAATGATTCCATTTGCACTCTTTGTTGTTCTAGTTTGCGTGCTCGTTCTATGGCTTTTTCTGTTTCTTTGGCTTTTTTGTCGAGTTCGTTTAGGTTGATGTCGACTTTGAGAAGTTTTGTTAGTATTTCTAGAACGGATTTTGCTGAACGGGGATCAATTATTTGTCCGTGTGTTTCTCCCATAAAGCATGCGCCGGGCATTCCTCGAAGTTTTCCTAGGCCAATCATGAGTCCTGCTGCGCCGACTATTCCACCGGTTTTTTCGAAGGATACACCGATTTGTTTGAGTGGCTTGATCATTTTTTTGTCTGTGACTGCTCCGAAGACTTTTGGTTTTCTGGACATGTTTCCTGTGCCATAACCTCCTAGTGTATAAATTTGTGTGGTTTTGTACATTTCTGCTATGTCTAGAATTTTCTCGCTGAGTTTGTAGTGGCTTGTTGAACTTGTTCCTTGATGGTCGCCTACTATGAACAGGAGGTCGTGTTGGTCTTTTTTTTCTGCTTTCCATGCGTAGAACTGGTTTTCCATTAAATCGACGGTTCCGTCTTCAGTTATCATTACTTGTGGGGGAAATATGGTTGAGCGCATTGTTGCTATTTTGTCTGCGTGTAGTTCATCTACTAGATGCTCTGCTGCAATTTTACCTACTAGTCCTAGTCCTGGAAGTCCTTCTACTAGTAGTGGTTTAGTGAGTTTAATTTCTTTTTCTATTGTTATTTCAAATTCGTCCATTGTTTTTCCCTCGCTTTAAGACGATATTTACCGTATGGGTCTTTTGGCGAATATTTAGGTGGATGTGCGGCAATTGTTTCTTTCCCACAGTGTTGCTCTTCAAGCGTGTATGCGTTGCAGGTACTACATTTGCGAAGTTTGTGCATTTATTCCCTCTTGAACTTGTATTCGCCTTTATTCTTTTTGGTTGTTTCTTCTATTTGTTTCATTGCTTTGCTTAGGAATTTTTCTGCTGTGATGTAATCGCGTGCTGTTACTGTAAGAAGATAGTCAGGAGCGCTGATATATTTGACTGAAACGTTTTCTGTTGTTACGGTGTCTCCTAGTTCACGTATTTTTTCTGCGCCGTTCGAAGTATAAAATTGGAGTGTGAGAGTGCCACGTATTTCTACTGATGGTTTGCTAATGCTTTTTTGGGCTTCTTCGACTAATACTTTTTTCCAATTTTCTGAAATCTGTACGTCTTTGAATGTATTTGTTCCGTCTAGGGTTGCTGTTTCTAGGGCAGTATAAAGGTCTCCATATTTTTCTTCTATTGGGGGTAATAGTTTTTTGGATTCTTCAAAGTTTTCTCCTAGTGTTGTGCATGCATGATTGAATACTTTCATTGCGTGTTTTTGTCGTTTCCAATCGTCCATTGTTCTTTTTTCTTGTGTTGGAGAAACTTTACGCATTGAAAGGTCAATCAGTTGTTTTTCTCTGTCTACTTTTAGTACTGATGCAACACGCAACTGGCCTTCGCTGACGTGACTTCTAATGTTTTTTACCCAACCTGAAGTAATTTTCGAGACGTGAACAAAGCCTTCTTTTTTGTATTCAACTAAGTCTACGAAAACGCCATACCTTTCTATGTTCTTGACTTTGACGATTACGTGATCTCCTTCTTCTGGGTATTCTTCCATTATTCGAGCACCTTTGTGATTTTGCCGAATATTTCAGCTTTTCCGCCTGTTGGTTTAGCTAGAAGTTTCTCGCATTTTTGGCATTTTATTTCAGTGCTCGTTCTGGCGAATATTCTTTGTTT
Source organism: archaeon (assembly GCA_021107635.1). Lineage (GTDB taxonomy): Archaea > B1Sed10-29 > B1Sed10-29 > WALL01 > JAGHAM01 > JAIOSL01. Next base: position 125,318 of record JAIOSL010000007.1, on the reverse strand, counting down.
GTTGCCACATTCTGGGCAGGTTATTATCAAAAATTTGGACATGGTTATCACTTTTTGACTAGTTCGGTTATTTTTTTGGTTCTTGATTTGAAGCTTTTTGGATGTTTTTTGCTGCATTGGCTACAGGTAAGCACGAAAGTAGGAGTTTTGGCTTGTTTGTAGACGGTTACTTTTCCAGCAATTTTACTGGTATAACCGTGGGTTTTCAAATCGTGACGTTTCTGGCCTTGAGCTGTGGGTCGAGTTCTGCCTTTTTTGTAGAGTTTGACTTTATGTTCTGTATGTTTTCTACAGTGTGGGCAATAGGTTCTAATCTTGTCTGGCATTTTCATGTGTATCCACTCACATTTTTTCTACTAGGTTACGTTTAAGCATGAGTTCTGCTTCTTTTTCAGGGAGCTTGACCATGCTGTTTTGTTTGTATGGTCCGTATTCTGTAGAATCAGAACCTACAAAACAGGGTATTTCTTTTAGCACCCTGACGAGGACTACTTTATGCGCAGTTTCATTTAAAAGGGTTTTGGGCATTTTTTTGGTTATTTGTTGTCCATGTATTGTTTTTTCAAACATATCACGATTGTTTTCTAATGCTTTGGTAAGAGTGTCATAGAATTTTTTTTCTTCTGGTGTTAGATTCTCATCGAGTTTCCTTCCTGCGCGTATTGCTCTCATTGCTTTTAGCAGAATTTTTTGTTCTCGTTGATCGAATAGTTGTTTGGCTAGTTTAAGCATGTTTTCTTTTTCTCTTAGTTTTTCTGTGTCTGGATTTTCGGTGTATTGTTTTTCCATTGTTTTCACTAGTGCTGCTAGGCTTGGGTAAAAATCAGAGTTTATTGCGGCTAGTGATGCTTCTTTTCGTTCTCTTCTTTGGATGTCTCTTATTTTTTCATAGGAAAGTTCAGTCATGTATGTTCACCCAGTTTTTGCATATGGCATATATTGCTGCGTATTCAGGAAGTTCTATTGATTTTTCTTTTTCTAGTGAGTATTCTTTTTTGTTTAGTAGGAATGTTTTATTCTGTTTTGGTGTGACTTTGCAGGGTGTGTCTCCAAACACTATTGGATCACTAAAAGCATCAAATTTATGTAAGTCTGTTATCTCACATGCTACGAGCCCTGTGCCACCATGCAGCGAGCCGGGAAGCCTAAGCAATCTAGCCATGTCCATTGTAACGTTTTTGTCTAGGTTGACTCTGAGTTTTCCTGCTAGATCTTTTACTAGGTCATCCCAAGCATTCGCGCTTACTGGTACTTTACTCCAGATTCCTGTTCGCATTGCTTCTAGTGCTGCTGTTTTGTTGCGGAATATGTTGTTGATTGCTGGTGTTAATAACCCTGTTTTTTTCTTGAACTCTTTAGTATTCTCAGAGCTTCGTATTGTTTCATAGAGCGTGAGAGCTATTTTACCACCCCAACCGGCGCTTTGTATGGTTGGGCCATAAAGCTGCCTGTTTTCGCCGGGATGTACTAGCTTTATTTTTTCTGCACCTATGTATTCTACGATTTCTTTTCTTGCGTTCTGGTCAAAATCGTGTACTATGTCTGAGCGCACGTGAATGTGAAATCCTCTGTTTCCAGAAAAGACTATTGTCAGGTCGTCATTTTTGAATCCAAAGTCTGGTTTGAGAAAGCCGTTAACTAACCGTTCTGTTTCTAGTTTTACTTGTCGCATGCAGTCAGAACAGACTTCATCATGAGGATGTGTGCATGAGACATCACATTCGTCTGCATCTAAATCAAATATCAAGTCTGCTCCAGTCCTGTTTTTGTTAGGCATTGGCCTGGCTTCTGGGAATTCATAGAACGCTGCTGAATAAGATATGTATAGTGGAACTGCTGAACGCAGATAGAAGTTTAGTTTGTCAGCATTTTGGAACTGCATGTGTCGTGAGTCTATCTTTTTTTCTAGACCTATGCCAAATTCTCTTTGTTCTATCTGTGGAGGCGCTTTTACTTCATTTTTTGAGTAGTATTCTCTGAATTTTCTGAGAATAAATCCTCTGTTCACTTCTTATCCCTCTTTTTTCTTGAGTAATAGCTTAAAGGATGGTGGATTGAATTGCATAAGGCATCTTTGTTTCTGCAGAGCGAATAAAAATCCATTTTTTTACAGGATGGTGGGGTATATTTGATGCCAGAACCGCGTTTGCCTGCAGAATATTCTACATAGTAACGGGTTTTGTTTTCATTAAAGTTGGGGGTGTTGGCAAATAATCTAACAATGTTTTCTGTTGGCATTCCTGTGTTAACCAGGAAGGAGGACAACACAAATCGTGGTTGGTGTGGCATTGGACTACCTAGTTTAGCTTGGTTTATTAGTGTGTTGATGCATGGTGGGAAGGCTTCTATTTTTAGTGGTCCTAAATCTTCAGTAGTAAAAGAGAGTAGCTCTTTTTTGAATGCACTTGCTTGTTTTGAGTATACTTGAGGAACATTAATTTTTTTTGATAGTTCTTGAGAAAGTTTACTTCTGAGGGTATTTGCGATTATTTCTGGTAGTATTCGATCGTCTATTTGGATAACTCCTTGTTTTAAAGGAGCATTGACTAGAGGATACTTCTCAGGAGCTGCTTTTACGTAGTCAGCGAAACTTATTTGGTTTTCAGAAATGTTTATTCCTAGTTCTTTTGCAATCTCGCTTAACCTATGTGGATCATTCAAAAGGTGTCGTGACAGTCTTGCTGCTTCTCCACGAGAAAAGCGTTGAATTAGAGAATAATCTGTTGTGAGAGAGGCAAGAATTTTTGCTACAGGATATGAGAAAAGCTCTGTTAATAGTATTTTCTCTGAACTTGATTTTACTGGTTCAAAAGAACCTCGTATGTTTTCTTCAATTCTTTGTTTTGCTCTGTCTAAAACCTCTAGTGGAGGATCATCTAGATTGAAGCCGGTCTGTTCAACAACTTTTTTGGCTTTTGAAGTGAAAGGATAGCTTATAGCGTACTCTAATTCCTCACGGTCCATTGACTAGTTTATGAAAAACCAGGCATAAAAGAACAATTGTTAGACATACAATTAGATTTTTATACTCGTGTATTGTTGAGAATAACATGGCATCAAAAAACGCGCTTAATGGTAAAGCAGGAATGAAATTTGAGAAAGGTAATGAGTTGTACAATGAAGGCAGATATGATGAAGCTTTAGCAGAATATGATAAAGTTTTAGCTAAAGAACCTGGAAACATTCTTGTTTTGAATATGAAAGGACATGCTCTTAACAAAATAGGTGATTTTGATAATGCTCTTACTGCTTTGGATAAAGCGTTGGAACAAAATCCAGGGAATTCTTCTTTATTGAACAATAAAGGAAATGCGTTACACAGGCTCGGAAGATTTGATGAAGCTATAGAATACTATAAAGATGCCATAAAGTATTGTGATAAAAAACTGAAAAAGGACAACAAGAACATAGAAGCATTGAATGATAAAGGTCTTGCGTTACATGAACTTGGAAAGTTTGAGGGTCCTGAAGAAGATTTTAAGGATGCTATAGAACTATTTGATGAAATTCTTAAGATTGAACCTGACAATGTGGAAGCACTTGAAAACAAAGGTAATTCTCTTGCAGGACTAAGAAATTACAAGGAAGCATTAACTGAGTATGACAAAGCATTACGTCTTCAGCCAGATAATCCAGAGCTTCTTAGCAGAAAAGGTCTTGCGATATACAATCTGAGCATGCAAAAGTGGCACAAGCAAGAAAAAGATGATTTGTATCATGCACTTTTAGTACAAGAAGAAATGGAAAAAGCAATTGAATATTATGATAAAGCATTGGAACAGAACCCGAAAAACTTGGAAGTGATTTCAAACAAGATTATGGCTTTAGTTCATATTCCAAAACGTTTACATGAAGTAAGCCAATGCTATAACGAAGCAAACAGAATAGCTAAAAAGAGAACAAAAAATGTTTAAATCATTCTTAAGAGTTCTCCAACAGAAAACAACACTCCAATGAAAAAAGGAAGAAGCCAAGACAGGTGAACCATCGTGCCGTTCGATGACTGTTCTGCTTCTATTAGCATTGCTGGAAAACCCATTGAGAAAGCCAAACCAGAAATGCTAGCGAATAACATGAACAGAACCATCAAACCGATGGTTGAACAGAAACCCAAAAGGAAGCCTGTTAACACTTTCTTTTTTTGTTTATCGTCCATTAAGACTTCAACTCCACCCCATCTGATTTAAGACCGGATAAAAACCCGCTTCCCAACTGAAAACCTATTTCACTGAAAATACCTGCAAACGGGCTTCTGGATGGAGTATAAAGAATTTCTACTGGTTCTCCTTCAATACCTCCAAGCGCTGCTACTCTCTCTAAAGCCAAATCTCGTGAACCGACATGATCAATCAATCCAGCCTCTAACGCTTGGTTTCCACTTAGAATTCTTCCATCTGCTACTAAATCAAGCTGTTCTTCTGATGTCTTGCCTCTTCTATTGTCTAGAACTTGACTTTTAAAATCTAAGTAAGCATCATCTATTATCTCTTGCATCATTGCTTTATGTGCTGGATCAATTTCTTCATAAGGACTGAGCATTGCTTTGTTGTCCCCTCCACTTATGGTTGTAATGTTAACTCCAATCTTTTCAAGAAGTTCTGCATAGTTAGTAATCATTATTACTGATCCAATACTTCCAGTCAAAGAATGAGGATCTGCAACAATCTCATCAGCTGCAGAAGCAGTAAGGTATGCAGAAGATGCACCAAGTTCACCAATGTATGCAACCACTGGCTTTTTAGTCTTTTTTATTGCGCGTGCAAGTTCTTGTCCTGCTACTACTGAACCGCCAGGAGAATTAATATCTAAAAGGATTGCTGAAACAGATGGATTTTCATCTGCGTTTTTTAATTGTTTGATTGTTTCTCTTACTCCAAAAGAACTTCCTACTATAGAACTAGTAGATTCCGTGTACATCTCTCCTTTTACTGGAACAACACCTACTGCTCCTCCAAGAATAGGAATTTCAAGAGAGAAGACTAGCACTAGAACCAACAAGAAAAGGAATAAGAGTGCAACTACTACTAAACCTAAAAAAAACTTTTTTTCTCCTTTTTTCATTTAAATCACCCTTTAATACAAACTAACGGTTTAACTTTAACTACTTTCTCTGCAATCCCAGTTAAATGCATTATGTTTATTACTTCATCCACATCTTTGTATGCACCAGGAGCTTCTTCTGCTAAGCCAGCTCTTGAATGGCCTTTGATTATGATTCCTTTTTTTGATAACTGCTGAAGAATGCTTTCGCCACACCACTTTTTTTTGGCTTTGGTACGAGACATTGCTCTTCCTGCACCATGACATGCACTACCGAAAGTCTCTTCCATTCCAGCTTTTGTACCATGCAAAATGTATGATGATGTACCCATGGTACCGCCCACAAGAACAGGTTGGCCAACTTGCCGATAAGCTTTGGGAATTTCTTTTCGGCCAGGTCCAAACGCTCTTGTTGAACCTTTGCGGTGCACGACTAGCTTTTTACCTTTATGCTCTTCCAGCTTGCATGTGTTGTGAGCAATGTCATAGAACATTGGAATTTCACTGTACTTCAAGCCAAGTACCGTGGAAAACACGTTACGGGTAAGGTGAGCAAGCACCTGCCTATTCGCAAACGCACAGTTCATTCCAGCTTTCACCGCTGAGAAGTACTGCTGTCCTTCAGGAGACTGGAAAGGCGCGCAGACTAGTTCTCGATCAGCTATTTGAATTCCATATTTCTTGGTTGCTTCTTCCAAGAATTTTAGGTAGTCTGTTCCAATCTGATGGCCAAGTGCACGCGAACCACAGTGAATAGAGACTATGATTTGGTCTTGGAACAAGCCGTACGCTTTGGCAGCTTTTTCGTTGAATATCTCATCTACATACTGGACTTCAAGGTAATGGTTGCCTGAGCCGAGCGTGCCTACTTGCTTATATTGTCTCTGCTTGGCTTTGTGTGAAACTTTTGAGGGATCTGCTCCTTCTACCCTCCCGTTTTCCTCAGTATATTCAAGGTCTTCTTGAATGCCATAGCCTTCATCGATAACGTACTCCGAGCCCTTGACAAGCACTTCATCTATTTTCTTTTCGTCTAGCCTGAGTTCGCCTGTCACTCCAAGGCCAGCGGGAATCGATTTGAAGAGTTCATTGGCCAACTCTTCTTTCTTTGGCTCTAATTCATCTTTAGTGAGAGATGTTTTCAGGTTGCGCACTCCACAGTTAATATCAAAACCTATGCCAGCCATTGTTATGACTCCTTCTTCTGCATCAAATGCACCTACTCCACCTATGGGAAAACCATAGCCAGGATGCACATCGCTCATTGCAATGGATGCATCTTGTATGCCTGGAAGTGCAGCAACATTAACAATTTGTCTCAAAGCACTCCATTCTGTTGCAAGCTCTGATTTCAAGTGGTTCATTATGGGTTCATCTGCATAAATTCTTCCTGGAACTCGCATTGGTTCTTTCATTGTTATTTCCCAGACATGCTGTCTAGTCTCTTTCATTTCCATTTTAACACCTTTAAACATCCACTATGCACTGAAAAAACTTTTTTCCATCTTTTTCTCCGCTTTTCAATGCAGTATAAGTTGCAGCTTTTGCTTCAAGTTTTGCACCATGCTTTTCAACGTCCATTGGTTCGCCAGATACAATAGCTTCAAGAAGATATTCTTCATTTTTTGATATGGTTACCTTAAATTCTGAGAAGAACATCATTTCAATATCTTTTTGGGAAAGCAGCTCATTAAGCCATTCTATAAACAGTAAATCCAAATCTTTTGCTTTAGCAGATAGGGCTAATTGAGTGATGGGCTCTACTTTAGTAGTATCGCACATTATTTCGAAAAGAGCTTTCGCGCCATTCTCAAATGCTTTTTCTGTAGTCTCGCCATAACAACGTATTCCTTGATCTGCTTCATGCTCAAAGAATTCATAGTCCATTAGGTTAAAGTTTTGATGTTCAAGCTTTTAAATAGCTATCAAAAGCTTTTTAAATGAAGCACGAAGAAAAATAGCCATGGCAGTTGAATTATGGGAATACCTTATACTTCCTTTGTTTATTGTAATCGCTTATGCGCTTTCTTACGTAGCAATATGGCTCTTGCAAACTCTAAAAAAGCTCACGCATAAGACTAAAAGCACCTTAGATGATAGAGTAATAAACAATCTTAGCAGACCTATTAGAATAATTTTTGTGTTTATTGGACTTTACTTGGCAATTCAATACTTGTACATTGATTTGAATCCAGATATTGGGAATAGAATAATCTATGAAACAGTTCAACAGATAACAACTGTAGAAAATGGAGTTGAGGTTGTTAAAGAGATTTCAACCGCTATCACTTTAAGTGAAATAACTAACACCTTTTTTGTGATTATTGGTATACTCATTACTGCTTATTCAGTAAATAAAGTAATAAGCGCGATTTTTGAGTGGTACTTGAGTGATATATTGAAAGGGTCTAAAAAGCGCAGGCAGACCATTTTCAAATTTTCTAAAAATATCATTATTTTTGTTCTTTACTTGGTAGCAGGTTTAATCATACTCAGCTACTTGAAAATAGATATTACTCCGATGATTGCAGGACTTGGAATTGGAGGTATTGCGATTGCTTTTGCTGCACAAGACACGCTATCAAACTTTTTCGCTGGATTCTATCTGGCTTCTGACCAACCAGTGCGAGTAGGAGATTACATCAAACTTTCTAAAGAACAACGAGGCTACGTGGAAGAAATCGGATGGAGAAACACTAAGATTCGCACGATAGATAATAACTTGATGATTATTCCGAACAGTACTCTTGCAGATAGCATTATAATAAACTATGAAAAACCAAAACCGGACATCTCTTTTTGGATTCCTGTTGGCGTAAGCTATGACAGCGATTTGGACAAAGTTGAAAAGTTGACAATTAAAATTGCTAAAGAAGTCCAAAAGAAAGTTGAAGGAGGCAGCTCTAAAAGCGAACCATACCTTCGTTATAAAGAATTTGGAGATTCATCAATCAACTTCAGTGTTGGCTTAGCATGCATGGAAAGAAAAAACAAATTCCCAATGACACATGAATTCATAAAAAGCTTGAAAAAAGCGTATGATAAAGAAGGTATTGAGATTCCGTATCCACAAAGAGACATACACATGAAAAAAGATTAAATTGTTTCTATACCTTTCTCAGCACTCTCAACCATTATAGTATTAACATTATAAAGTGCATCCCTAGCTACTTTCGCAAGCTTAAGCAGGGTATCATGAGAAGGTGCTTCCTCTTCTTTTAATTTTTCATTAAGCAAGTCGTGTGCAGGATCAAAACCTCTTAGCACAAGTGAATCACAATAGGACACATCCTTACAGATTTTCCGTATGGTTTCTTCATTATCAGTAATCCCAGGCAAAACCGGCACAATTACTTCAAACAAACCATTGAAAGAACTTAAATGAGCAAGTCCAAGAGATTCTCTGACTTTTTGAGGATCTGGTTTACATCCAGTGATATGAGAATACATTTTTTCGTCTTTTAATGGAGCCTTTACGTCAAGAGCAAGCACGTCCACTAAATTTTCTGTGACAAGATTAGCTATTACTCCGGGGTTTGAACCATTAGAATGGACTTTCACTAACCATCCTTCTTGTTTACATGCTCTACAAAGAGTTTCAAGCTCTCTTGCTTGTTTGGTTGGTTCGCCTCCAGTAATTTCAACTGCCTCCATGCTCTTTATCTGTTGAAGCAGATATACACACTCGTTCAAATTAACTCGCTGGCATTTCTTTTCATCTAGCACTTCTGGAACATAACAATAACCACACTTCCAGTTACATCCACCTAGATACAATCGAGTTGCTTTCTTGCCTAGCACCTCTCCAACCAAAGGTTTTATCCCTCCAAGTAGGATATACATGAATATTAAAACGAATACAAAGTTTAAATGCTTTTCCGAAGAAAGCATTATATAAGATACATTGATAAGTCTAAACGGTGAATTCATGGATGACGTTGAAAGAGTAAAAACAGGCATACCTGGCTTTGATGGATTGATAGAAAAAGGAATCCCAAAAGGTTCTGCGGTCGTAGTCAAAGGAGGGCCAGGAAGCGGCAAAACACTCTTTTGCCTGCAAACCTGTGCAAATTTTGCTCGAGAAGGCAAAAAATGTTTGTATCTTAGTTTTGAAGAATCAGAAAAAAAACTATTAGAACACATGAAAATGTGCGGCGGAACAGACGAACTAAAGCCTAACATATTCATCAAAAGAATGGATATTACAACCGTCTGGCAATCATTAAAATATTCTGTTGGAAAAAGAAAAGGTGTTGAAGTAATTTCCTCTCCAGATGCACTCATAAAAGAAGGAGATTTTATTCCAAAAGACCTTAATCCAGACATAATAATAATGGATTCTCTTACTGCAGTGTCCTCTTTCTTCTCAAACAACCTCTCAGAATATAGAGTTTATCTAGAAGAAATATTCAGATTACTCGAAAAATCTGAAGCATTGAGTCTACTAATAGTAGAAAAAGACCCACTCATAGAAAGCAAAACCACCTTCGAAGAATTCATGGCAGATGGAGTGTTTGTCCTATATAACATTAGAAAAGGAGATGTCAGAGAAAGTGCAATAGAAGTACTCAAACTAAGAGGCACAAAACATCAGAAAAAGATTGCTGCCATGCAAATAACAGACAAAGGTGTTGTAGTCTACCCAGAACAACAAGTGTTTGGATTCAGCGATACAAAAAGGTAATCCAAATGAAAGAACACTCAGCAGGCGCTGTAGTTTTCATAGAGAACCCTCGCAAGTACCTTATTTTACAATATGAAGGAGGGCACTGGAGTTTTCCGAAAGGCAAAATAGAACCAGGTGAAAACCTTCAAGAAACTGCTCGAAGAGAAATACTTGAAGAAACAGGACTACATGTCGAATTCATGCCAGAATTCAAACATGAAATAAATTACTGTTTTCACAGAAGAAAAGAAACAGTAAACAAAAAAGTGGAATTCTTTCTAGCAAAAGCAAAAAGTGATCAAGTAGAACTTTCCTTTGAACATATTGGATGTAGATGGTTAGAATACAACAACGCGAAAAAACAGTTAACATTCAAAAATGATGCAGAGATTCTAAGAAACGCAGAACGTTATCTCACGCCTTAAACCCTCTGCTTTCAATGCTATAAGACATAGTCCTAGATTTTTTCAACGCATTACAAAACAAAGGAACTAAAAGAGAAAAAATAGAAGAAACACTTTTCTTAGTTGCCCTAGCCTCTTTAGACATTTGAATGCGAACCAATTCTTCCTCAAAAATCGGGATAAACCTGAAAGTTATCGCAAGCCCAAACACAAAAAAGTGAGGTAAAAACTTTCCTGAAGAATGAACCAAATCAGAAACCCGTGTAGTCATAACAATAAGCGGAGTCAAAAAACCAAGGGTATAAAGCCGAAAAGCTATGCTCAAACCAAAAATTAGTCCAGCATGATAAGCTTTCACTCCCATGAACTCAAAAACAACATAATCATAAACAGGATGAATCAAACCTTGAAGCAAAAGCATTACTGGAGCCAACAAAAAGAAAATCCAAGCAAAACGGATTACTTCTCTTAAAGGGAGACGAGCAACAAAAATAGCAAGTAAAACAACTAAAAACAGTGCTATTTGTAGATATAAATTAACAAACAGAACAGAAAGTAAGAGTACAACAACCAAAAAAAAGAGCTTGAGAGTAGGAGACACCCTATGAACAAAAGAATTTCTAGGACAATAACGAATCATTTATTGAGCCTCGCACTGAGTTGTTTAATCGCTTCATCAACACTCGAAAAAGAAAAAACAACACCTTCTTTTTTTAAACCATCCCTAAGTTTATAAACAGACGGAGGAGAAATCCCAAGCTCAGAAAGTTTATCTACACTAGAAAAGACTTTATCAGGAGTATCATCCATGAACACTCTACCATTATTCAAAACAATAATCCTATCAGCATACTCAGAAAGAAAATTCATTTTGTGTTCTACAACAATAACAGTTGTACCCTGATCTCTCAAAGAATTCAAAACATGATAAACCTTTTCACTACTTTTAAAATCAAGTTCTGCAGTAGGCTCATCTAAAACCAGTACAGCAGGTTCCATAGCTAAAACACTAGCAATACACACCAACTGTTTTTGACCAGCAGATAAGTTGCTTGTATCAGAATCAGCTAAATGAGTTATACCAACCAAAGATAACGCTTCTTCAACTTTCTCACTTACTTCTTTATCAGAAAAACCCAAGTTTCTTGGACCAAACCCTACTTCATCTCTTACCTCTAAAGAAAAAATCTGATCATCAGGATTCTGAAAAACCAATCCAACCTTAGGAGCAAGACTAGAAACAGAAGAACCTCTAGTATTTACTCCATCAACCAAAACACTACCACTAAAAGTACCCTTAACAAAATGAGGAATCAAGCCATTCAAACAGAGTAAAAGAGTTGTTTTACCATGTCCAGTTCCACCAATCAAACCAATAAATTCACCCTTAGAAAAATCTAACGAAACATCCTCCAACGCATTAACATTAGAATCAGTATAAACAAAGGAAACATCCTTGAGAGATAACATCACTACCACTTGATTTTACTCAACTGACTATTAAAAGACAACTTCCAAGCAATGAAATACTCTGCTATTCCTTGGATAATATTCAAAAAAGTAAGAATGGCTAACAAAATCAATACAGCATCCCAAGAAGACAAACCATAAAAAGATGCAGCTAACGAAGACAAACCTAAAAGACCGAAAAACTCGCCTACTTTTACGAGTAGAATTGGAGCAGCAGCAGAAAAAGACATTCCAGTCCACATAGGAAATGCCACATACACATTCAATGCCAAAGCTACAACAATTCTAACTAAAAGAGAAGGAACTAACAACAAAGAAGCAAAACGGAAGTCTTTCAAATCTTTCTTGTAAAACAAAAGCACTAAAGCAGGAACAAGAAACATAGGTAAAGAAGCAGCAAATTTCATCAAAGACCCAATGAATGCTGTTGGTGCTACAACAGCGATAACAACAGCAGAAAGAATCGCAGTAAATAACGCTGTTTTAAAACCCTTCAAAAAGTATGCTATGAGCCAAGGAACAGCAACCAAATCAATCCACATCCCTATTGGCGTTGGAATACCAACATGAACAATCTGTAAAACTGCAGAAATCGAACTCAACAAACTAGCAACCACGATTTCATCAGTATTTGGTTTAAAATTTATTTTTACCATACGACAACCCTCAGTTTATCTCCATCTTTAAGAGCAAGAGTATCTTTCAAATTCGCATCTGAAATAACTTCCAGTATATTTGGTTCATGATGAACCCGTTCAGGAAATATAACAAAACCATCCACTGACCCACCAATAAGACATGGATAGCACAACAAAACACCAAACTCACGTTCACGCGTCCTAAAACCGCTAATGAAAACAGGATCAAACCCACTGATTATCACTTTTTTCTTGACATCACTAGGAGAAAGCAGTACATTAAGAGTCCCAGGGAACGGAACACAATTCAGAATATTCTTAAACTGATCCATGTAGCCACGCTGGCTCATATAATATGCACCCTCTCCACTACCAGAACAAACTATGCCATTAATAGAAACCTTTTCAAACTTTTCTTCTAAAGCAGAATCAATCAAAGATTTAGTCTCCAAAAGAACATCTCTTCCCTTTTGAGTTAAAACCAAAGATTGCCCGCTAGAAGATAATGTCCTAGTAATTAAAGAAAGATCTTCCATCTCTCTTAAAACCCGTGAAATTGTCTGTTGAGAAACATCAAATTCTTTTGATAGTGTTGCTGTAGAACTTATCTTGTCTGAAGGCAAACTAGACAAATAAAGCAAATACTTCAAAAATTTTAATTGAGGATATTGCTTCTGCATACAAACTAATTATAAAAAAACATACATAAAAAGTGTTAGGGTTAACAAAAATGGGAAGGGTTCTTGTCATTACTTAAGAAAAGGTTTTCCTACAGGAAGCACTGTCTTGCCTAACTGATTATTAAGTACTACTGCCGCTGAACCGTAAAAAGCTACTGCAGATAACAGTAAGTGAGCTATTCCTGGAACAACCAAAGGCACTCCCGCAAAGACATGGACAAACAATGCAATAAACACTAAATCAATCAACACAAAAATGATTGCGAGAACTTTTGTTATGAACATGGATCCGTAAGTCATGTACAATGTAAAAATAAGCCAGCCAAGCGCGACCCAACCGATAGTCGTGCCATCGAAAGCAAGTCCTTCCACAAACGTAGCGTTTGTTGCTAAAATTTCAATGGTCCATGTTATAGCTATGGCAATCCAAAAAACACCATAAGCACTGAACGCAGTAGCGCCAAAAATATTTTTTCTTTTGAAGTCCATAAATCCTGCGAATAACTGAGCGCCGCCTCCAAGCACAAGTGCCCATGGGAGAATTAAGACACAATTAGCCATCAAACCTATTTGGTATATTCCTACTAACAATGTTATTATTGCAAGTCCAAGTAAACCAAATGCTGCTGGCTCTGCTACTGAAGAATTTTCAGTCATGTTAAATCACGCTCAATAAAATGAGTAGCCTAATTATATGAAAAAGCATATTTATTTCTTTAGTTTAACTGCTGTCCCATACGCAACGATTTCAGCTGATCCTGCGGCTATTTGAGAGGTTGTGAGCCGGATATTTACAACTGCATCCGCACCAAGATCTTCTGCTTCTTTTTTCATTCGTCCTAGTGCTTGTTCTCTAGCTTCTTCAAGCATTTCACTGTATTCTTTGATTTCTCCGCCTACAACGTTGCGCAATCCTGCTATTATGTCTTTACCCAGATGTCTTGCTCTTATGGTGCTTCCACGTACCAGACCAAGTACTTCACTTATTGGTTTTCCTTCAATAGTTGGAGTGTTAACTAATAATATGCTCATGCTCTTTCAACCTCTTTTTCTTTAAGTCTGTCCAAGAAAACAGAAACTAATAATACTATAAATCCTATTCCAAACAAAGGAAACCCTACTTTGAATACTAAGGGAACATCTGGTTCGCCTAAAGCAAAGTATATTGGAGATACTACTAAAAGGATAAGTCCAAGAATCAGAAGGCCAACCCCAAAAGCTTCCTTTCCGTTCATAATGAGTTAAGTGCGTTTCTTGTTTAAATGCTTAATATGATTCTCCGGGCCAAGAAGTCCATTTGTATTCTTTTACTAAAGTATGCACTCTAATTTTCTTTATCTTAAACTTTTTTCTTAGCGCGCTTATGATTGATTCTAATTGAGCAGGAGTTTTCGCGATTATTTCAAGCGAGAAATCCCACTCACCCAATGATTGTGCCCCCCACATGACTTGCTCGTTTTTTCGTATGTACTCTCTAAGAGTATTTTGGATTTCGGGGGGGAAATCCCAAAACGAAATCAAAACAAGTGATGTTAAAGGCAAGCCGATTTTCTCAGGATTTACTATCGCTGTGAATCCCTGCAAAACACCTTGAGTGATGAGGCGATTGATTTTATATTTGACTCCATCTGGAGTCAATGCGACCTTTTTAGCAATCTTTGTAAGTGGTGTCCTCGCGTCTTTGCATAGGATGCGTATTACTTCTTTGTCCTTTTTATCGAGTTTTATCGGCTTGCCGGGTTGTGTGCTGGGTTCCCGTGCGAACCACACCTCGTTAATGGGAGGCACAACTATAATAAACAAAGACTTATTAATAACATTTTCGGTTTTCCAAAGAAAATACTGAAAAATACTTTTTTCTGGGTTTTGGGTTGCACTAGAATGCTTTAGATAATAGGCCCAAAAGGGGCCTGTGATGCTTAGATTAGGTTCATTCTTTTGCCGACGTCTTCAAATTTGCCTAGGCAGAAATTAAGATCTTCTTTTGTGTGTTGTGCTGTTACGATGGTTCTGACACGCGCTTTGTCTTTTGCGACTAGTGGGTATATTATTGGTTTTACGAAGACTCCTTCTTTGAGCATTTCGACGCTGAGTTTGTTAGCATTGCTGCTTTCTCCGACTATCACGGGTGTGATAGGGGTTTCACTGTGTCCTGTGTCGAAGCCTAGGTCTTCCAGTCCTTTTTTGAAGTATTTTGTGTTGTCCCAAAGGTTTTTGAGGTGTTGTGGTTCGTCTTGAACCATGTCTATTGCTTCCATGCATGCAGCTACATTCGCTGGTGGATGTGCGGTGGTGAAGAGGAACGAGCGTGCTCTGTTTGTTAACCAGTCTTTTAGTTCTGGGACTCCTGCTATGTATCCTCCTAGACAGCCAAAGGCTTTGGATAAGGTTCCCATGTCTATGTCTATCTTGTCTGCTACACCATAATGATTGGGTGTGCCCCGTCCATCTTTACCCATAACTCCATCTCCATGTGCATCATCTACCATAAGTATTGCATCAAATTCTTCGCACAGTTCGGCCATTTCATCTAATTTTGCTGTGTCTCCATCCATGCTGAAGACTCCATCTGTTACGACTAAGCGATGTGCGTAGTCTTTTGATTCTTGAAGTGCTTTGCGGAACTCAGTCATATCTCTATGGGCAAAGATTTTTCTGTCTGATTTGGTCAGGCGTACTCCATCGATGATACTGCCATGGTTCAACTGGTCACTGATGATAACATCGTCTTTTTCCATCAGGCATTGGATTGTTCCTCGGTTAGCAGCAATTCCTGCTACGAAAAGCAGAGATTCTTTGGTTTTTTTGTATTCTGCTAGCTTTTGTTCTAGTTGCATGTGGATGTCCATTGTGCCTGCGATTTGTCGGACGGCTCCGGTTCCCCATCCCCATTCGTCAATAGCTGCTTTTGCTGCTGTGCGTAGTCTTGGGTGATTTGCAAAGCCTAGATAGTTGTTAGTGGATAAAGTAACTATCTCTTGACCGTTCATTACTACTCTATTTTTTTGTTCGCTGCTGAAGACTGGAAGCGCACCGTAGAGGCTCTGGTCTTTCAGTTCTTGAACTTTGTTTTGTAAGAATGCTAAATGGTTTGTCATTTTTTATTCCCCCGTTAGTTTTGGCGTAAGTTTTTCAATCATGTCTTTTGTCATTGCTTTTAGG
This sequence comes from archaeon, assembly GCA_021107635.1. GTDB lineage: Archaea > B1Sed10-29 > B1Sed10-29 > WALL01 > JAGHAM01 > JAIOSL01. Next base: position 109,258 of record JAIOSL010000007.1, on the reverse strand, counting down.
TCATATCCTGGTTTCCAATTCCATTCTTGGCGTGCAGCACTATCATCAAGGCTTTTTGGCCATGAGTCTGCTATTGCTTGGCGGAAATCTGGTTTGTAGTCCACAGTGAATTCTGGACACTCTTTTTGGATTGATGTGGCAAGCTCTTCTGGCGCGAAGCTCATTGCGTTGACGTTGAAATCGCTGTGGTGAGTTAGCTTGCTAATGTCTGCTTCTGCTAGGTCAACAATAGCCTTAAGCGCGTCTGGCATGTACATCATTGGAAGAGCAGAGCCTTCTCCAAGGAAAGATGTGTAGTGCTCACCTTTTACTGCAGCATAGTACATTTCTATTGAATAGTCTGTGGTTCCGCCTCCTGGTGGTGTTTCGCTGCTTATGATGCCTGGATAGCGTAGGCCTCTCACGTCTAAACCGTATTTCTGGAAGTAGTAGTTGCCTAAAAGTTCTCCTGTGACTTTAGTGATACCATACATGGTTGTAGGTTTGAGGATTGTTTCGTTGGGAGTGTTGTCTCTTGGTGTTTCCGGCCCGAATGCAGCTATTGAACTGGGTGTCATTATACGCTCTAGTTCTTGTTCTCGTCCAATTTCTAGGATGTTGAAGTATCCGTTGTTGTTGACGTTGTATGCTAATTGTGGCTTCTGTTCGCCTGTTGCAGATAGAATGGCTGCTAAATTGTAGATGGTGTCTATGCCGTGGTCTTTTACAACGGTTTCGACTGATTCTTTATCTAGCACGTTTACGAATTCGAATGGCCCTGCATTTGCTAGGTCGTCTGTAGGTTTTTTGCTGTGTCCTGCTGCGACAACATTTTCGTTGCCGTATTTTGTTCGTAGAAGTGGCACTAACTCGGAGCCGATTTGTCCTACAGCCCCAATGACAAGTATTTTTTTCATAAAAATCTCCCCTTTATTCTTCTTCTATGCGCGGAGCAAGATAGTAGGTTATGTGTGCGTCTCCTATGTCGTATTTGAGTTGGAGTGGTGCGTTCATGCATAGAGAAAGTAGTACGTTTGTGGTAGAGTCTACGTTTTTTAGTAGGTCGTTGAGGTAGTCGAGCGGGAACATCGCTCTGGCTTCTTTGTTGACAGTGTATTCGATGATTTGTTTGCTTCCTTTTTCTGTTTTAATGTTGACCCCGCCTTTGTCTCCTTGTGCTTGTACTATGAATGCGTCTGGCTGAGCGTTTAGGATAACATGTGAGCTGACTAGTTGTGTGTCTTTTAGTGATTCTTTTAGGAATGTGCCGTTTAGTTTGGCTATGCTTTCGAATTCAATTTGAGGTTCTTTTGGGGTGTTTGATTCCAGGTCTAGTAATGGCACAACAAATCGTCTTCTTGAGTGTCCTCTGAATGTTAGGATTAATCTGGATTTGCTTTCGTCAAGTTTCATTTCCATTCTTTCGCCTGCTCGGACTCTTGACATGACTGTGGCAAAGTCTTCCATGTTTACCCCTAGTTTTGTGGTATTTGAACTGTAACTTTCGAATGCAGTTTTTGGTAGTTGAAAGTCTACCATTGCTATTTGTGATGGGTCCATTGCTCTTAGTGAGAGTCCTTGATCATTGGCTACGAACTCTCCTTCATCAATTAGTGTGCTTATTGCGTCTATGCATTTTTTAAAAACAGTAGCGTCTGTGAATGTTACTTCAAACATGGGAGTACACCTCTTTCATAATTTTGGTTTGCGTTTTATTTAATTCTTTCTAGACATTGAGCAGCGTACAAATTACTGCTTTTTGAGTATGTAATCTGTTTTCTGCTTCATCGAAGACCACACTCTGTGCACTGTCAATGACTTCGTTTGTCACTTCTTGTCCTCTATGGGCTGGCAAACAATGCATGAATATTGCGTCTGGAGCCTTGCTCATGAGTTCAGCATTGACTTGGTATGGTTTTAATGTTTTGAACAACTGTGCTGCGTCTTTTTCTTCGCCCATTGAAATCCAAGTGTCTGTGAACACTGCGTCTGCGCCTTTCACGGCTTCTTCGGCTGAACCAACTATTGTAGTGTTTTTGACTCGTGAGAGCATATCTTCTTCTGGTTCTCGTTCTTTTGGTCCTGCAAACCTTATTGGAATATCAAATTTGTTTGTGATTTGCATTAGTGAATTCAGGACGTTTCCGCGTCCGCCTACCCATGCAATTTCTATGTCTAGTCCTTTGTGTTCTTTCAGCGTGTACAAGTCAGCTAGTGCTTGGCAGGGATGCAAAAAATCTGTGAGACCGTTAATTACGGGTATTTTAGCATGCCTTGCTAGGTCGAGTGCGTCTTGGTGTTTGAAGAGCCGGGCCATTATAATGTTTACAAAGCGCGAGAGTACGTGTGCTGTGTCTGCTATTGTTTCTCCTCTGTTGAGCTGGAGATCATTTGGTCCTAAGTATTGTGCATGCCCGCCTAGTTGAGTCATTCCGGTTTCGAATGAAACGCGTGTGCGAGTGGAGGGTTTAGCGAATATCATGGCTAGTGTTTTGTTGGATAAACGGTTTTGGTATGGATTGGCTTTGAGTTCTTCTGTTCGGTCAAAAATGGTTTCTATTTGGTTTCTAGAGTAATCATTAAGGTCGATTAAGTCTTTCATTTTATTTCCCCCGTTCTTTTCTTTTTATCAGTGATTTTATTTAAGGGTTCCATGCGAAAAAATTACAGATTTTAACTTCCTTGAAAATTCAATTCAGAGTTAGCAATGCCTTAGAATTGTGTCAAGTTACCAGGATATACTTTTACTCACGTTAGCTGTAAGCATGTCTTTTAGAGGATGGCATTACAGAGTTTGTTTTTATGATTGTCGGTTCTTGAAGTAAGTTTTTAAGACCAGCACGTCACAAGTAATTGTAAGGTGAGGAAACGAGTATGGAAAAAAGTAAGGAAGAGTCAGTGGAAAGAGAAGAACAGTTGAAGACAAATCTATCTCAGGTAAAACACAAGATAATCGTCATCAGTGGAAAAGGAGGAGTAGGCAAAACCACGGTAGCAGTTAACTTGGCTTACGGGCTTGCTGATAAAGGATATCATGTTGGAGCACTGGACATAGACTTCCATGGTCCTAACCTTGCTAAAATGTTGGGAATTAAAGCAGATGGATTACACGACTTTGGCCAAGGAATAGAACCAGTGATAATTTCACCAAACCTGAAAGCGATGAGCTTAGCTTTAATGGCACAAGATCCAGACCAACCAATTATTTGGCGTGGTCCACTCAAAGCGATTGCTGTAAAACAGTTATTAGGAGAGGTTAACTGGGGAAAACTAGACTATCTGATATTAGACTCGCCTCCGGGTACTGGTGATGAACTACTAAGCGCGTGTCAGGTAATACCAGATTTGGATGGTGCTTTGATAGTTACTACTCCACAGGAAGTAGCAGTTCTTGACGCTCGCAAAAGTGTTACTTTTGCTAGGGAATTGAATGTACCAATTGTAGGAATAATTGAAAATATGAGTGGGTTTACTTGTCCTCACTGTCACAAGAAAGTCGATTTGTTCAAGGGAAATGGAGGGGAAGAAATCTCAAAGGACTTGAACATCCCCTTTTTAGGTAGCATTCCATTAGAACCTGGAATAGTACGGGCAGGCGATTCGGGAAAACCGTTTGTTCATTTTAAACAAGAAACTGGAACTGTTGATGCTTTGGAGAAGATTATAGATAAGATAGTCACTCACTTTAGTTGATGTTTGAAAATCGTTTCAACTATCAAATATAAGAGTAGGCATCCTTGGATAAAAGAAGATGTCCTCAACGCGACAATGACCCAAAAACCCGATTGGGAAAAATTCAATAAATTGTTCTAACAAAGGCAGTTACTCCAATTCTGCTTCTGCGATTTCTCTGTGCCCGTTTTCCGCGTGAACCAGTGCAGTGTAAAAAATCTTGACCTTCCCGCTTGTCGCATTTGCGAGAAACTGCTTGTATAGGACAGTGGCATGAGTCTCCAGCTCTTTCGTCTTCTCAAGATCTGCTTTGATACTTCCCTTGCTTTTTTCGCCAATGAACTCTGGAAGAGGAACATCCAGGAACTTGGCAGCGACTTCAGCATGCTCTTTTTCTATTCGCGCCAGTTGCTTGAACATCCTGTTATATTTGGAGTACTTCTCGTTGCTTTTTGAGATGTCAGTGTAGTACGCAGTTGCGTTGACTTCAAGATCGAGAGTTGCTTTCATGTCTGTTTTTTCTTGTTCAGTGAGTTCAACTCCCCATAACACAGAGTAATCTTCTGCCATGCCCAAGAAATTTTTAGGAGCTCCACAGAATTGGCAGTCGGTTGGCTGTTCTTCAGCGAGATGTGGTTCGCCGCAAATCCTACAAATAAATAGTTTTAACATACTCGTCACCAGTAACTTTCTAGAAAGATTAAAAACAAGAGATTATAAAAGCTTATTCAAGGTGTTAAAATGATTGGAAACATTCCCAGTGATGTGTTAGATGCCTTGTTGGAAACCATCCCAATTGAGTTTTCAGTTGTCGATGAAAACGATGAGGTCTTAGGCTGGAACAAACACGAAACAAGAATATTCAAAAGACCAGTGGGAGTCGTTGGCAGAAACATCCGTGACTGCCATCCGGAAAAAAGTCTGAGCAAGGTTGAACAAATTTTAGAAGAAATGAAAAAAGGAGAGCGAGACAAAGCTCGTTTTTGGATTGACTTGCCTTTCGGCGAGAACAAACATAAAGTCCTGATACAATACTTTGCTCTGAGAGATAAAGAAGGCAAATACATTGGTTGTTTGGAAGCAAGCCAGGACATTGACGACATCCAAAAACTAACAGGAGAAAAACGGCTTTTGAACAAGGAGAAAGAAAAATGACCGAACAAAAACACGTCTATAAATGCAGTATTTGTGGGAACATAGTGGAAGTCATTCATGGCGGAGCCGGACAACTGGTATGTTGTGGACAACCAATGCAATTCCTAGAAGAAAAAACACAGGACGCTGGCTCGGAAAAGCACGTGCCAGTAATTGAAAAAACCGCAGAAGGCATCCTAGTGAAAGTTGGTTCTATCCCACACCCAATGGAAGAAGAGCATTTCATCGAGTGGATTGAGTTAGTGGCTGACGGAGTTTCTTATCGAAACTTCTTGAAACCAACAGACAAACCAGAAGCGCTATTCTATGTTAAAGCAGAGCAATTAAGAGCAAGGGAATATTGCAGCCTGCACGGCCTTTGGAAATCCTGATGATTCGTTTCCATTGAAATCTACTGTCGAGGGAATCTAAGAGTTCAAAAAGCCATCCAGAAAAGGTATGCACCATCTTTTTATTTCCTGTAACTCCAAGATTAGCTCATGGACTATCAACAAACAGAGGATTACCTATTCGCGCTACCACGCTTAGGCATACATCACGGCCAAAAGAATATACAAGCATTGCTTGATAAATGGGATAATCCAGAACAAGAGTTGCATTGTGTGCAGGTAGCAGGAACAAATGGCAAAGGCTCTGTTACTACTTTGCTCTCTTCTATTCTTCAAACAAATGGTTTTCGTGTTGGTAAGTATGTTTCTCCTCATTTGGATAGGTTAACTGAACGCATACAAATCAATGGTAAAGACATTCCATGTGAAGAGCTTGCGCGTCTTGTGAGTGAAGTTAAGGCTTTAGGTCATGATTGTACTTTTTTTGAGGTTATGACTGCTGTTGCACTGAAATATTTTGTTGGAAAAACAGATTATTGTGTGCTAGAAGTTGGTCTTGGAGGGCGTTTAGATGCGACTTCTGTGGTTATTCCTGAGGTAGCTGTGATAACAAACGTGGATTTTGATCATATGCATGTGCTTGGTGATTCGTTGGAAAAGATTGCTTTTGAAAAAGCTGGAGTGATAAAGCCTGGTATGACTGTGATAACTGCTGAGAAAAAGCCAGAGGCACTTTCTGTGATTAGGCGCGAGGCAAAAGAGCGTGGTGCAAGATTGAGGGAAGTTGAGAAAGGTATGTATAAGCTGGCAATGCTGGGTGTTTTCCAGCAATGGAATGCTGCTTGTGCAGTGGAAGCAGCAAAAGAGCTTGGCGTGAAAGAACCTTTGAAGGGTTTGGATGCGATTATTTCTGGCAGGGCTGAATTGCAGGGAAATGTGTTGATGGATGTTGCTCATAATCCAGCGGGCATGTGTGCGTTGAGAGAGGTTTTAGATAGCATGGAATATGAGCGGCTTTTTGTGGTGTTAGGTGTGAAGAACGACAAGGATGCGCATGAGATGTTGAAGTTTTTGCCAAAAGTAGAGGAATTGTTTGTAACAGAATATGAGATTGCGCCTAATCCAATGGACTGTGGAGAATTGGTTGGACAGGTTAAGAGTGTTATGGCTACAAGGATTAGTGTTATAAGAAGAGTGCGCGAGGCCCTTGACTATGCCAAGAAACTCGCGTCTGAAAAGGATTTGGTTCTTGTTACTGGTTCTACTTTTACTGTGAGCGAAGCTCGGGGCTCGGAGCGGCAGTTAGATTCTTGAATCTTTCTGGGAGTACGTAGCGTTTGTCTACGTTCATGAAGGGTAGTCCAAGATGGCTTACTATAGTGTTTGCTGCAACGAAAGATATGCTAATTCCTAGTGCGAAAAGCATTCGTTCTATGAAGACTATTGGTATAAGTCCCCACCAGAGTGCTGGTACAGTGCTAAATGCATATAGGAATGCGACAGAGCCAACTGCGTGTGCTGTGAAAGTTGTTCCGAGACTGCGTAACAGCAGGTTGTCTTTTTTCCAGAGAGTGGCTATTGGTATGAGCCAATAGAGTGGGTATGCCCAGGCTTGAGCGCCAATTGGATGTGCCCAGAATAATAGCATTGATGCGAGAGGTACAAGCGCGATGGCTTTGTGTTTTGTTTTGGTGCCGAAGTAGATTGCTGCGAAGACCATTGGGAACATCCTTGCAATGCCAAACAAGTCTATTGAGCCTTTGGAAACTGCGTTGATTAGTTCGACTGTTATGACGGAGATTGCTCCGAATACAGGCGAGAATATTCCTGCTCCGATAGGACCGATGAACTGGAAGAGTGTAAAGCTTTGGTTTTCAGTTCCTAGTAGAGAGGAAAAGTTTATTTGGTAGCATATCAGGGCTAGTGCGGTGAATGCTGTAAGGAATAATATTTTTTTCTTATTTTCGAATTTCATGAAAAACCCTCGATTTTTTGGTTTCTGTAAGTATATTAAGTTAACGTTAACACCAGAAGTCTCCAGGATAGCCATTACCTAGTGTTATCAAGTGGAAGAATAGCATTTTTATGTGTCCTATTAATGGAATCACAAAGTATTGTCTGCCTGCGATTTCTTCTTCGGGAATTGGAGTGGCAATGCATCCGGACCAACCTTTGTCTTTTTCGGTGCAAGTGTTTTGTATTTGAGATTTGTGTACGGAACAGTGATTGTTTTGCCATACAGAACAATCAATTTTTGAAGCATCAGGAATGTTGTTTGCGTCTCCTTTTGTTAAGTAAAATCTGCCTTCGGGTGTCACTACTTTTGCGATTATTCTGTGTACAATCTGGTCTCCACTGATTTTGGAAATGAAAACTATAGTATCTCCTTTAGTATCTAATTTTAGGGTTTGATTGTTGGAAAAGATTATGCTTTTAGTTGGTTGTCTTGCATCGTTTGGTATGGGTAAAAATGTTAGAGGTCCATCTAATTCTATTAGTGGTGCGTTCACATCTTCAAAAGATACGCCTTGTAGTACAACTACGTCACCAACATTAAGTGAACCTTTCATTGAACAGGATTGTACGACTACTGCTGGAGGGGTTGCTCCAAGAATAAATGGTAAAATCAGATAGTATAGTAGTGCAGCCATTGCCAGGCCTATCACTAAGTCAAATAGTTCTGCTTGCCAGCCAGTTAAGCTCAAGTGTGTTTTTAGGTGTTCCGCTGGGTCTAATTTTTTGATGAATTTGCGAATACTTTTGATTGGACCTAGCAAATCTGTCAAAGTTTACACCTCATTTTCCAGGAACTTTAGGGAAAAATATTTTTCGAGACAGAGATTATTAATTGTTTCGATTTGTTATTTTTTCTTTTTTTTGGTTGACTTGGCGGTTTTTCCTAGTTGTTTGTCAATTTCTTTGAATTCTTTGTCTAGAAGTTTAGTTGCATCTAGTAGTGCGTTCATTGGTTTTTTTCTTTCGGTTCTAAGTGTAATTTGTGGAATTCCAATTAGAGGGTGGTCTACATTGTATACTGCAAAGCTGACCCGCGGATCTTTTAGTAGTGCCCAGCATAACAGTGCTGGAAAGGTGTGTTGTTCTCCTTCAAGTTCAAACTGCATGGATTTAGTGGTTTCGTTTAGGATTTTGAGTGTCATTCTTTCAGCCTCCCTTGCCTGTAATCGTTAGCCATCTTTCTTTTTTCTTTACAGTTGCATTGCTCGCAGACTAGCCAATCACCTTTTTTGTCAAGCGGGTGTCTACATTTAGAACAAAATGCTTTGATTACGCCGAGGTCTGGTCCTTTAAGTGTAAGTGATACATTGTATTTTGTTGCTTCCATGATTTTTACTCTTACAATGTCTCCTGCTTGTAGTTCATCTGAAACACTTTTAACAAAACTGTTTTTTATGTCACTTACTCTTACTACTGCAGATGCATCTGTTGGTGTTACTCTGTGAGTACCTACTATTGTTGGAATAAGGTCTATGAAAGCAACGTTTTCTCTTACTCTTCCTACAATGCCTATCGCAAGATCTCCTCTTTTATAGTTTATGGGAATAAGTACAGAACTTTTAAGCTTGACTTCTCTCTTTTTCATGTCTTTGACTGCTATGCCAAAGCCTGCTGCTAGAACTTTGCCGTTCTCAGCATAAGTGCCTTCTCCAGGCAAGAATAATTCCTCGTCAACAATAAAATCTCCGGGAAATAATATTTTAGAATCTTCTGTCATTAAAAAACACCTTCTGTAAAAAGAAGCGGTTGAATTGTGTATTTGCTGGTTTATAAATGGTTACGGCGTTATTTTAATACACTCTTGATGCTATTTGTTTATGCAACTTATTTTCCATCCTTGTTACTTAGAACATGAAACAGGAGTACATCCAGAGAATGCTGAGCGCTTGAAATGGGCTTTGAATGAGGAATGTGTAAAGCCTGAGAGTGGCGAAGAATTTTTAGGATTAGTGCATTCTCAAGAGTATATTGAGCGTGTTAGACAGGCTTGTGAGAGAGAAGTATCTTTGGATATTGACACGATGACCAGTCAAAAAAGTTTTGAGAGCGCGTGCTTTGCGGTTGGTGGAACTGTGAAAGCATCTGAGGAAGGCGGCTTCGCACTGGTGAGGCCTCCTGGACATCATGCTCCAAGAGGTGGTTTCTGCTTGTTTAATAATATGGCTATTGCTGCTGTGCGATTAGCTAACATGGGAAAGAAAGTGTTGATTGTGGATTGGGATGTACATCATGGTAATGGCACGCAAGAGTTGGTAGTTGGAAAACCTGGAATTCAGTATATTTCTACGCACCAAAGCCCGTTTTATCCTGGCACTGGATTGGAGAGTGTTGCTAACTGTACAAACTTGCCTTTGAGTGCTGGCACAAACGATGAGGAGTATTTGAGGGTGTTAGAGCCGGTTCTTGAAAGAGCCTTAAAAGAGTTTGATCCTGAGTATGTTGGAGTATCAGCTGGTTTTGATTCTATGAGAGGAGATCCGTTAGGTGGTTTTGAGTTGACGGAACACAGCTATCTGCAGGTCTGTGAGCTGATAAAAAGCCGGAACTGTTTTTTCGTTTTGGAGGGAGGTTATTCTCCTTTGAACGTTGAACGTGCTGTGAAAAGCATTGTTGAGTTCTTCGGCTAAAGTATTTAAATAATGATAGAGAATGAATAGTTGATGCTTGAGTCTCTCATAAAACCAGAAGTTCTTGAACAGAGAAGTTATGAAATGTTTTTTATGGCTTTGGCTATTGGAGCTATTTCTATTACAATGGCTTCGTTGATTAGCAGTGGCGATGAACTGCCGCACTTGGCTGTTGCTTTTTGTTGTATTGCTATGGCTCCGATTCTTGTGAGAATCATTCAAATGGAAGAACAAAAAGATGAAGTACAGAAAGTCGGGCCTTTTTTTGGCGGTTATTGGATTATAATTAAGACTTACTCGTATTATTTTTTGGGAATAATAGTGATTTTTTCTTTGTTGTTTGCTTTGCTGCCTGAAGAGAGTTCTTCAAAGATTTTTTCTGCTCAGTTGAATGAGTTAAGAGTTATTAGAAGCTTGGGAACTGGTAATGCTATTGGTGGGCCAGGGTTTTTTTTGATTTTGCAGAATAATCTGGGAGTTTTAGCGTTAACAGTTTTATTCTCTTTTATTTTTGGTGCTGGAGCAATTTATGTTATTACTTGGAACGCAAGTATCATTGGAGTGTTAATTGGTGTTGCTGCTAAGGAAGGAGCAGGTCAACTTGTGAGTATTAGTGTACCTTCTGCTTTGCCTCCAGTGTGTGAATCACTTATTGGAGGAGCGTGTAGTGCGGTTGGAGGGCCTAATATTTTGGTTAGTTATATGATTGCACTTCCTTGTTCTATCCTGTCTTTGATTCCTCATGGTATTTTTGAAATTACTGCTTATTTCATGGCAGGGCTTGTTGGGGGCATAGTTTCAACGGTTTCAATTAGCAATAAATTACCGGATAAAGAAGTAGTGTTTCACACGCTTTTGCTCTTGGTTGGAGCTATTACGTGTATTTTGATTGGAGCTATAGTTGAAGCTCTTTAGAATATGCGCAGGTATTGAATTAATTCTTTGAAAAATAATGAGATTGTTAGTACTAGTATTCCTGCAACAATTACTCCAACTGAAATTGCGCTTAGTGCTTGTCTCTTTTTGTATCCAAAGAGTTTTGCTGCAAGCGCGCCGGTGTAAGCGCCTGTGAAAGGTAATGGAATTGCAACCATTATTGCTAGACCAAGAAAACCCCACTTTTCAACGTATTTTTCGGATTTTTTTTGTGTTCGTTTTACTAGTATGTCAACTATTTTCCAGTGTTTGATTAGTGGAAATATGTGATCTAGAAAGGCAAATGTTGGAATCATGATTAGGATGTTTGTTGCTACGCAGGAAACAAAGACTAGAAGTGGATCAAACCCTTGTGTAATTCCGTATGGTATGCTGCCTCTAAGTTCTATCCAAGGCACTAGTGTCAGTGCTAGCATTTCTAGAAAGGCGTTCATTTATTTCTTTCCTTTTTTATTTCTTTTGCGAAGTTCGTTTATTATGTCGTCTTGTTTGACTTTTCCGCCTACTCTTGTTTTCTCGAGCATGAGTTGATCGTATTTTTTGCGGAGGTCGTCTTCGGTTGCTTCCATTGATCCTCCAACTCTGTTTGAGAGTTTGGCTGCTAGACTGGTTAGTTCTAGTGGGAATATGATTTTGCTTGATTTGCCTTCTGCTATTTTTTCAAGTGCTTGCAGATATAGGTATTGTAATGCGGGGTCTGTTAGCTTGCCTGCAGCTTCGCGTACTGCAGTAATTTTAATGGCGTGGGCTTGAGCTTGTTCTTCTGCAGCATATTTTTGTTGTTCGGCTGCTTTGCGTTGGTGCATGGCATCTCTTACTTCTTGGGGTAGTGTGATGCTTTGGATTTCTACTTTGACTACTGTTATTCCCCAGTCTCTGCTTACATCTTCCAGTCCTTTTTTGAGCAATCGGTTAACCAGGTCTACTTGTCCTATTACAGATTCAAGTTCCATTTTACCTATGATGTCTCTCAGGTGTGCTTCTACGTAAGTGCGTACTGCAAGTTCTGGTTCTTCTATGTTTAGTACTGCTGCTTCAGGATCATTGATTTTAAGGAAGGTTATTGCATCTACTGTTAGCACGACATTGTCTTTTGTGATTACTTTTTGTGGAAGAATGTTAGAAGTGAACGTTCTTGTATCTACTACATGAGGATCGTCTATGAATGGAATAAGCACGATCCAACCAGGTCCTGCGACCCGCTTGAATTTCCCGTATCTGAGGATTACTGCTCGTTCGTATTGGGTTAATTCTAGAACAAATCCAGATGATCGTGAGAGTAAGATAAAAAGGATTATTAGTCCTCCTATTAGTAGGATTAGATTGTGGTTTAGGTAATAGAATGCAGCAAAAACTATTATCGCTAAAAATAGTAGTAAGATTATGAATAATCCTGCTTCTTTTCCTCGTGGTCGCTTTTTTTCATGTTTTAGAGGAGTTACTCTTCCTGCTTTTCCTATTTGTGCCATGTTTTTAACCTACATATTTAAAGTAGTAAGAAATATATAAAAACTTGGTAGGTAAAAGCGCTATGAAAAAGAAAATTTTAGTACTTTGCGTGGATAGGGATGATGACCTGGGAAAAAAAGCTAATGTTGTAGCTCCATTGGTCGGTGAGAAAGCTAATTTAGATGCTGCGCAAAAACTTGCTTTGGCTGATCCTTCTGAATCAGATGTTAATGCTATTTATAAGGCTGTTAGCACGTATCGTGAGTTTAAAGAGGATGGAGAGGATGTTGAGGTTGCAACTATTGTTGGGCACAGAACTCGTGGTTCTAAAGCAGATAGAGAAGTGGTGAAGAGTTTAGAGGGTTTACTTGAGATGGGCAAGTATACTTCGTTAGTGCTTGTGACTGATGGAGCTGATGATGAACAAGTAATGCCTATTATTCAGAGTAGGATAAAAGTTGATGCAGTTAAGACTGTTATCATAAAGCAGACGAAAGAACTTGAGAAAAGTTATTATGTTATTAAAGAGGTTTTGAAAGACCCTTATTTTGCTAGGATAATTTTTGGTCTGCCAGGAGTGCTCTTATTGATAGGTGGTATCACTTGGCTTTTTGGAATGGAGAAAGATGCTTTAAAGATTATGTTAATAGTTGGAGGATCGTATGCTTTCATCAGAGGCTTTGGAATAGAAGATTTAATGGCTAAAACGTGGAATGCATTCAAAAAGACTACGTCTATTGAACGTGCTAGTTCTCCGTTGTATGCAGCATTTTTGATTGTTTTCCTATTGAGTCTTCTTGCTGGTTATGATTTTGTTACTAGTTCGATTTTAGTAGACCTTCCAGAAGAATTTACTCAAAGTATGCCTCAGATGGCCATAGTAGTCGGTTTTGGTTTTATTCTTGGTTTTATCGGTCCGTTTACTTTGTCAATGATTTTCTTTTTCTTCGGAAGGATTGGAGATATGTATTATCGCAAAGAAGTGCATAGAATTAAGAGGTATGGTCGTTCAATTGTTTCAATGGTTTCTCTTTCGATTATTGTTTCGATTGGAAGCGAGTTTGTTCTTTTAATGAATAATGTTATAGATTATGGTCCTTCGTTAACTGATTTAATTTTGTGGTTTGGCTTCAGTGTGTTACTTACGTTGGTAGGCTTTAACGTGGTTAGATACCTTTATATCAAAAGGTATGTTCAGCCAAGACTTATGAAGGGCTTAGAAGTTAGAGATTTGAAGAGAAAAAAGCTTGGAGAGATTAATCAGATTGATTACAAGAATCATCGTTTTTATTATTCTCAGGGAGAGAAGAAGTTTTCTTTGAATTTTGGAAAAGTTGCTATCATAAGAGATGCTGTTATTGTCAATGTTTAAGCATGTGTTTCTTTGATTTGTTTCAGTAGTGCTAGTTTCTTTGGTCCTTCAAGGAATGCATGTTCTATTACATCTAAAAGGTTTGTTGCGGTTATTATTTGAATCCCTTTAAGATCTTTTTCAGTTAGTAGAACATCTTTTTCGTTGCTTTTGGGAATGATTACCTTTTTGACTCCTGCTTCAATGGCTGCTTCTACTTTTTGAGTAATTCCGCCTACAGGCAAAACTTCTCCTCTCACACTTAGAGAACCTGTCATAGCAATACTTTGTTTTATTGGGATATCTTCTAGTGCAGAGATTAAAGCTGTGGCGATGCTTACTGATGCTGAGTCGCCTTCTACTCCTTCGTATGTCTGTAGAAACTGTACATGTACGTCATAGCTAGAGATGTCATTGCCTTTGTATTTTTTGATGATTGCACCAACATTCTGCACTGCTTCTTTAGTAATTTCTCCTAGTTTGCCTGTTGCGATTATATCGCCTTCGCTTTTTGAGAGTGCAGGAGTTATTTCTGCTTCGATTGGTATTATAATGCCTCCATCACCCATTAGGCCAAGACCATTTACTTTTCCTATTTTTTGACCTCTTGTTGAAAAAACTTCATATTCTTTTTTCTGGATAATGTATTTGTCAGCTATTTGCTGTTCCATTGTGCGTGCCAGTTTTTTGGCTTTTTCTATGTGTTCTGGCATGACATATTTGGCTTTATGCGCTTTAGCTACATCTCCTGATGCACGTATCAGACCACCTAGTTCTCTGAGTTTGACGGTAAGTCGGTTCTTTCTGCCTGCGCGTCTTCTTGCTTCAAGTATGATTGAGTTTATTGCTGCTTTTGTGAAGTGTGGTATTTTTCCGTCTTTTTTGACTTCTTGTGCAATGAACTGAGCGATTTTTCTTCGGTTGTTTTGGGTGTCTTCCATTGTTTCGTTCAGGTAGATTTCGTAGCCATATCCGCGTATTCTAGATCGTAGTGCAGGATGCATTTTTTTCATGTCTGCTAGGTTTCCTGCTGCTACTAGCACAAAGTCGCAGGGCACTGTTTCTGTATGTACCATTGCTCCACTTGAGAGTTCGCTTTGTCCTGTTATTGAGTATTTTTTTTCTTGCATTGCTGTAAGCAGTTCTTGTTGACTTTTTGGAGATAGGGTTGCGATTTCATCGATAAATAAAACACCCATATGAGCTTTGTGTATCATTCCTACTTCTACGCGAAGATGAGCTGGTGTACCTAGGCCTCCACTTTGTAAGGGATCATGTCGTACATCACCGAGTAACGCGCCTGCGCGTGCGCCGGTTGCTTCTATGAATGGAGCCATTTTGCGTTTGCCGTTGTCGACTAGGACTTTTGGGACTGCTCCTGATTCTTTTGATTTCAGTTGGAATCCTAGCAGAACGCCAATACCCATGATTCCTGCTACTATGACTGATGCTGCAGCCATGATTGGTTCTATCCATCCTAGGTGGTATAGTATCCAGGGTATCATGAAGATTATCATAAAGACTGCAAATGAGAGTAGTTGTCTGTTGAAACCGGAGGACATGTTTGATACTTGTATTTTTTCAACGGTTTGTCTGCCTTTTCCTGCTTCCATGATTGTTATGAGTGGAGTGTTTGGGTCTACTTGGTTTGGGTTGACTAGAATGTCTTGTAGTTTGCTTATTGGTAAAAGTTCTGCCATGGCAATGCCTAGCATTGATTTTCCTGTGCCTGGTTCACCTAGAAGGAAGACGTTTCTTCTTTGCCTGGCTGCTTTTTTAACTAGTTCGACTCCTTTTTCTTGTCCGACTACTTGGTCTACTATTTTTTTGGGTATTGGAATGTCTGCTGTAGTTTTTATGTTCATGTTTAGGAGTGAATTGTTTTGTTTTTTCTTTTTTGGTGCCATGGTAATCAATTGAGGGTTATCTTTTCGCGTCTTTTGTATTTATAGGTTTTATTTGTGGACTGGTTGTTTTCTGAGAATGTGTTTTAGGAGATAGTGTACTTTAAAATCGTGTGCTTCAGCTCGCGCATAAAGGTTTTTGTATACGTTGTGAACACAAAAACCGGTAAGCAGTTCTTTACGGCTTCCTTTTAGTTGATGGTTAAGTGTAGGATCTTTGGCACGCTCGCCTTGTTTTATGTCATAGATTTGAGTAAAGTCTCCCATTTCTCCGAACACGTAAATGTTTTTGGCTTCTCCGGATAACAGTCTTGCAAGACCATCAAATCCTATACTTGGCTTGACGTTCATATCTGTTTCTGGTCCAGTCATCTCAGCGTTTAGCAACAGAATAGGTTTTTTCAATGGACTTTCTTCGTGGGTTCTTTCTATCCATTCTTTTACTTTTTTCATTCTTTTCTTTTCTACTAATGCAATGGTAGGAAACTTGGAATTTCTAATTACTTTTTTTATGCCTGCATCATAGTCTTTTTGATGTTCTTTATGTTTTTTGAAAAGTGGTTGAACCCATACACCAATGCTTTTTTTGTTTCCTCCTACGTGATCAAAGAATTTGTGTAATTTTCCGTGAATTTCTTTTTCAGTAAAAACAATTTTTTTCCGCATGAATAGAATTTTAGCGTTAGAAGTTTAAATCTTTGCGCTCAAAAACAAAGGCATGCGCTTATTTTTGTATTTTACACGTGAGCATGCAGAGTTGGCTTCAGCTGAAGCTAAGAGTTTAGCAAAAAAAATAGAGTTTGAGGGAAAGGGTTTTGTTATAGCTGAATTTGATGATTCATATCAGCGGCTGGTTATGACTAAGTTTGCTGGTGAGTTGTTGTGGGAAGGTGAGAATTTTGATGAGCTTGACCTGACTTTCGACTCTTTTGCGGTGAGATGCACTAAGCTTGGAGAAGTTTCTTCTGGGAAAATTGAGCGCGAGGTAGGCGCTAGAATCAGTGGAAAAGCCAATCTGAAAAATCCTGAAGTGGTTATTAGAGTGTTTTCTGACGGGAGGAAACATTATGTTACTAGGCAAGTTTATGAGTATTCTGAAAAAGTTTTGTCTTGCAGGAAAGTGAATGCCAGACCATTTTACCATCCAACGTCTCTCCAGCCAAAATGGGCGAGACTTTTGCTTAATTTGTCTGGTGTTAAGCAAGGCAAGGTGTTAGATCCGTTTTGTGGTGCTGGAGGCGTGCTTCTAGAAGCTGGAGTAATGGGCCTTAGTGCTGTGGGCGTGGACAAGGATGAAAATATGGTAGAGGGAGCTAGAGAAAATCTCTGGTTTTTTCGCTTGGATAAGAAGTGTAGTGTAGAGAAAGCAGATTTTTTTGAGTGGAAAGGCAAAAACTTTGATGCCATTGTAACTGACTTGCCTTATGGACGGTCTTCACAGCTTTTCGGGAAACGTTTGGATATACTTTATGAACAAGCTTTTGACAAAATGAAAAAACATTCGAATAACGCTGTGATAATGGGACCTCAGGATTTAACAAAGTTCCTGAAAAAGCATGACTGGAAGGTTGAGCAGTGCTTTGATTTTTATGTTCATAAAACGCTCAGACGTTGGATTCATGTCTGTTCGCGCTAAGGTATAAAAGAGTGATTGTTGTAATTGCTTTTGATGAAAAAACAAACGCTGGGCCTTGTGTTTTTGGTATGGATTTTGGCTGTAGCTTTTGCGTTTAGTCATTTGGATTTGACTTTTGATGCAGGACCGTTAGAAATCTTATATGCTTTGGTTGCTCTTTTTGTCATTCACGTTTTATGGGCTTGGAATTGGAAAGTATTGAACAAGGCAGCAGGTCTTAAGCATGAATACAAGACTTTGTTTAAAGGAACGTTCATAGCTGCTTTCACTGATACTGTTACGCCACAATTAACGCCTAGTGCAGAACTTGCGACTGCTTATTATTTGAAGTGTAAGTTTGGAGGAAAAGCCACAGATTATCTTCCGATAGTTTTCTTAGAGTCTTCTACTTCTTTTCTCTGTCAAGTTGTAATTTTCTTTGGAGCTACTCTCTGGATGGGTGGCCTGTTCAATGACACTTTAATGTATTTGATTGGCGCATTGTTGGCTTTATTTATTTTTGTTGGCTTAGCATGGAAGTTAAGAAGAACAATAATGAATGATATTTTAAAGCTCTCTTTGGGTCATGTCACGGTTTTAGATAACATTATGGATGGCATTATTTCTTTAACTTCTAAGAGGAAAAGTATGCTTTTTCAGGTTATTAGTGTGATAGTACTTTCTTTGTTGGTAGAGGCTAGTGTTATTTACGTTTTGCTTAGAGGTTTTACTTTGGATACACTGGTAGGATTTGTTTTTAGTCCTGAAATTTTTTTGATTGTTTTGATTGCATTCATGGGAAGTAGGATTTTGACTTTGTTCACGCTTGTTCCTGGTGGGGTTGGAGTGAGTGAGATTAGTATGAGTGCACTGTTACTTAGCATATCTGCTGCATTGTCTGTTATTGTTTTTGAACCTTCGAAAGTGCTTTCTGCTGTTATCATTTATAGGACTCTATTTTTCTGGCTGAATATTTTCTTGGGCAGTTATTTTACTGGGCATGAAGTGTATAGCTGGCTTAATGGCTTTAAGCTTCCTAAATTTGTTAAAAGTAAGTGACGATTCTGTGCCCGCCCCTTGAAGGGGCGGGTCTTCATTTCAGTGAAACTAGATTACTAGCTTAGTGTATCACCTCCATTTCCTAAGATTTTCTGGCCGAGTGGAGTCAGTTTGACATGAATGCCTTTAGACTTTTTGTCACCGCAGGCGATTAAGCCCAGCAAGCGACATAACTGAACCGTTCGTCTTACAGTAGGCTCACTTAACTCAAGTTCTCCGGATAAGGATAAGACTAGGGAAGTCATTGTAGTTTCTGGATAATCCTTTAACCGAGACAGAACGAGTTGTTGGTTGCCTGTGAGTTTGAGGTCAAGAAGAACGCGAACGGCTTTGATGGCATCACGAGTGAGAACGACCTCTTGAGTTAATGGCACATGAAGGCGGTTTGGATCAGATCTGCAAATATCCATGTGAACTGTCTATAGGCTTTGATATTCGCGTTTCGTTCACTCATTATGTTTGCCACCAATGATAAGTACTTTTAATGCGTGAGTATATTTAAAGATTTTGCGTCTTTTTTTTGACTGATTACTTGATGGGAAGTTTTCGAACTATTGGAATACAAATTAGGTATAATAATCCAACAATAAAGAAAGGTAATTGTAGACTCTGCATGGAAGCAAAAGCTCCGATTAATGCACCTAAAGCTACTCCAAGCGTGCCTAGGAATCCAGTTACAACGAGAGCAAGGCTTTGGTTGTCTTGGTAGAGATCTCCTACTGATGCTACTACCATGTTGATTACTAGCCATAGGAAAGGTCCATAAATTAATATTCCTATGAGTATCATCCAGACTTGAGTACTTAATGCTATGAATAACGAAGAAAAAAATCCGGCTAGTAGAATAGAGTAAAAAATGGGTTTTCTTCCTTTTTTGTCACTTAGTTTTCCGGTGAATATTGCAGTGAATATTCCAAGTGAATAAAGTACAAAAGTTATGATTGCTACTTCAAGCACTTCTCCTTGAGGAGATTGTATGATCCGGGGAAGATTCTTTATTACTATTGGAAGTATGGAGAGCGTAAGTCCGGTAAAAGTGCTGCAAAACAGTTGTACTAGCCCTAGAGAAAGAAGCCGTTTGTCTTTGAAACATTCTTTCTGATCTTTCCAGGATACTAGTTTGTTTGATTTGTTTTCTTTGAGAAATAGAGAGAAGATAGCTGACAGTAGCAGGAGACCCCCTCCTAGCAGAAAAATATTCTCAAAATTTCCGTGCCATACATAAAAGTAAAGCAGACCACCAATCAGCACTGCAATGGATGAACCGAACAAAGAGACTCCTTGCATCATTCCAGTGGTTTTGCCTCGTTCTTTTGAATTTTTCAGAACAAACGTCCAAAATCCAGTCCAAAATAGGCTTCCACCAATACCAACAAGTATAGAACATAAAATTAGGAGTAGGAAAAGGTTTGGAAGTTGTGGAGCAAACCCTAACGAAAATGCTAATGAGGAATAAGCGAGGAGGCCTACACTCATGCATTTTTTTGAACCATATTTTTGAACCACCATTCCAGAAAATATGCTGGAAACTGCGAAAGCAGAGTATATCACTGCTATGAGCATGCTAATAGACCATTCGTCAAAGTAGATTGGAGCTCCGTTAAGGTAGATTGAAAGGAATTTTTCAGCCATGTTCCAACCCATCATTCCAAAAAAGACTGAGAGTATGGCAATTTTTAGTTTGCTCATTTGTGTATCACTTTTCCGTCAAACTGCATTTCTGGTGAAAAAAAGTAAGTTTTGCCTTGCTCTTGTTTGCCTAGCCTTGCTGTTTTCAGTGCGTCTAAAAAGTTTCCTACTAGCATGCAGCCTTTGATTGGCCTGTCTAGCTCTCCATTTTTAACTGTGAATCCTTGTACAATATCGAGTGAAAAATCTCCGGTTATTGGATTCATGTTATGGAATCCCATTAGTTCTTTCACGTATACACCTTTTTTAACATCAAAAATGTCCGTTGGTTTATCTGTTGATAGAATTAGATTTGTGGAAGTAATCAGTGGAACTGTATTAAAACCAGCACGAAAGCCATTTCCTGTGCTTTTTGTTGCAACAAGGTTAGCTGTGCGCGTGTCATACAAAATTTTTTTGACGATTCCGTGTTCTATCAGTGTTTTTTTCTGGGTGGGCAGTCCTTCATCATCTGTTGAAACCGCTCCTGCAGTCCATGGGATTGTGGGATCTTCTTTCAGGGAAAAATTTGGGTGCATTACTACATCGTCTTGTTTCCAAAGTGATTTTTTTCTCCTTAGGTTTTCTCCGTTCAAGTTGCGCAGAACACAAGTTTCGAAGAAATTAGATATTGTTTCTACTGAAATAATTATTTGGCCTTGAAAGTTAATTGGTTTTCCTCCAGCTGAATGTGATGCCCAGTGTCCTGCTTCTTTACCTAGAGGAGTTAAATCCTGTTCAATTTTTTTCTTTGCAAAGTATTCGTAGCCGATAGCTTCTTCCTTTTTTGCAGAAACGTAAGCAGAGAGTATTGTGTCTTTTTGTGAGACATCGATTCCATTAGAGTTTGAGACGTGAGTGGTTGCTATGCCTACTGATACTTCACCTTTGGATGGTTCTGCTTCTTCAGAAGCTCCGTTAATGGTATCGATTAAAAGTTCTATTACTCCTTCTTCTTCCATGTGTGCTAGTTCAGAATCATATTGTTTAACTTTGGTTGGCTTGAGTGGTTGGGGAAGGGCATAATGTTCTTTTGGAGATAATGACGCACTTTGCATTGCCCGTTTTATGGCGTGTTCTTTTTCACTTTCTTTGGAATAGAATGAAAAACCTATCGCGCCATCTTTGATTACTCTTACTCCAAAACCGTGTGCTCTAGATGATTTGCATACTTCAATACGGTCTCTGCTGCTTCTTGCAGTTATAGCGTGCACAGAAGTTTCAAATGTTTCTATCATCCTATGAGCACCTCTTTTATGCGTATGTGTGGTCCGCCTCCTCCCACGGGCACACCCTGGCCGGCTTTTCCGCACATTCCAGGAAAACCTGTTTGGAGATCGTTGCCTATAGCATTCACATGCCTTAGTGTTTCAATTATGTTTCCAAGTATTGTAATATCTCGTAATGGCTCTGTGAGTTCACCGTCTTTAATGATGTTTCCGTGAGGGCATGCGAACTGGAAGAAACCAGTGTCAGTGTCTACTACTCCTCCTTTGAAACCTCTGACGTATACTCCATTGACGCCTTCTAGGAGTTCTTCAAAGCTTTGGTCTCCTCGTTCAAAAAAAGTGTTGCTCATTCGGACAAGCGGAAATTCTGAAGGTCCTTGGCTTCTGGCATTGCCAGTGACTTGTTTGTCTGTTTTGAACGCAGTTTCTCTGGATTGTAGGAAGTTTTTAACCCTGCCGTTTTCAACAAGCACTGTTTTCAATCCTGGAGTGCCTTCTGAATCAAAAGGATATGAACCAAATTCTTTTGGTATTGTCGGGTCGTCAGTAATGTTTACTATTCTAGAACCTATTTTTTGGCCTATCCGGTTAACAATCGAATTTTTGTTGATTATTGTGTCTGCTTCCAGCGCGTGTCCAACCGCTTCATGTGCTAGAGTACCGGCCATTTCTGGATCTATTATTACTTGTGTTTTGCCTTTAGGTGGAAGTTTTGAGTGGAGCAGTAAGAGTGCGTCTTCACAGACGTTGTCCACAAAAAATTCTTTATTGTCTAACAGCTCGAAACCATATTTGCCTCCTTGCTGGTCGCTGAAACTCATTAGTTGCTGGTCTTTAACAAAAGCATTAAACATGAAAAAGGATGCTGTGGGTGTATATTCTAGTTTAGTTCCTTCACTGTTTAAGTAGTACCAATTGCTTTGTGAGTCCATGTAAATTAAATCTGCTGCTTGAACTTTTTCTTGATTAAATCCTCGTTTAGAGAGTTCTAAACAACGATTGGCTTTATCTTCTAAGCTAATGTCACGAGGATCCTTCTTTACTTTGACATTAATGTGCTCAATGCTTACGGGTGCTTCCGCAAGTTTAGCTTCTATGGAATGTTTAGCGGATGTTCTTGCAAGTTTTTCTGCGCTTTTAATACAGTTAGATAGTTCAGTAGGATCATTAGCTGAAGCAAAACCCCATGAGCCTTTCACTAACACGCGCACTCCGAATTCGATTAGGTAGCCGGAAGTGGTTAGGTTAATTTCATCGTTTCTGATGTTGATCCTTGTTGAATTAGATTCGACTAGCCTGGTTTCTATGAAGTCTGCGGTTGACTTATTTATGGCTTTTTCTAGTGTTTCTAGCATCGTTCTTATTTCTCGTTTGTAGTTTATATTATCGTTTGACTATCTTGCCTTTGTCCATTATCAGCTTGTTGTCAACAAAAAGTTGTCCGTGTTGCATTGGCTTTATGAAATCTAGGTGTGAAGATGCATCGTTTTTTCCTCCGAACCCGATGTTCCAGCCGATAGCCACGTGGAGAGTGCCCAGAATTTTTTCATCAACAATAATATAACCATTAGTGAACTCAGCACCACGATTACAGCCGATTCCAAGTTCTGCTATTCTATCATAATCGCCAGTATTTTCTTTGAAAAACTTGTTTAAGTAGTCTTCATGCTTTCTAGCAGAGTAATCGACTACTCTGCCTTTAGAAAACTTTAGTTTGATTCCTTCAGCTATACCATAGCCTCGAATAATATTTCTTGGAACAATATATGTACCATCAGCGCTTGTTTCTACTGGCGCGCAGAATGCTTCTCCACAGGGGATGTTCATTCCTACGTCTCCATTTGCGATGTCGCGCTCGCTTAGGAAACCATCATCTGCTAGTATTTTCCTGCCTTTTATGGAAAAAGTTAGGTCTGTACCTTCTTTGCTTTCTATGCGCACTTCTTTCTTGCCTTCTAAAAGCCTAACGTAATCCCAAACTAAGTCAAAAGTGTGTTTTTTGAATGATTCTTCTATTGAATGAAATACTATCTGCCTGAATTTGCTCAAGCCGATACCTAGTTCTTTTGCTGTATCAGCATGAGGCCATCCTACTAGAAGCCAGCGTTCCTTGCTTTTGTCTCTTATCTGGCTTATTCTTTGGTTTACTGGAGCTGAAGCCGAAAGTTTTGCTGGAGGAACTCCTTTTTTCCACATTATGTTTTCGATAGATTCTAGGTTGATGTAATAGTCCATGTTTGAAAATAGTGCTCTTTTGGTTCCATCTAGTTCTCTGAGTGAATCTGTTGGCTTGTACAAGTAGCTGTCTTTGATTCTTGCTGTTTCAGTTTCCTGCGAAAAAGTATGTGCTCCGTTCTTCCAGCATTCTCGTTCAACTGCTTGAGCAAGTTTTTTGGTGGAAGGATTGTAAGAGATTAGCACTGTGTGGCCTATTTTTTTCTTGAACTCGTATTTTTTTCCTTTTTTGATGACTAGAGGACCATAATCAATATCTTGCCACTTTTCGAACAGTTTCTTATCTTTCTTCGAAACGCGTTTAACAGAATCTTTTGAGAGAACCCTATGTTTTTTCTTGAGTTTTTCATATGTTGGATTAGACTTTTGGCCGATGTGCATAGAGTAGTTTACGATTTTTTTAGCAAGCCACTCTTTTTTTAACATGATACCACCGGCTACCATTAAAAGCTCGTGGAATAAAAACATAGCCGATGAGAGCAGAAATAGTGTTTCTTGGAACAAGCTCAGCTGTACCAACTAAGGATAGGAACCACTCCGCAGTATTCCTGCGTTATGGCAAAGACAGGTTTTTGTTTGATTGTGGAGAAGGCGCGCAGAGACAGATGATGTTAGCTGGAAAGAGTCCAATGAAAATAGGGCATATTTTTTTCACTCATAATCATGGAGATCACGTGCTTGGCCTGCCTGGACTGTTACAAAGCACTGATTTTCAAGAAAAGATGGAACCAATGTACATCTATGGTCCTAAAACAATAAAGACATACCTCAAGTTGGTTCGCCAGATAGAAGGATGTGACGTGCGTTTTAAGACACCTTACATAGAGGCTAAGGGCATTGTACTTGAAACAGAAAATTATACTGTCGAAGCATTTCCTTTGAAACATTCTACTGTTACTGTGGGCTACGTGTTTGAAGAAAAAACTCGCAAACACTTGGATGAAAAAAAGCTTAATGGACTAGGGATTAAACCTGGACCGCTTTGCAAAGACCTGAAAGCAGGAAAGTCTGTCAAGCACAACGGTAAAACATTAAAACCAGAAGAGTTTGTTACTGAAGAAAAAGGAATTAAAGTAGTATATGCTACTGACACAATGCCATTAGATACAACAATTGAACACGCCAAAAATGCGGATGTTCTTATTCATGATGCAACATTTGCTAGCGATGCAGCAGGCCTTGCAAAAGAAAGCCAACATTCCACAGCCAAACAAGCAGCAGAGATAGCAAGAGATGCAAACGTCAAGCTGCTCGTACTCACGCATTATTCTGCCAGATACAAAGATAGTCAGCTTGACAAGCTTAGGCAAGATGCTCAAAAAGTGTTTGAGAACGTGTTGATTGCAAGAGATTTTGAGAGAATAGAGCTTTGAACACAAAAGCATTTTTATACTAAAAACTATTAGTTGTACATTATGAAATCCTGGCCCATCGTATTACTTTTGTTATTGTCAACTGCGTCAGCACTACAAGTTTATGGACATGACATTCAGATAAGAATATTAGAGAATGATTCTGCTTACGTAGAAGAAATCTTTCGACTAAAATTTGAAACTCCTGAAGAAAAAACAGGTTTGAAAGAAATTTTTGGACAACCAACAATTGACACTTCTTTACTTTCTCAATATGGATTGAATAGAGCGATTGTCGAAGACATATCTAATGAAGACGGGCAGCCTCCATTAGGAGAATCAGATTTTGCGGATTTGAAAATAAGTTACACTGCTGAAATGTTAAGTGTACTTGTTGAAGAAAAAGGGAAAAAACAGATTAGGGAGATACCAGGCAACAAGTTTTCTTTTTGGGATGGAACGAAATTTACTTTCCCATATGAGATTCCTACAGACTTAAAAATTCTAATACCTGCAAAATACTCAATAAATTCGTTACAACCAGAACCATATTACAGCAGGACAGAAGAATTTGAAGGAGTGAAATATCAAGAGATAGACTGGAATTATAAAAAACCATTCAGTTCAAACACTTTTCATGTTAGATACGAAAAGGAAGTCACAATAAGCAGTATGTTTTCTATTGAAACCATCATCAGAGAATTCCAAACCAAATATCTCACAAACCCAGTATACCTAATCGTAGCAATAATAATTTTGATAATGATAATCTGGTACAGAAAAGAACTAGGAATGATGGTAACAGAATCATTTGCAGGAGAACCAGAACACGAAGATATCACGCCTCAGGATGAATAATTCTTTTGCATCTCACTCCTAAACGCTTAGCTGCCTTTTGAATCCCATGATCATCAGTCCAAAGCTCCTCCTTTTTCTCAAAAGCCAATGCTAAAACGTCTACGTCTGCCTGGCTTAAACCAAAACCTTTTGCTAGAGGACCCACCTTCCTCAACGCATTCTCTGAAGGAGTGCTAACCGATAAAAGCCCCCTCTCCAAACCAGAATCCGCAATAGCTTTTGAACGAAAATCCTTGAATTCGTTCATAACACTAGGAACAGTAAAATAACGCAACTTTTTATCAAAAGTAAAAGGAAACGAATTCAATATTGCTGAAGCATCCAGTACTGGCATAATTTTATTAATACAGGAACCTTTAAATATGCAGTTTGAGGGCACAAAATGGAATTAATTAAAGAAAGTCTTCACGAACACGAAAAACTCGTACTAAAAGCACTAAAAAAAGGAGAACTAGAGCAAGAACAGCTAAGCAAAGCCGCAGGAATACCAAATGACTCAGTAGCTCGTGCATGCTTATGGTTACAAGCTAAAGAACTAGTCGAAATCAAAGAACAAAAAACTGAATATGTTCAATTAAACGAAGAAGGGCTTGAATACGCAGAAAAAGGACTTCCAGAACAACAAGCACTGAACGCCATAGCAAAAGGCGCAAAGACAGTGCAAGACCTCAAAAAAGCATTAGGAGACAAAAAAACAGGAATAGCGCTTTCTTGGCTAATGAAAAGAAAACTCGCAGAAATTAACAGGGGTACTCTAGAACTCACTCAAGAAGGTCAAAAAGCAATCAAAACAGGACTGCCAGAAGAAAAAACTCTTTCACTCCTAGAAAAAAAGACAAACATTGAAAAAATACCTGAACTTAAAATAATAGAACAACGCGGCAAAATAATCAAAAAAACACACGAAATCAAACGCACAACAAAGCTTACTACTAAAGGAAAAGAACTGCTAAAAGAAGGAATCAAAACAGAAAAGACTGTGAACATGCTTACAAGCCAAATGATAAAAACAGGTTCCTGGAAAAAAACCAAATTCAGACAATACAACATTCAAGCACCATCACCACCACTAAAAATCGGCAAAAAACAACCATACCTAGAGCTATTAAACAAAGCCAGACGCTACTTGTTTTCGCTAGGCTTCAAAGAACTTCGTTACCCAATAATAGAAACCGAATTTTACAACTTTGATGCATTGTACCAACCACAATTCCATCCAGCACGCTCAACCAAAGACACTTACTACATCAAAAAACCAGAAAAAGGCACCCTGCCAAAAGACTACGCTCAAAAAGTAAAAGAAACACACGAAAACGGTTGGACTACAGGCAGTAAAGGATGGCAATACAAATGGAATCCAGAAAAAGCAAAACAAATGCTACTCCGCACCCACACAACAAGCTCAAGCATACGCGCAATGCACGAACACAATGAGATACCAGCAAAATACTTTACAATATCACGCAATTTCAGAAGAGATGTCATTGATGCTACACATCTTCCAGAATTCTTTCAATGCGAAGGAATCATAATTCAAGAAAACATGAATTTCCGAGAACTGCTTGGAATGCTAAGTGAGTTCGCTAAAGTTTTCGCAGGAACAAAAAAAATCAGATTCAATCCAGACTTTTTTCCTTACACCGAACCAAGCGTTGAACTAGTAGCAGAACATCCTACGCTAGGAGAAATAGAATTGGGTGGGGCAGGAATGTTCAGACCGGAAGTGCGATTGCCAGCAGGCGTAGACGCAGAAGTGATGGCGTGGGGACTCGGCTTTGACAGGCTTTCAATGATAAAACTCGGTCTGGAAGACATTAGGGAACTATTCTCTCATGATCTAGCATGGCTTGAACAAACCAAAACGAGGAATGACTAAATGCCCAAAATAAAAATAAGGCAAAGCGACTTGAATGCACTGATAGGCAAAAAAGTATCATTAAAAGAGCTTGAGCAAATTTTTCCAAACATCAAGTGTGAGTTAGAAAACGAGATTAACGGTGAAATAGAATTGGAAACAACACATGACCGTCCAGATCTGCTTAGCAGTGAAGGCATTGCCAGAGCAGTACGTAGTTACATTGGAATAAAAAACAAAGACGTTACTTTTGCTAAGAGTGGATTGGAATGCACTGTTGACAAAAGCGTACAAAACATCAGACCATACTCAAGAATGTTCATCGTGCGCAATGTACTCTTAAATGACGCACTGATTGAACAATTGATGCAATTACAAGAAAAAATTCATGTTAGTTATACTAGTGGAAGAAAAAATGCTTCAATTGGTGTATATGATCTTGATACATTCGAATTCCCGCTCACATATTGCGTTAAAAGTCATATTAATTTTACTCCATTAGGTGAACAGGAACCAATGAGTGCACAAGAAGTCCTTGAAAAAACAGAAAAGGGCAAAGAATATGCACACCTGGTCACTCCAAACAAATACCCATTAATACTAGATAAAAAGAATCTTGTTTTATCAATGCCACCTGTCTTGAACAGTGAAGACACTAAACTCACATCACGCACAAAAAACCTTTTTGTTGACGTAAGCGGAGAAGATGGAAGACTGGTCAAAAAAGTTTGCGTACTAATGGCAGTTGCTCTTTCAGAGAGAGGGAAAGTAGAAACAATTACAATGCACTATTCTGACAAAAGAGTGGAAAGTCCAGAACTGAAACAAGAAACACTAGAAGTAAAAATAGATTACATAAACATTCGACTTGGACTTGAACTAAACATCAAACAAGCAATCAAACTTCTAGAAAAAAGTGGTTTTAAGGCTAAAGAAAAAAGAGATTCCATTATCGCTGAAATTCCATGTTATCGATTTGATTTAATGCATCCAATAGACTTAGTTGAAGAAATAGCAATGGCATATGGATATAACAAGATAGAACAATTAATGCCTAAAGTTTACACTAAAGGCGAATCGCATCCAATTGAAGACCTAACAGAAAAAGCTCAAGACTTGCTTGTAGGAGCAGGATTTCAAGAAGTTTTAACATACATGTTAACCTCAAGTAAACTGCTCACAGCTTATGGTGGAGAATACACTGAATTAGCTAATCCAGTGAGCGAAGAACATGATTGTATGAGACACACGTTAATACCAAACTTGCTTGCATTAGTTTCAGAAAACAGACATTATCCCTTGCCACATAAAGTCTTTGAAGCAGGAGACATTATAGAAAAAACAAAAACAAAACGCAAACTTGCTGCAGTTCTAGTAGATACTCAAGCTACATTCACTCAAGTAAAGTCTATTCTTGATGAAATATCAAAGAATCTTGATTTTGAATACACACTAGAACAATCAACTGAAAAAGCATTTATTCCAGGAAGAACTGGCAAAATCTATTCTAAAAAAGAAGAAATAGGCATAATTGGAGAGATACATCCAATGTTGCTCAATCAAATGGAAATAGAACATCCAGTGGCAGTGCTAGAATTAGACCTGGAAAAAATATAAAAAAAGAGGTGAACTTTAATCTTCTGAACCGAAGAAAAATGTTTCTATTCCTCTTTCCTGCTTTTTAGCTATGCGTCCTATTGAATCCTTAAATCCAAGACCAACTCCTAAGGTCATTGCACCAGCAACACCTAAAGACACACCCAATGCCAAATACTCAAATACTGTTGAAAGCAGTCTAGTTTCTAATCCATATTCAGGTATGCTTAACACGATAACAACAGTAAAATAAATCACAATAAGTTTAGCAACTAAGCCCATGCTCTTGGCATGGAAGTGAATTCCTTCTTTAGCTCTAGCTGCAATTAAATCAGCTAACAAGAAGCCAACAACAAGAATTACCAAACCTTTAAGCACTGCAGGTAAAAAGTTCACAAAACCTACTATAAACTCAGTCAAAACAGGAGTGCTGTCTGGATTTATAGCACCTTCCATTAGTCCTACAGCCAAAGCAAGAATTGCTAGGAAAATAGTCCATTTGACAATAGTAGTTATGATTCCACTTAAAGTAAAACCTAACAATGCACCAGAAAGCCCATGTTCAGATATAACATCTTCAATTTTAGCTCTTCTGAACATTTTCTTAAGGACAATCTCAACAGCAACTGCCAAGATATAACCTAATACTAGCAAGAAAAATGCAACGAAGATTATTACTAGTGGAACAAGAAGTGCATTAACTTGAGGGTCTGGAGAGAAAGTTAACGCATCCAATCCAAACGCAGCTTCTGCCAAGAGGAAAAGACTATTTAACATACGTATTCACCTTAAATTTAAAAGAAGAAGAGGAACTTTAAAAGCTTTACGCTTTAAGTCTTACCCTTTAAATAAAAGTATGACATCCAAACAATAAGAATGCCAACCATCATAATCAAAAATATTATGAGAGAAGAAAAGAACTGCCAGTTGGTCTGTTTTGATTCAACATAAATACCTCTCTGTTTTTGATAAAGTTCCACTAAATCAAATTTTGCTTTAGTTTCAAAATTTTCACTTTCTCCATTTCTAACTTTAGTAATCTTTCCAGGTAATTCTAGTTTATACGGAAGTAACGCCTTATACTCTCCTATGCTTCCAGTAGCATTATTCAGAGGAATGGCACCCCAAAGAAGAGATCTCTCTCCAACAAGAGCATTGAAATAACTTCCAGTAGAATTCAACTCATAGATAGATTCAACAAACTCAAAACTAACGAAAAACCCATCATCTTCAGTTAAGTCAGTTGAACCAGTTATTATGATAGACGAAGAGGTTTCCTGGCAATTGGGATCATCAAACCTTTGAAAAAACTCGCTTTGACTGAAATTTTCGCATATGAAATCAACGTCAAAAAACTTTGAGTCATAACCTTTTCTTACTTCTGCCGTGATAAAAGAAGAACCATCTTCTTCAACCACTTGTTCTATTGACATTCCATAGCACGCAACTGTAAAGAACAGTAACGATATTAAAGCAAAACGTTTTTTCATTAAACCTAGTATAAAACTCTAAGGTATTTAAGGATTTTGGTCAGAAAGCAAAGCAGACTCTTTTTCATCAAGCTTGAACAGCTCAGCAAATCCTTGAGGATCCTTTTTGAACAATTCGCGCAAAAAAGGCAAGTAGAATTGAATTACTTCTTTCCTGCCTGCATGTATACGTTTCCCTACTTTATCCGCAAGCGATTTCTGTGTTGCTCTCTTACCTCTAGAAGCACCAAGCTTTCGTATGAAAGAAGGGAATTGATATTGAGTATATCCTTCAGAAGAATCAACCAAGGATACTCCAGACGACATTAATGCAATCTGATATTTCATTAGCTTCCAATTTTGCCTTCTAGTTATCCTACCAGCATATAATGATGCTTTAGCCAAGTGCTCAAAAGCTTTAGCGAGAGCCTCACCTTGATATTCTCTTGGAATATTTTCATCAATCCAGTGCATAAACAAATCAGGATTTTCTTCACATTCATCAAAAGCCTCTCTGGCTTCGCCGAAACTTTTTTTCTTGAAAATAGTACGTAGCGCGTTGAAGATACTTTCAGTTTTATCTCTTGCGCCGAGAACCTCAAGGCTTGAAATTGAAACTTTTTCTGAACCTTGAGCAATAGCTTGTAAATCGTTTATAGCTGCTTTCAAGTCTCCTGACTGGCGTTTCGCAAGCTCAAGCAAAGCAGTCTCGTCATATTGAATGCCCTCAGAGTCACATATTTGAGCGAGTCTGTTTTTGATTGTGCTATAGTGAATTTTTTTGAATTTTATTACTTCACAATATTTGCGGATTGAAGCCAAGTTTTTAGCATAAGCATCATTTGCTGTTAGAATCACAGGATTTCTTGAGTGTTTTACTATTTCGAGCACTGCTCTTGAACCACCAAAGTCTTGTCTGAACATTCCATCAACTTCATCGAATAAAATAAGTCTTTTGTTACCAGAAAAGGTAGCTGAAACGCTTGCTAGTCCAGCTATGCGTTCTATATTTTTTTTGTTACGTAAGTCGCTGGAATTCATTTCCAGTAATTCCCATTCAAAAGTTTGTGCTAGAGCGAGCGTGGAAGTAGTTTTGGTTGTGCCAGGAGTTCCAACAAGCAACAAAGGCTTTTTCTTGTAGTTCCAATCAGAAGCCCATGTTTTAAGTGCTTTCACTGCTGAAGGATTGCCAGCTATTCCATCAATATTCTTTGGATCATATTTTTGAGACCACTGCATTAATAGAATTAACACGAAAAGAGTATAAAAAGTTTCAGAAAGATGAGTGTAATCCCTGGTTTTTATAAAAAATCATAGTTAGAATATAAGCAATGAAAATAGGAGTGGTTGGAAAGCCATCGAGTGGAAAAAGCACATTCTTGAATGCTGCTACGTTAGTAGGCGCGGAAATGGCCGCTCACCCGTTTACAACCATCAAACCAAATCTTGGCACTGCATATATTCGTGCTGATTGCCCATGTAAAAGTTTAGGGAACCCTTGCTCTCCTAGGCACGGCAAATGTATAGATGGTCAACGATTCGTGCCGATATCTTTGGTAGATGTGGCAGGGCTGGTACCGGATGCACACAAGGGTAAGGGCATGGGAAACCAATTCTTGTCTGATTTAGCGGATGCAGACGCGTTGATTCATGTAGTGGATGTTTCAGGAAACACGGATGAACAAGGCAATCCCACTAAAAACCATGATCCCTGCAAAGATGTTGATTTTTTAGAACGAGAAATTGAATATTGGATGCTTGGGATTCTTGAGAAAAAATGGAGCCAGGCTGCACGCCAAGTTGAAATGGGAACAATCAAGCTTCATGAATTTGTGTATGAACAGCTAAGCGGCTTGAAAGTGTCTGAGGAAGAAGTGAAAAGAGCAGTGCAAGAAAGTGGAGTTGTTCCAACTTCTTCTAATGAAGAACTGTTAGAGCTTGTGAAAGAAATCCGCAGGAGAAATAAACCAATCGCTCTAGCAGCCAACAAAATGGACTTGCCAAACGCTGGAAAAAACTACGCGCGTTTGGAAGGTAACGTTATCGTTCCTTGTTGTGCGGAAGCAGAGCTTGCCTTGCGAAAAGCTGATGAACATGAGTTGATACACTATGTTCCTGGTTCAAGTGAATTCAAACTGCTTGGTGAGTTGCCTGCAGGTCAGGCCAAAGCTTTGGAGTTCATTAGAGCGTTATTAGAAAAGTATGGGAGTACTGGCGTGCAAGAGTGTTTGGAACGTACTGTGCGCGAACTGCTTGGGATGATTGTTGTGTATCCTGTTGAAGATGAACATAAAATGTGTGATAAAAAAGGTAATGTTTTGCCTGACGCTTTTTTGTTACATTGTGGTTCAACAGCAGTTGATCTAGCGTTTAAAGTACACTCAGATATTGGAGAGAAGTTTATTGGCGCTATTGATTGCAAAACAGGACGACGCGTAGGTAAAGAGCATGAGCTAACTGATGGTGACATAATCAAAATTTTGGTTTAGTCAAACTTGAATTCTTCTCCTGGTTGTGCTGGTTTGAGTGGAGCCGATTCCATTTTTGGGATGGTTTCTTCATCTTTTTTTTCCATTGGTTCTTCTTGTGCTAGGTATTGTTCTTCTGCTGTTATAGCTTTGTCGAAGGCTTCCATTTCTTTTTTCTTGCGCGTTAGACGCAACAGTGAATAGAAATAGGCATTAAGCAGTGTGTCTAGTCCCATTCTTCTTTTTTCTTGTGGGTCTGCGACTTCTTTGGCGTATAGCTCTACAATTTTATAGGCTATCTCCTCTTCGTCCATGATTGGATAACGAATCCTTGGAATATAAAGGTTTTGCTTAAGTCAGAGGGTTTGCTTTGAATGTTAGGTAACGATAGCGCGTGAATCACGGGCCGATCGATGCAGGACTGTTTTAGATATAGAGATTACACTTCAACTGAAATTTCCTTAGAATTAGCTATACCGATATCATGTGGGAATGTATAGAAGTCACATAGGGAAAAAAGCTTAACCGAAATGCTGGATTATTTGAAGTTCGTCTGTTGTAAGCTTCTTGCCTTTCTTGAATCCTTCCATCAGCTTGTCTGCTTTCTTTTTCATTGATTCTTTTACATCTTTTTCTGTTTTTCCTTTGGTTTCTTTGTAGTTGTCGATGTAATGTTTGTGTGCTTTATCTGCTTTTTTCTTGGCTTTTGTTATTTTATCACTGATGTCTTTGAAGTCTGGTTCTAAAGCTTTCAAGTTTTTATAAAGTTCAAGCATTTTTTGGTGATAATATTCACTTTTGCGTGTGTGTTCTAGCATTACTTCGTGGAATGCTTGGGCTTCTTTACGGAGCTCATCAAGTTCTTTTTTGATTTTTTCCAAATCTTTTCTTTTGCCCATAAATTCTTTGGTTGATTTGGTTGCTTCTTCAAGTTCTTCGATTTTTCTGACTATTTTTTCTTCTTGCCTGACGTTCATTACCTCTGTTTGGACCTTCCATTCCAGACGCTCTAGTTGTTTGCGAGCTTCATGGAAGGGCATGTCCAGTTCCCCCTTGAGGCCACGAATTTCTTCTTGAATTTTGTTTATTTTGTTGATTCTAGTTCGAATTTTCGCGTTCACTGCGTCACGCTTTTCTTTGAACTCTCTGACTTTCGCGTTTTCCTCGTCCCGACTTGTCTTGAACTCTCTGAGCTCCGCTCTTAGTCTCTTTACACGCACAGTAGTTTCTTTTCCCTGCTTGATAAGAGTACGAGCTTCTTCGTTGAGATTGTCGCGTTCTTCTTTTAGTTTCCTCAACTCAGCCATTGGGTCTCAATTATGAAAAGTTCCCTTTAAAAAGAGAATAGGTTTTCTAAACATATAAAAACCTGTTTTTTCATAATGACTGGCATCTAACGGGGGGAGAGAATGAGGAGAGGATTGTTTAGTTTCTTAGTTGTAGTTGTGTTCATTCCTACTGTTTTATACTCTGTTAGTTTGCATGCAAGAGCAGTGGAATGTGTTGCTTTGGCGCGTGTGAAATTGTTGGAACAACAAACGCTTACTAATCAGGAACATGAGTTTGAGCATACTTTTTGGGCGAGTTCTGTTAAAGGAATTGATTTGGGTGATTGGAGTGCTTTGATGGAAGAGCAGGGCATTTCTGTGGAGGGTAATCCAAAGGATTTTCTAGAAAAGTCTCCTGGAGGGTTGACGCTTGAATTAAAGTATGACACAGATCCTTATAAAGCGTTAAGCGCGAGTTTTGTTGCTGGAAATGCTAGTAGCGTGTTTTTGATTCCTGTGGGGTGTTCGCATGAATTGTAAAGCGCAGGTATCGTTAGAGTTTTTAGTGTTGTTGTTAGGCTTTCTTGTTTTTGTGGGTGTGTTAGTACAAGCTCAGATTGGATCGTTTGAGTTGCCTGAACTTGAGTTAGAATTTAGCGAGCCTTCCCTTGCTTTTGGTAAGTCTAGGAACGTAGAATCTAATTTTACTCGGTGGTTTCGTTGATAGAGCTTGACGTAGGAGTGGCTGCGATACTCGTTTTAGTTATGGTTCAGTTGTCTATCACAAGCGTATTTTTGTCAGTGCAGTCAAGTGTGAGCATGGTTGAATACGCTAAAGCTCAGCATGAGCGAATTGTTTTTTCGGATGAGTTGATTAACAGGCATGGTTTGTATGATGAAGAATGTAAATCTGTGATTCCGCAAACTTTGGGCGTTCTTCCAAAAGAAACACATTTCAATGTTTCTTTGTTGAAGCTTGGAGAGGAGTCAAAAGCAGAGGGTATTATTGTGCGCAGGCTGGTTTTTGTTGGAGAGGTGAACAAAAAAAATGAACGTATTTTGGAAGTCTGGTAAAGGTTTTGCGTTTACGTTAGAAGCGATGGTTTCTCTGTTAGCTTGCTTAGTTTTTGTGTACATGCTTTCTTTTCATTCACAAGATGAATTGAGCGATGTGATTGTTTACAAGCAAGCTAGTGATTTTCTTGAGGTAGCATTGAAGGATGGTTCGTTGGAAACTGGCGACACTGAACACATGAAAGTGTTACTTTCTAGTTTGGGAATTAAAGCTTCTGTGTACGTGAACGAAAAAGCAATTCTGGAACAGGAATTCAAACCAATAGCAAGAATCGAACGCACGCTAGTAACAGAAGAGTATGAGCGCGTTGTTATAGTAGCTGGAGTATGATTGAACCGTTGTTTACTGCTTTTATTTGAACACTTCCAGAAGCTTGAAAATTTACATTTACAGGACAGTAGGTGTCACGCTGAAAACTTCCAATCCAGAGACTGTCATTGTATAGTATGCTAGTGTTTTTTGGGAAGAATAGGTGCAATTCACGTTGATTGCCTTTTCCCATTAAGCAAAGGCTGTTTGCTGTGCTTGCTAGTCGGTCTGCTGCTATTTTGTTGGCGTGCGCGTCAAGATTTTTGTTTGTTGCGTTTGTTAGGTTGGACATACCTTCTAGCCATAATGCTAGCGCTGCTAAGAACATGAGCATGACTATTAACATTTCTAGAGACACTTGCCCTTTCATCAAAGTCACTTTATTTTATCAATTTCAGAGAGCACTTTCTTGCTTTTTTCTGACATTTTTTTGGATCCGTCTTGTGCTGTGTCGCGTAATTGTTTGACTAAAATTACTGCTACTGCAAGTACTGCTGCTATTACTATGATTAATTCTGCAGATACTTGAGCGCTCTCCTCTCTGAGCAAACTCATTTCCTCCCCCCTTTAAAGTTCTGGTTTCATTATGAATTCAAAAATATTTAATGCTTTGTCCGCAAGTGTTAAAAACTTGGAAAAAGAAAAGTTGCGCCGATGGATAAAACAGAATTAACTCATTTGTTAATATCTTGGATTACACTTAGCATTGCTTTTTCCGTGAATGCTGCTTATGTTGGCTTGCCAAGTTTTTTAACAAGATTTCCGCTTGTGTTGATAGGTTTGGGAACTGGTTTTATTTTCCATGAAATGGCTCACAGGTATGTTGCCAGAAGATATGGTTGTTGGGCAGTGTTCCGGGCTTGGAGTTGGGGTTTGGTTCTTGCATTAGGAATGGCAATACTAACAAGAGGGCAGTTTTTGTTTGCTGCTCCAGGAGCTGTGTATATTGGTGGTAAGCAATTAACTCCTGAAGAGAATGGGAAAATTTCTTTAGCTGGACCACTTGTTAACATTTTAGTTGGACTTTCATTTGTTGGATTGCTTCTTTATTGTGCTTCTATTGGTTTAAGACAGGGCGATTTTTTGTTTGACTTAGGTTTGATTGGATCAATGGTAAACTTTTTCCTAGGATTCTTTAACCTGATTCCGTTCCCTCCATTAGATGGAAGTAAGGTAATGCAATGGAACCCGACTGCCTGGCTTGTAGCAATTATTTTAGCGGGTTCACTAACATTTTTCTTGGGTCGCATTCTTGAAGTGCTTGCAATGCTATTAGGTATTTAACCAATGTAGCTTGTGTCTGCCTTGTCTCCGAATTCTTGATGAAATTTCTGATATTTTTCTATTTCTGATTCAATAATTGACGGTTTTATGACACGCAGTGCTGCTTCAAAATCTTTTTTAGTGACTTTTTTAGTGTCTGGATTTTTTCGTAGTGCAGTCATTCCAGCTTCTCTGACTAAAGCAGAAATGTCTGCTCCTGAAAAGTTAATTGAACGTTTGGCTAAATCTTTCAGGTTAACGTCTTTATCCAGTGGCACGTCTTTAGTATGGACCTCTAGTATTTCTAGCCTGCCTTTTTCATCGGGTACTGGAATCGGAATGAGTCTATCGAATCGACCGGGTCTTAACAAGCTTGGATCTACTAGCTCTGGCCGGTTGGATGCTGCTAGTACAACTACGTCTTTCAAGTCTTCGACTCCATCCAGTTCTGTGAGCAGTTGGTTGACTACTGTTTCAGTGACATGTGAGCCAATATTTGCTCCTCTTGCTGGTGCGAGTGCATCGATTTCGTCGAAAAAGATGATTACTGGTGCGGCTTGTCTGGCCTTGCGGAATATTTCTCTTACTGCTTTTTCTGATTCGCCAACCCATTTGGATAATAGTTCAGGCCCTTTTACTGAAATGAAATTTGCATCGCTTTCGTTAGCTACAGCTTGTGCCATTAATGTTTTGCCTGTTCCTGGCGGACCGAAAAGGAATATGCCACGTGGTGGTCTGATTCCGATACGTCTGAACCGGTCTGGATGTTTAAGAGGCCATTCAATAGCTTCCTTCAGATCATTTTTCACGTTGTCCAATCCGCCAACATCAGCCCATTTAACGTTTGGTATTTCAACTAGGACTTCTCGCAGTGCAGATGGTTGAACTTCTTTTAGGGCTTCTCTGAAGTCCCTTCTTGTGACTTCAAGTTTTTCTAATACTTCTGGAGGAATTCCTTCATCTTCTTCCAAATCCATTTTTGGAATTACTCTCCTGAGTGCTTTCATTGCTGATTCTTTAGCTAGTGCTTCTAGGTCTGCACCAACAAAACCATGAGTTACGTCCGCTAATTCGTCTAGGCTCACGTCCTTGTTTTTTGGCATGTTTCTTGTGTGTATCTGAAGAATTTCTTTTCTGCCTTTGCGATCTGGCACGCCTATTTCAATTTCTCTGTCGAACCTTCCTGGTCTGCGTAAGGCAGGATCTAATGCGTTAACTCTGTTTGTCGCTCCTATTACAACGACTTGTCCTCTTGCTTGGAGACCGTCCATTAGTGTAAGCATTTGTGCGACTACTCTGCGTTCGACTTCTCCGGAAACTTCTTCTCTTTTTGGTGCAATTGCATCAAGTTCGTCTATGAAAATGATTGTCGGAGCGTTTTTTTCTGCTTCTTGGAAGACTTTGCGTAGACGTTCTTCTGCTTCACCGACGAATTTGCTCATGATTTCTGGGCCTTGGATGGAAATGAAATTTGCGATACTCTCGTTTGCAACGG
Organism: archaeon; assembly: GCA_021107635.1. Taxonomy (GTDB): domain Archaea; phylum B1Sed10-29; class B1Sed10-29; order WALL01; family JAGHAM01; genus JAIOSL01. Next base: position 71,026 of record JAIOSL010000007.1, on the reverse strand, counting down.
CTTTTGCGAGTAATGTTTTGCCTGTTCCTGGTGGTCCATGTAAAAGAACTCCTTTTGGTGGGTCGATTCCCAAACGCTTGAACAGTTCGGGGTGTTTCATTGGGATTTCTATCATTTCTCTGACTTTTTGGACTTCGTCTCTTACGCCACCAATATCTTCGTAAGTTACTTGGGGTAAGCCAGTGATTTCTTTTACGGGTTCTGTTCTAACTTCTAGTTGAGTATCTCTTGTGATTTGGACTATACCTCCTGGCACAATGTTAGTTACAACCATTACTACTGAAGCACCAAATATTCCTACGAGCAGCTTTTCTCTTTTTGTAAGTGGCCTGCCAATAAGTCTTTTTTGGATATAGTTGTTGAAGCCTGGTGAGAAACGCACTGCTTGTGTTGGTGCAAGTACAACTTTTTTAGCTGGTTTTGGGGAAGCTTTTTCTATTATAATATGATCTCCAATGGATACTCCTGCATTCTGCCTCATTATTCCATCCATTCTTGCGATTCCAAGACCATCATCTTCGGGATAACTCTGCCAAACAATGCCAGCAGTATTTTTTTTGCCTTTTATTTTAACTATATCGCCGGACGTGAGCTTCAATTGATCTCGAATTGAACTGTCTAAGCGGATTATACCTCTCCCTACATCGTTTTGAAGAGCTTCTTGCACTTTAAGTTTTTGATCATCCATTAAAAAACACCTTTGAGTTGGAAAACAAGCAATAAATTAGAGAAAATACATATATAAAACGTTATTATGAACTTTGTTCCACTTGAGTGTATTTTAGATGAACTTCTGGGAGGAGGCTTGCATATTAAAAAGATTACTCAGGTTTATGGACCTCCTGGTTCTGGTAAAACAAACATTGCGTTACAAGCTACTGTAAACGCTGTTAAAATGGGAAAGAAAGTCGTGTTTATTGATTCTGAGAGCGGTTTTTCAGAAGAACGGTTAGGTCAGATTGCAGGAGAAAAAAAGCAACAAGTGCTTGACAACACGTATTTATTGGAACCTGCAAGCATGCGCGAACAGGGACAAATGATTAAGGATTTAGTTAGGTACAAAGATGTTGGTTTGGTTGTTGTGGATTCTATTGTTTATCATTATCGTTTGGAGATGGATCAGGATAAGCCTAGGAGTTCTAGTAGAGTGCTTGGCAGACAGCTGGCTGATTTGCTTGAATTGTCAAGAAAAAAAGATTTGGCAGTACTTGTCACTAATCAAGTGTATACTAGTATTGATACTGGCAGGGTTGAACCAGTTGGTGGAGACACGCTTAAGTATGGTTCTAAGATAGTGCTTGAGTTGAAACCGGAAAGGAAAGCAAAATTGATTAAGCATTTGTTTGTAGAGTCAGGTAAGGAAAAGAATTTTAATATTGCCGAACAAGGAATAGTTTGAAAAGAGAGTGATTGTATGTATGAAATGAGTGGTGTTTTAAAAGTAGGTAGAGAAGGAGGTTACATAATACACGCATTTGGGAGTCCAATTATTTTGTTAGATAAGAATCATGCTCCTACACAACAGTACTTGAAAGCTTTTGGTAAAGAAATGCTCGGCCAAAAGATAGATCTTGTTGTAACAGATCAATTTGACAATTATTGGCGCGCGCAAATTGCTCCGGAAGAGTTGAAGTCTAAAGGTTTTTCTAGGAGTCAAGAAAGACAAATGGGTAGAAACTAGCTTTTTTTGCGGGTCTTCCAAATGTTTAGAGCTATTGCTCCCATTATGAGAAATAAGAATATTGTTCCAATTATTTTTGTTCCGTAAGCAAGGTCATATCCTGCAATTAAAAACGCTGCTATTAAAGCAAGCGCAAAGTTCCAGTCGTTTATCATTTCAAAAAAACTTTTCATTTTAGCACTCTTCCGCCACCAGTAGGTAATAGTTGAATTATTTCATCTAAGGATATTTCTGTATTAAATTCTCTTTCTAGGAAGGCTTTAGCTTTTTTAGCGATTTCTCCTTTACTGTTTCTGCCTGGGGCAATCACTAGAGATTTGCTTTTGATTGAATCTGGAGGCCCTACAATAGGACGTGCTTTTTTTGGATCATAGGATACAGCTGCGCGCACTGGTGTTTTTTTGTACCATTCGCGTTGTCCTAGTATTACAAATCCGCCTTTAGGCAGGAATTCACCGCTTTTGGCTGCGGTTTTAACTTGGTTTGGTTCAACAGAATATACGTCAACTGTTTCAAGTCCTGCAGAAAATGCTTTGGAGTAAGTGCCTGCAAATGCTGCTGCTTGTTCTTTGCTTTTTTCATTGATTTGTTTACTTTCAGATTGGATTACTGTTGATGGTGCACCGTGAATGTCTGCGTGAAAGTATAAGTCGTTGCTTTGCATGTGTTTTTTTACGATTTCTTGATTGGATTTAACATCTCTTCCTGCAAGTACAAGCAGTCCTTGAGTGGTAAAAAACCAGTGGTATTTTTCGTACCATTCGCGTTCTCGTTTCTTTTTTCGTGTTTGTTTGGCAATTTCTTCTGCTTTTTCTTGTTTTAGGGTTAGTTCTTTCTTGGTTTTTTGGATTGCTTCTCTTAGTCCTTCTAGTTTTTTCTTGGATTTTTTTGATTGTTCGTAGTAAAGAGCAGCATTTTCTGGAATGCTTTTTGTTAAGTCTAGTTCTACTTCCATGAGTATATTAGAATGGACTTTATTTAAATGTCATACGGGAGTGAAAATGTATTGTACTCCAAAAGAGAGTAAAGCGATAACAATACCTAACACGACCATTTTTATTGCTGATAAAATAATGTTTTCTTTTGAAATTTTTCCTAGGTATACTCCTAGAATAACTAATAGTAGAAGCACGGTTCCTATTGCGACTAGAGTTGCTTGAGCTGGGTGCATTAGAAAAAAGGGGATTATTGGAATGATGCCGCCAATGATTGTGGCTATTCCATCTATAACACCTGCTTTTTTGATTTCTGGTCCAATTCTTTGATCTAGAATGGAATCTTTTAGGTTGGTTGCAACCATTGCTTTTTCTACTTGTCTTAGTTCACCGTATTGTTTGGCTTTTTCCGCGGAGAATGCTCCTAGCATGTTTGAGACTCCATTAGCTAGTGTACCGCCTAACCCTGCAGAAAGAATAATACTGGTATCTCCAGCAGATGCGCCTATTAGAACTCCTAGAGTTGAAAGAGATCCATCTATGAATCCTCTGACAAAATTGTTCATCATTTTTTAACCGCTCTCTTCGCTTGCTGCTTCTACTACATGAGAGCCTGCAGAAACCATGTCTACGGAGTGAATTGAACCGCCAAGTTTTTCAATTACTTTTTCTATTGAATTAAAGTTTAAAGAACCGCCTTCAATGGTAACACCTATGCTCTCTGTCTTGTCATCGATTTCTACGACTAGTATGTTCACACCATCAACACATTTCAGAGCTGCAAGTTTTTCAGCATAGACTATGATTGAAGGGTCATGCGGTTTGAGCACGTCAATTAAAATTCTTCTTAGTTGCATACAATATTTTTACGAAGAAGGAGGTATTTTACTTTAACGCTTAGATAGTTTTTTAAACATTTTTTGCGTTATTTCTCGCGTGGAAGCATTAGAGATTAATAAATTAGATAAGATGTTTGGAAAGTTACATGCTTTGAAGAAAGTTTCTCTTAATATCCATAAAGGAGAAATTTTTGGTTTGCTTGGTCCTAACGGAGCAGGAAAAAGCACGCTAATAAAGATAATGTCAGGCAGTATGGTTTATGAAGGGGGAGAGTTAAAGATTTTTGGGAAAAAAATAGACAAGAATGTAATAGGAGTAACTCCTCAAGAAAATAGTTTTTATGAAGAATTAACTGTCTGGGAAAATCTTGTGTTTTTTGCTCATATGTATGGAGTAGAAGGTTCTAAAATAACGAAAAGAATGGAAAAGCTCGTTAAATCGCTGAATCTAGAAGATAAAACGAATGTTCGGGCTAAATTTTTGTCTGGTGGAATGAAGCGCAGACTTAGTATTGGTTGTTCTTTAGTTCATAATCCTAGAATGTTAATCCTTGATGAACCAACAGTAGGCTTAGATCCGGATGCTAGGCAGGCACTGTGGAAGATAGTTAATGACATGAATGAGCAAGGAATGACTATTTTAATAACAACTCATTACATGGATGAAGCGGACTCCTTGTGTGATAGGATAGCAATAATGAATCAGGGTAGAGTGATTGCTGTCGGCGAGCCATCTAATTTACGTGATTTGGTTGGAGAGGATGTGATTGAGTTTAGGACTTCTCCGGGAAAAGAGATTAATAAAATAGCAAAGTTTGCTGAGATTATTCCTTCTGTCTCTGGAGTTAGAAAACTTCCGCATTACATTGAAGTTAGAACAAAACATTCAGAAAAAGTTTTGCCTAAACTTATAAGGCATGCTGAAGAGTTGAAAGAAGAAGTTATAGGAGTCAATATCAGAAAATCGACTCTTGAAGATGTTTTCATGGCTTTGACTGTTGGAGAAAAAGAAAAGCCGGTCTTGAAAGAGAGTAAAGACAAGCTTTCAAAAACTAAGGAGGAGAAAGAATGAAATTGTTTTTTCTTTTCTTGAAGGATCTGAGAATTTTAAAGAGAGATCCTAAAACAGTGTTTTTGATTTTGATGGGTCCTTTGCTTATTATGATAGTAATAGGATTGATTTTTTCTTCTTCTAGTCAACCAGAGCTTGAACAAATGTCTGCAATCAGAGTAGGTGTTTGTGATCAAGATCAATCTGAGTTTTCAGGAAAGTTTACAGAATTCATAAGCAAGAATTTTGAAGCAGTCATACCTGAGAGTGGCGAATGTGACCAACAATTAAGAATAGAGTTGAATGAAGGCCGCCTCATGGCTTTGGTTAGCATTCCTTTAGGATATCAGGAAGGAATAGAAAAGGGAGAACAAAAAAGGATAAACATTACAGTTAATGATGGTCATCCTCAGTTAGCAATGATACTTACTTCTGTTATGGATGGATACATTGGAAAAACTTCTGAGAACATTAGTATTGAGTTTGTTAAAGCTACTTGGATAAACCTTGACTACATGGCAGATAATTTGACGGGACTTGAAGAAAGTTTAGATGATACCAAAAGCGAGTTTGCTTCTTTGAAGGATGAAATGAACCGTGTTTCTGAAGATATGGATAATATTGACGTTGACTCAATGAAATATCGTTTGAACAACGCAGTAGAAAATGTGGAGGACACAGAAGTAGAGATTAATACGTATAGAGCAGATGTAGAAAGATATTTAGAAGATGTAAACGAGATGCAGGTGTACATTAGTGATGCTAGTTCAACTTTAGATCAAACTGATTCTGATTTAATTCAAACTAGGAACGACCTAGTTCAAACAAGAAGTGATTTACAACAATCATATAATGATGGAGAATGTTGGGAAGCTTCAAATCCCCCATATACTGGAGATCCATCTATTGATGAGTACATTAACAGATGGGTCGCATTATGTAATGATTTAGAAGATGCTATAAACAACATCGATGCTTTGATTATTGATGTGGATAATCATAGGGACAATATTGATGATTTACAGGATGATTTAAGTAACTCTCAGAAAAAAATTGATGAGATTGAAAATGAATTAATATATCTTAAAAATAGTCTCAGTGACACTTCAGATATAGATGACATGAAAAATAGCTTTGCTTATATGCAAGAAACAATGGATGAGCTTGAATTAACAAAAGCTAATTCTCAGCAAACTCTTGCTAATGCAGAGACTCTTCTTGATTCAACTTTAGGTAACATTGATTCTCTTAAAGACAGTGCAAAAAATTCTTCTACCATGCTTGAAACGCTTACTAGTAGAGATGAAACTAGTGTAGTTAGTCCTATTGCTCTGAATACTCACAAGCTTTTCGGAAATTTCAGGAACATTGATGCTTTTTTCCCTGCTGTCCTTTCAATAATTGTCATGTTTGTTTCAGTTCTTTTTGCTGCAGTTACAGTGATTAGAGAAAAACAACGTGGTACCCTGCACAGGCTGAAGATGGCTCCAGTGAACACGTTTTGGTTTGTTTTTGGAAAGATTTTAGTGACTTTGTTGATAGCTTCTTTTCAGGTAGTAATATTGTTTGGTATAGCACTAGTGTTGTTCCAAGTGAGATTAAACATGATCATGATTCCAGCAGCATTCATTGTTGCATGTATGCTTGCAATGACTTCTGCAGCTATTGGAATGATGATTGCTTCAGCTTCGAAAACGGAGAACACTGCCATACTCGCTTCTTTGGTTATTTGCTTGCCTTTGATGTTTTTGTCTGGAGTGTTTTTTCCATGGGAGTTAATGCTTCCAATGATGCGAACGGTTAGTCTTTTGAGTCCGTTAACGAGTGCAGTGAATGTCTTGAATAGCTTGCTTATTTACAGTGATAAAGGTTTTGATTTGGTTAACGTACTGCTTTCTTCTAGTTACCTGGTGCTATGGAGTATAGTAAGCACAGTAATTTCTACTTTATTGCTTAAGATACAGAACAAAGATTAGTTTTTACATTCTTGCCCCGGAACGCTTTCTGCGTGAAAGGAAAAATACTACAACTGCAAGCAAGACCACTATTACTAAACCAAGCACTAATAGAGTTGCACTTCCTAGAACTATTGCACCGGTTACAAGAGACATATCTTGTTCAAGTTCTTCTGTCTGGTTTTCTGTTGCCTGAATAGAAGTTGTTTCTGGTTGAGTTGGGATTTGTAGTAGTTCAGGTGTTTCTGTTTGAGTTATTTTTGCTAGTATCGTGGGATGTTCTATGTCATTCTTTATTTCAATTAGGTCTCCGTTTTGACTGGCAGTGAATGTTGCTGAGAAGGAACCGCCTTTTTTAATGTTTTTGAAATTTACTGAGTAAAGCAGTTCTTTAAGTGTTTCAACTTCAGCTGCAGTAATTACTTCTACGTCATCTGATGAAGAAGCAAAGCTTTCTGGAAGTTTAAATATGATTATCAAATTTTCTAGAGTTTGATTTCCAGAATAGGTTCCAGTAAGCGAGATTAAAGGATATTCTTCTTTTTTGATGGTAGCAGAAAGTTTTAAATCATTGATTGCTTGCTGGGATAGCTCGTAAATTTCAGCTGAGTTGTTGAACATTTTTTTGAAGACACTGCTTGTATTATCTGCTGTTGGTTTGAGTGAAACTGGATAAGATCGTGAATCATAAGAGTTAGATGGAGGAGAAATTTCTGTTTCATAATTTGGATCTTTGTATGAACCTTTACAATCAGAAGAACAGATGTATCCTAAGCGTACCCTACTTCCATCACATTCTTCGCCATCATCTAGTTTTCCGTTACCACATAAAGTGTATTCTATTGAATCATAGCTTGTTATGTCATTTCCTACACTGTCTTTACATTGATAGTAAACGGTTTTTCTGCCAGTTCCACTTGAAAGAGTATAATCGTAATCTTCGTTCTTTGATGTTTTCCAGTCAGTCCAATCGTCTTCATCTTCACTTAGTCTGCATTTGTTTGCGCCGGAAGCGTGTAGGGTGAGAGTTACTTCTTTTGAATCAGTTTCTGCGTCTCCATCGTTGATTTCTATTGTTACATCTGTTGGTGGCTCTGTGTCTATTGTGAAAGATCGAGAAGTTTGACTCGTTAGATTGCCATCTGAGCAGTTAACATATATGGTATGGGAACCATCTGAGTCGATATAATCTAAAGTTAGAGTCTTTTCGGTGTTGTTATTGAGATTAAAGCTGGTCCATCCTTCTGAATCTAATTGATATTTACAATCAATGCTTGTTTCAGTGTCATCTGTTGCTTTGACTGTGAATTCGTCCATATCTTGGTGTGTTCCACCAGAAGGATTGACTATTGTTATTGATGGTGCTTGGTTAGTGTTTTGTTCTTCTATGGTAAACCATTGTTGAGCGTATCCTTGATTGCTTGCAAGATCTTCACACCATAATTCAATGTGGTGTGTGCCTGATTCGGAGAAAACAGTTCCATTAGATGAGATAGTTTGGTTTGTGTTTTCGTTGAGACTGTAAAAGCAGGAATCAAGGTTTATGTCTTGATAGGTAAAATTGAGTTGTGTTTCTGTGTACGAAGAATTTTCTGGAGATAGGATTGTTATTGCTGGTGAGATAGTATCAACGTAAAAGGTTATTGTTTCTGTAATATTTTCAGTACCGTTTGTTGCTTCAAAAGTTGTGCTCCAGTAGCCATCAGATAGGGTAGTAGTGTATGTCCAAGTAGTGTTGTCTGTGGTTTGCATTGCTTCATTAGTGTCATTTATTGAGATTGTTACTGCAGTGATATTTGTTTCTGCATTAACAGAAAAACTTATTTCTTGAATGTTGAAGTATTCTCCATTTGATGGTGTGTTCACAGTTAGTGATAAAGCAGAAGCTGATGAAAGTAAAATCAGCAGAGTGAGTAAAGTGTTTTTTGCCCCCATTGTAATCGTATATTGGAATCTTTTAGATATTTAAAATTACTGCTTGCTTTTCTTTTTTTTGCCCCAGTCTTTTTTAGTTTCACAGTGTGGATCTAGACACATTTCAAAGACTCTCCGTAAGCGTACTTTTATTACTGGAGAACCACAGTGTGGACAGATTTTATCTGTTTGCGTTACTGTACCTTTTTGGGGTAGTGGAAATGAATGTCTGCAGCCTTTAGCGTAGTTTGTGCATCCTACGAACCGTTTTCCTGTTTTGCGTGAGCGAATTATGCGAAGGTCTCCGCCACATTCACATCTTGCTAGTGTATCAGTTTGTCCTGCTGCTTCTCTGAGCGAGTTACCTATTTCTTGATTTTTTGAGGATAGTTTATCTAGGACTGTGGAAAGCATTGTTTGGGAGGATTGGACGAGTTGTTGTTTTTTCTTTTTTCCTCCTTGTACTTTTTCCATGTCTTTTTCTAGTTCTGCGGTCATGTTTGGATCGGTGATGTCTGAAGCATGCTTTTTTAACGCTTCAATTAATGCGAATGCAATCTTGGTTGGTTCATAGTTTTTTGTTCCTTGTATGTATGCACGATATTGTAGTTTTTTGATGATTTCCGGTCGCGTACTTTTAGTGCCTAGTCCAAGGTCCTCCATTTTTTTGATTAGTGCTGCTGGTGTGTATCGTGCTGGAGGTTTAGTTTCTTTTTCAGTAAGTGTGAGCTGTTTTATCTCTATTTTTTCTCCTTTTTCAAGTTCAGGTAATCGGACTTCTTTGACTGTAGAATAAGGATAAACTTCTTTCCAGCCTGGCTCTATTAAGGTTTGACCGTTACATATGAATAGTTCTTGTTTGACATCTATTTCTACTTTAACAACATTAAGCTCGCATTTCGGTGATAGCGTGGCAAAGAACCTGCGCACTATTAGTTCGTAGATTTTCCATTGTTGTGCATCCAGCCTGCTTTTTGTTGTTGGTTCCATCGGAGTAATTGGAGGGTGATCCGTTGCTTTTTTAGGTCCTTTTGTTGGTGTGATTTTGCCGCGTGAGAGTATTTTTTTGGCATGTTCTCCGAATTCAGAGTGACTCTCAAATTTTTGTAGTATTTTTTTAAGATTTAGTGAAGGAGGATATACTGTATTGTCAGTTCTAGGATATGAAACATATCCTGCCATATATAGAGTTTCTGCTATTGACATTGCTCTTGATGGACTTAATCCAAGATTGGCTGCAGCGCGGAGGAAACCAGTAGTGTTGAAAGGAACTGGCGGTTTTAGGTTTTTCTTACTTTTTGTGACTTTGGTGACTGTACCTTGTTTTTCGTCTTTTATTTTTTCGTAGATTTGTTTGACTTGGTCTTCTTTCCAGAATTTACCTTCTTTATGAGTGCCTTCAAAGTTGAATTGTTTGTTAAAGATTGCTGAGATTATCCAGTAGGCTTCTTTTTTGAATGCTTGTCTTTGAAGTTCTAGGTCAACAATTAATGCTAGTGTAGGTGTTTGGACTCTACCTACTGACAAAAATTTGTGTCCTAGTCTTCCTGATGAGAGTGAAACGAACCGTGTGAGCACTGCACCCCATAATAGGTCTATTTCTCTTCTTGCATCAGCTGAATCAGCAAGGTTATAATCTAGTTCACATATGTTGTTGAATGCGTGGTCTACTTCTTCTGTGGTTATTGCACTGAATCTTGTCCTGGCTACTTTGATTTTAGGGTTTTTTTCTTGTAGGATGTCAACTGCTTCTTTGCCTATTGATTCTCCTTCAGTATCAAAGTCTGTGCTTATTATCACTTCTTTTGTTTTTGGAGCATATTTACGTAGTACTGCAACAATGTCTTTTTCGCTGGGCGTGTATTGGATGGGTGCTTTGATTAGTGAGTGTAGATTAGTGCTTCTCCAGTCATTGTATTGTTTTGGATAGTCTACGCTTAGTATGTGTCCTCTTAGTGGTACGACTAGAGTATCGTTGCCTATGTCAAAAATAGATAGTCTTTTTTCTTGAATTGTTGTTGCTTTGCCTTTTGAGAGGATTTCGGCAATTCTTCTCGCGGCAATTTGTTTTTCTGCTATGATAAGTTTCATTTTTTTCCCTGCGCGTGTTGGTTGATTTGGGGGGAGGAGTAATTAAAGCTTTTCGCAGGAGCGTATCAGGGAACTTTACTAGTTTTAGACTAAAATTTCGGGATGGCCTAGACTCCAAACATGTAGATCCATACCCATTGTCACTGGAAGACAGGGAAAGATAACTTTTAAAGTTCATCATAACTCATATCTTTTCCCTCCTTGAAAACATCCATGCTTTAAATACAGGAGTTCACAAGGATACAGTAACTAGTTGTAATAATATGAGTGTTCGACGATTGAAGAAATCTCTTTCGGGATTCGAGGCTGAATTTTGCATTTTAGATAACAATGGCATCCCAATAAAAAATGTTGATCCAATAATCAAAGAATGTAGAAAAGAATTAGGTAGAAATAGAGTTAAGACAGAATGTAACAAAAGCTGGATAGAACTGACATCATACCCTTCAATAAATGTGAACAACACTTCAGCGGACTTGCTGCATACACTGGAGCATGTTTGTGAAATAGCCGGAAAAAAGGATATGTATGTCTTCCCTTTCGCAACACATCCAATGAGATACGAGCCGGCAATGAGAAAAAAACGCTGGTATTTGATTCAACAAAGAGTATTTGGAAAAGATCGTTTCAGAAAAGCTCTCTTGTGCGCGGGGTTTCACTATCACTACACCCTCCCAAGAGGAATTTTCGACCACAAGAAAGGATTCCTCAGAGTGATGAAGCACTCCAAGATAAAGGAGAGCATGATGCACAGTTACAATGTCGCAATAGCAGTTGATCCCATCCTTACTTCTTTCCTCCAATCTTCTCCTTTTGTCGACGGCAGAAACCTAGCTAAAGATTCGCGCCTCCTGTATTATAGGGGAGGGAAGCAACTAAACTACCCAAAAGGCATGTATGGAAACCAGCAGCTTTTAGGCGGCCTCCCCCCTTACAAACAAACAGAAAAAGACTTGATATACTCTATAAGGAAGCGAGAAAAAAGAGTAAAAAAGTTAATCGAAAAAGCCGGAGTAAATCCAGGAAAGACTATGGAAAAAACCCACACTCTTGACTTGTGTTGGAATGTTGTAAGAATCAACAAACTTGGAACACTGGAACTTAGAGGAATGGACGTAAACTACCCGCAGTACATGATTGGAGCAGGCATTCTGCTGAAATTCCTTTTTAGAGAAATACAGCAAGACTTCCACAAAGTAGTTCCAGCCGACATAACAGTTGAAGAAGCATTCAAAAGAGAGGGAAACGTAGTATATATCCCTCCCCACACCACTGTAAGAAACATCCTACAACGAGAATCTGCTTACAACGGCTTCAGCAGCAAAAAAATCAGGAAGTACACAACTAGGTTTCTTAGGTTCATAAAACCATCTCTGCACAAGGAGTATATGCCAGCACTGAAACCTCTCTTATCACTAATCAAGAAAAAGAAAACGGTTTCAGATAGGATAATCTCCTCAGCAAAAAGAAAAGGCTTTAACCTAGACAGTGAACTCTCGAAAAAAGAAGCAGCAGAGATAGCTTTAAACTGGGCATACAAAACAAAGAAAGAAACTATAGATTACACAGAACTCCTTGAAGGATTAGAACTGTAAGAGGTGGATACATGTCTATTGAAGATGACTATAGGAGCATTGTAGCAAAGAACGAAGAAAGAGTAATCCAAGAAATCGAAGAAATGAAAAAAGCATTCATACGAAGCAATTTGTTGATTAATAAAGAACCTTATTCTTTCTTTTTTGAACCTTGTTTCCTGAGCAAGTATCAGGAAAGAAAAATCAAACAACTTTCAGAGAAAATGGCTGGTATACTCAATAAAATTACAAGAGAGAACTCCAGAAACGATAAACTTCATAGGCTATTAGGATATGATTCTTTTCTCTCTTCTTTTATACACATTGACCCAGGATACAATAACCCAGTTGCAATATCCCGCCTTGACCTGATAATAGAGAATGGAACGCCAAAGTTCATAGAATTCAACACCGATAGCCCAGGTAGCATGGCCATCGCAAACATAACGGCACAACTGTTCATGGAAACGACTACTCTGGAAGAAGTCAGCGAGAGCTACAAGCTAGAGCAAAGTTCACTCCTTACGAGCTTGTCAGAAGAAATAAAAAAGTGCTATACTCAATTTGGGAAAGAGAAAGACTTTCCCACGATTGCATTGGTGGACTGGGAGCCCATAGAAAGTGATATATGGTTAACAGCAACCTTCTTGAGAAAAAGAGGTTTTGACGCGTTTACAGTAGATCCACGAAAGCTGAAGCACAAATCAGGAAAACTCGTGTACAAAAACAAGGAAATAGATGTTGTATACAAGAGAGCAATAGTCTCAGAGCTAATGGATCACAAGGCAAGTGTAAAAGACTTCCTCGCAGCAGTGAAAAGCAAGAAGACATGCATTGTAAACAATTTTCAATCAATTGTACCCAACAACAAGAAGATAATATGGCTGCTTAGGAGTGGATACTTTGACAATTCTCTTAACTCCAAAGAAAAAAAGTTTTTAAGTAAACACTTGCCGTGGACCTACCCTACCACAGAGAAAACAGTAGAGTATAAAGAAGGGGAGCATGAACTGGAAAAACTTTTGCTTGAAAACAAGGATGAATTTGTCTTGAAGCCGTCCTCTGGATACGGGGGAGCTGGCGTCATGATTGGTTTGGATACTCCTAGTAAGAAATGGAATGCAGCAGTAAAAAGAGCAGTGGGAAGAGAAGACTGGATAGCCCAAGAGTACTTGAAGCCAAATGAGATAGATCTGCCAGTAGTTAAAAAGAATGGCATTGTTTTCGAAGATAAAAAGATGAATATCAACCCTCATGTCTTTAACAACAGCTTCAAGGGATGTCTAGCACGAGCATCAGAAAAAAGCGTCATTAACCTTCACGGGGGAGGAGCAATACTTCCTACTTTTGTGTACTCGGAGATGTAGAAAAATGCTTATTGATTGCCATACTCACATAGGCGGCAGAAGTGGAATCATAGCAGAAAACCAGAATGCCGAAGAACTAATCGAGAAGATGGATACTGCTGGTGTGAATAAAGCAATTGTCTTCCCTTTTTGCCACAACGCGATGAACTACAACTTTTCTAATGCGAATAACTACATACACGAGTGCTGCAAAAAGTACCCTCAGAGGTTTATTGGATTCGGAAGGCTGACTCCGCTAAGTAAAACTTGGAAACAAGAAGAAAAAGAACTTCGCGAATTAGGTCTCAAAGGAGTAAAGATCCACACCAGAGAGTATCACTTGAAAAAAGCACTCCAGATATTCAAGGAAACAGCTAAACATTCGCTTCCTCTGATAATCCATACCGATCACAGGCCACACACTCACGTGAAAAATATCGAGCTTTTAAAGGATTACCCTGCCCCGATAATAATTGGCCATGCAGGAACATGCTATTATCATCATGCCGTGAGATTGGTGAATAAATATGAGCACATGTACATTGACACCTCCTTGTTAAGCAACTACCGCTTGCAAAGAGTAATAAAAGAAGCTGGACCGGACAAACTGTTGTTTGGCTCAGATTCCCCATACATCTATCCTCTTGTAGCTAAGACAGAACTAGAAACTCTTGAGCTGCCAAAAGAAGTTTACGAGAAGATAACGTACAAGAATTTCAAGAGTCTCTTCAAAGGCATGAGAATCAGCCTGAAATGAACAACACCCTTTTGGAACCTTCTGTGAGCATCTGTCAACAGAGTTTAATCTAAGCAGTTGGAGTTCTATAAACAAAGGTTGAGAGCCTCGGGAGGGAACAGGGGTTGAACCCCTAGATCCCCACGACACACACAATACATTTCCTAGGAAATTTCCGCGGAAAGCTTGTTCTACTTCTTTTTGTATCCGAAGAGCTGGTTGTATTGATTGTGGTCTAATATCTCGATAACAAAACAGAGCACTTCTAGTTTATCTCCTCTCAGGGTGTATAACATTCTCCAATAGCTCGTGAGTTCTACTCTCCATAAGTTAGTGAGCTGGTATCTTCCGACAAGTTCTTTCGGCCAGTACTTACGAGGAATCTTATCACCATAAACAGGATTTAGTTTGAGTATGTCCCTCTTTTTCTTTATCGATTTAAGCAACTGGATTTCCTCAGAGTTTTTGATGTCTTTTTCTCGCTGTTCGCCGACCAGCTTGTTTAATTGCTTGAACTCTTCTTCGGCTTCATCTATTATGAAGACTTGGATGCTCCTCATAGTTGTATGCCCCTCTTTTTCATCGCTTCGATTTCTTTCCTAGGAGCAAAAATCCAGACAACACCTTTTGTGGTGATGATTATCTTCCCGCTTTCTTGGAGATAATCAAGCACTGCTAATAGTGTGGAGTGCATGACTTTTCTTGGGAGTTTCCGCTTGAGTTCTGCGAGTGTGAGAGGTTCGCCAGCTTTTTCTATTGTGCGTTCTATCATTATCACAGTGTTCAGCGTTGGAGAGTGTCCTACCTTTTCAATTATGACAGACGTTTGCATGGATATATTTATATAACTAACATGTATATAATTATATTTATTTTAGGGAGATGACCTGGGGTTGAACCCCTAGAGCCTCAGGAGGGAGTTGAAAACTTAGTGTTTTTGGTGGTGTTTTATGCAGGCTTTAACAAAACCATGGAATAACGGAGCAGGCTTTTCCAGATAAGATTGAAATTCGGGATGTGCTTGAGTAGCAATAAAGAAAGGATGTCCAGGCAATTCAATAAACTCCATTAGCGTTCTCTTTGGTGAAACTCCGGAAAAGATCAAGCCTTTTTCCTCGATTTGTTTAATGTATTTCGGATTGACTTCGTAACGGTGTCTGTGCCTCTCGCTAACATTCTCTTTTCCGTACAGATTGTAAACTTGAGTGCCTTTCTTGATAGTCGCATCGTATGCTCCTAAACGCATTGTTCCTCCAAGACCTTCCACCTTGTATTGTTCAGGAAGAATATCTATTACGGGATAAGGTGTTTTCGGATCGATTTCAGTGGAATTTGCATTGTCCAGTCCGCAAACGTTGCGCGCATAATCGATGACTGCTAGTTGCATGCCATAGCATAATCCTAGGAAAGGAATATTGTTGTTTCTGGCTTGTGTGATACATTTTATTTTTCCTTCAGTGCCTCTGGCTCCGAACCCACCAGGAACTATTATGCCGTCTACGTCTTTCATTTTTTCTGCTACTTCTTCGTCTGTTAATTCAGTGGTTTCTATCCACTTGAAGTTAATCTTGGTTTTTTCGTGTGCGCCTGAGTGCGTGAGCGCTTCTACGATAGATACGTAAGAGTCACGTAATGCTGTGTATTTACCGGTGATTCCTACGGTAATTTCTTTTTCTGGTTTTATCATGTTGTGGACAAGTACTCTCCATTCTTTCAGGTCTTTGTTTGTGGTTTCTATTCCAAAAGATTCAAGCACTTGGTCTCCGAATTTGCTTTCTTCTAATACGAATGGAACTTCATATATTGAATTGCAGTCGTGGTCTGAAATAACATGGTCTTCTGGAACGTTGCAGAATAATGCTATTTTTTTCTTTTGTTCTTTTTTTATTGGTCTTTCGCATCTGCAGACTATGAAGTTTGGTTGAACGCCTAATCGTTGGAGTTCTCTGACTGATTGTTGAGTTGGTTTTGTTTTTTGTTCGCCTACTACTTTCAAGACTGGGACTAGTGTGACGTGAATAAACATTACTTTGCCGGGTTTTTCCACGGCTAATTCACGCATTGCTTCTATGAAGTATGCGTTTTCTATGTCTCCGACGGTTCCGCCTACTTCAATCATCACAAAGTCTGCTTTTGCATCTTTGCCTACTTTTTTAACCCAGTTTTTGATTTCGCCCGTAACATGCGGAATGAATTGGACGTCAGCACCTAAATACTCGCCTTTGCGTTCTTTGTCTAGGACAAGCTTGAAGATTTTGCCACCAGTAGGATTATTATAATAGTTCATTGTGACACCAAGGAAGCGTTCGTAGTTTCCTAGGTCCATGTCACATTCTGTGCCATCTTCAAGCACGAATACTTCTCCGTGCCTGTATGGGTTCATGGTTCCTGCGTCAACGTTAAGATAACCATCAAATTTGATTGGCGCGATTTTATGCCCTTTTGATTGAAGGATTTTGCCTAGTGAGGATGTTACTATTCCTTTTCCTAATCCACTTAATACGCCACCTGTAACAACAACAAAATTCATTTTTTGATCACCTTATTTAAGTCCGAGTGTTAGGAGCCTGTACCTTGCTACGAAAACGTTTGCTTTGATGATCTCAAGGAACGGGATGAAAACTATGAATAATAGCAGAGAATTTGTTATTACGGCTATCCATGTAAGAGACATGTCTCCCAGAAAAAACTGTCCAAATATTACTTCTAGGCATACTAGAACAAACAACAAGAAACTGCTGATTAAATAATACAATATGACTGCTCCAGGTCTTTTCATGCAATATTGAGAGCTTTCTTTAAGTGCATCCCAGAAGCCAGTGTCATGAAGAACCAGGGATTGAGGGAGGAAGATAAAAAATGCCCAGAGTAATAGCATTGCTAGAGCTGATATCCATGTTGGTGCACCGATTGCGTTGAATGAAATAGTGATTATGAAGGTGATTGCTCCAAGTATTATCCACCAGAGCATTAATCTGGAGATGTATCGAGGAAATCTTATTATGAATTTTAGGAACTCTATGTCGTCAAGAGAGCGTTTTAGTTTGACTATCATTGTCACTCCTACGGATAAAAACGCTAGGCAGAAAAGGCTTAGTAGGGAGATTACTGCAAGAATGAATAGTTGCACATAATCGAATTCTCCTCCAAGAAGTGAGGAATAGCGTATGAACCCAGCCCCTGCTACAACATAAGTGAAGAAGCTTGTAAGAAAGAGGAGTATAGCAAAAACAATGAAACCTAAGACTAAAATGAGCCGCCAGGCTTCAAGATATGTTTCAATCGAATCCGTGACGAATTTGAGCATGTAATATTTGTAGTCAACCCTTTATTTAATCATTGACTTATTGCAAAAACGTATTTACAATCTTTGTGCTTTGAGATAGGTTGGAAATGCTTTAATTATTCTGATTTTAGTTGTTTCTCCTATTTCTGCTTGCTCTAACAGGGCTTGTTTGTAGTTAGGAAGTCGTGCTATAAAACCTCCTTTTCTACCTTTCTCAAGAACAGTTACTTCAAAAATCTTGTCGACAAAACGTTCATTTGCTTGTAAAGAAATTTTCTCACGGAGAAGCGTACAAGCCCGACTTCTTTCTTTAAGAGTTTGTGTCGGCAGTTTTTTCATTTTTGAAGCAGGAGTGTTTGGTCTTGGATAGAACATTGAGATGTTTATGACTTCTGGTTTAACTTGTTTAAGAAGTTCAAGCGTCTTCTGAAAATCTTTTTTTGTTTCCTCTGGAAAACCTACGATGATATCTGTTGCTAATGTCATGTCTGGAAATTTATCTCGGAAAGCATCAGTGACTTCAATGAACTCGCTTGCAGAATATTTACGGTTCATTGTTTTCAGCACGCAATCGCTGCCTGCTTGCACTGGCAAATGAACAAATTGGTATATTTTTTCATTATCAAATGCCTTGAGTAGATCGGGTAATTGCGTGTATGCTGCGAAAGGATCCATCATTCCTATGCGTATCTTAAACTTTCCGGGAATTTCACAAAGTTTTTCCATTAAAACTGTCAATGAAGTGCCTTTATCCCAACCATAAAATCCAGTGTCTTCAGCAGTCAAGCGGATTTCTTTTGCTCCTTGTTGTATAACCTGCTCAACAGCAAGCTTGATGTCTTTGATTGGATAACTGGTGAGCATTCCTCTTGCATTTCTGGTTGCACAGAACGCACAATTGCCTAAACATCCTTCTGCTATAGGTATTGCTGCAATTATGCCTTGCGCGGCAAAAGGCAGTTCAAGTTTGTTCAAGTGTTTTTGCGAGAAAAAATCTCTGCGTTCTTTTAAGAGATAAGGAATTTTATCAAGAGAGTTTGTGTCTAATAAAACACATTTGCTTGCTTTTCGTATTTCTTTTTCATTAATTTTTGGCAGACATCCACATACCACTAGCTTGTTAGCATCGAGTTTGCGTATCCTGCTGAGCATTCTGTTTTCAGTAGCGTTTTTAACTGCACAGGTATTCAAAAAAATTATGTCTGCTTTTTTTGGATTGTCTACGAGCTCTACGCCTTCTTTCAAGAGTATGCCTTCGATTATCTTTGAATCAGCTTGATTAAGCGTACAACCATAAGTTTCCACGTATGCTTTCATTGTCCTTCAATCAAATTGAGTTCTTCGCCTACCAAAAAGTAACTAAGCCAGTTTGCCATGTTACCCATTGCGAAAGCAACAAAAAAGATATACAAAGGAAAACAAGGCAGTTTAGAGCACCAGTTGGAAGAAAATATTATCGGAAAAGTGTTTTGTCCGAAAAGGAATGAAAATCCAATAAAACCGGCAAGTGTGAATCCAATAGGAACCCAAATGGTATGAGCATATTTTATTTTTTTGAAAATTTCAGGAAAAGCCAATCCGATAAAATAAAATCCAAGTGCTATTGAAGCAAGAGAAATAAATAATATGTTTAAGTATGAAAGTATTACCACTAAAACCAGAAGAAAAACTGCTCCTGACGCTATAAGAGAAACTTTTTTATCCATTAATTAACACCTCATTCTGGAATAACTTCTACTGCAGTACCATAACAGAATATTTCAACTGTACCCGGCAACACTTGTGCAGTGCCTGCGCGTACGCTTATCACAGCATTAGCATCCAATGCTTTCGCATTTTTGACCATTTTGTGAACTGCTTCAAGTTTTGCCTCGTTAATCATGTTAGTATATTGATCAATTTCTCCCCCAATCAACATCTTAACAGCTGCAATGATGTCATGACCGATAAATCGGGCCTTAACTGTAGTTCCCCAAACGTAACCTTTGTATGCTTTGATTGTATATCCTGGAATTGCTTCAGAAGTTGCTACTGGAATTCCTTCCAATTCAGTTTCAGCCTCCTTCCAATTTTTCTTTTTGGCCATGATTATCCCTATTAATAGGCCGCCCACCTTTTATATACCTTTTCGTTTATTAACTTACGAGTGAGGAAGATGGAAGCAGAACTACCATGGACAGAAAAATACAGGCCACACGTTTTAAGCGAAGTGGTTGGACAAGAAGAGGTAGTAAAACGCCTGAAAGCTTACGCAAAAAGCAAAAACATGCCTAATCTGCTTTTCACTGGGAGAGCAGGGATTGGCAAAACTGCATCTGCCCTCGCTTTAGCGCATGAACTTTACGGAGAAGAACTGCGCAGAAGTTTTCTTGAGTTAAATGCAAGTGATGAACGTGGAATTAATGTAATACGCGAAAAAGTAAAAGATTTTGCTGCAACATTATCTTTAGGTAATGTGCCATTCAAGATCATTTTTCTTGACGAAAGTGATTCCCTCACCAGAGACGCACAGAATGCTTTAAGACGCACAATGGAACGTTACTCTCGCACATGCAGATTCATACTTAGCTGTAACTATTCATCTAAGTTAATACCTCCAATTCAATCACGCTGCGCGATTTTTAGGTTTACTCCTTTATCAGAAGATAACATGAAAACGCGAGTTGAATACATTGCTAAAGAAGAGGGCTTGACTCTAGATAAAAAAGCGTTGGAAGCTATTGTTTATGTTTCTCAAGGAGACATGAGAAAAGCTGTTAACGTACTTCAAGTAGTAAGTTCCACTTCGGAACATATTGACGAAGATACTGTTTACAAAGTCACCTCAAAAGCTAGACCCGAAGAAGTCAAAAAAATGATTGATCTTGCCACAAAAGGTGAGTTCATTAATGCTCGAGATCAGCTTGACAAATTAATGTATGAATATTCTTTATCTGGAGAAGATGTGCTTTTTCAATTAAATTCTGAGATTATCAGGAACGAAAGCATTTCAGATGAACTGAAATTAAAGTTAATAGATAAAATCGGAGAAACTGATTTTAGAGTAAGCGAAGGCGCTAACGAACGCATCCAGCTAGAAGCATTTCTTGCTCAGCTAGCACTTTTAACAAAGTGAGCATATGACATGGAACCAACTCAAACAACACTTACTCGCAAAGCTTGAAAAGGAAGGATGCGACCCAGAAGTCAAACCTTATCTTGATCTGATTAATTCGGTGCCAGAGCTTATTACTAGTTCTTCCTGTTATGGTAGGATAGTGTTTATTGATTTACCTGGTTTTTCTAAAAAAAATGCTAATTTCTTGTGGAAAATTCATCGCACCACAACATTTGAAGAAGCGTGGGAACAGCTCAACAAAGCTAAAGGCGAATTCATATGGCTAAAAAATGATTCTCTCATCCTGCACATCTCATGTAAAAACATAGAAACGGCAACCAAGTTCTTACGAGTTAAAGCAAATGCAGGCCTCAAAAGAGGAGGAGTATTCAGTATTGCTCCAGAGAGAATTCAGATTGAACTAGAAGGTACTTACAAGCTTGGACTTCCAGTGAAAAAGAAGGAAATACTCATCGATGAAAGCTATTTTCGCTTGATTATAGAAGAAGCAAACAAAAGAATGGAAAAAACCGCTGAATCATGGGAAAGATTCACTCAAGAATTTGAAAAAGAATTCAAAAAAGCTTAAAAATGCGCGCTGATTGTAAAAATAACTGTATGCCTAAAGGAAACTGGAAAAACCAATTGATGATAGTACTATTTCCAATGATAGGCATAGTTCTTCCATTAGCATGCCTAGCAATAATGTACCCGCTGGGACTTTTTGCAACAAAATATTTTGAGAATGCATTGCCATATTCTCTTGCTATAGCACACCTTTTTGCAGCTGTCTTAGGAGCAGCATCAATTTTTGTATATCTAGCATACATTCACAAAAAATATGGGAGAGAAGAATACTCAAGCTATCATAATGAATACGAACAACAGCCCCCCTATGATTATCCTCCTGCGTATGTAGGTGCATTAATGAATGAAATGCATGAATTACCATTACCGAGAGATTTTCTTGCTACTATATTCTACTTGAAAAATTTGGGTTACATTGAACTTGAAAAAGCTGGGAAGGATTATATCATAAAAATAAAAAAAGAGACGGGACCAAAAATAACGAGTGTTAGAATAGTCTATGATCTTCTCGTTAAAGAAAGTATTAAAGCAGAAGGCAAGCTTTCATTTTCCCAAATTCGAGATGAAACAATAAAAGAACATAATTGGTTTAACAGCTTTTTCCCTCATTGGGCTTACTTAGTAAGAGATGAAGTTAACAGAATGGACCTGTTAAACTTTAGTAGGGAAGGACTAGCACGTTTTGAACTTTTAGTAAACATATATGCAGGCATAGCTGCAATAACCGTATTGTCTATTGTAAGTTGTGGAGTACTAATTAGAGTTCCTGAAGAATATGGAAGGGCATCACTTTATGTTTTAATGGGTGGTGGAATCGTAGGCACACTGACAATTTTAGCTATTATACTTTCATCAATCCTAATTTGGACTTATGTTCTAGCAAAAATAATTGAATTGGCTACAAGCGGTTTACAAGTACTCATTAAAAGCATTCGAAAAGGAAAAGTGGACTACAAAAACTTTGATAAACTGCTCATAAGCATAGTGCTAATACCCATCCTGACAGCAATATTTTTTGCTTTTGGAGGGGATGCATACATTGGAAATTTGATCTCAGTGCTTTTGCCTGTCACGCCGTTCTCATTCTTTTTCTTTGGAACACTTTTTGGAATAGGACTAAGAAGATATGCCAAAGGTGAACTACTCTTAAAAAGTAGTAAGGGTAACTTGCACTTCAAAAGATGGAAAGCGTTCAGACGGTATGTTCGAGACTTCAGTAACATGGAAGATCATCCGCCTCTGCATGTTCATCTTTGGGACCAGATTCTCACTTATTCAATCTCATTGGGAATCGCTGAAAACGTTTTAAATAAAATGGAACATGTTTTTCCAGAAGAAAATAAAGTACGTGATGGAAAAGGAAAACCGGCTTTTTCAGAAGAAATTAGAGCATATGAGGGAATAACCAAAATGATAGAAGCATTCAGCATTGCTTCCACCGTAGGCATACCAGAAAAACTTGTAGAGTATGTGATTAAATCAGAAGAGGATATAAACTAGAAGAGAGTTGGAACTAACATGACGAAGGTATTCATGATACATGGCGTTTATGGATTCCCAGAAGAAAATTGGCTTCCCTGGCTAAAAATGCAGTTAGAAAAAGTAGGCTGTGAAGTGTTTGTACCCTCTTTTCCTACTCCAGCAAGACAAACCCTTAACAACTGGAACAAAAAATTCAGTGAATATGCAGTTGATAAAGAAAGCATTTTAGTAGGACACAGTCTTGGAGCAGCTTTCATACTAAGATATTTGGGAAAAAATCCTGCGAAAGCAGCTTTTCTGGTAGCCGGATTCCACGATAAAATAGGAGACCTAGCACTAGACTTTCTTAATAGCAGTTTTTATGGTCCAGTAAACTGGGAAAACATAAAACAAAACTGTAAACACATAAAATCATATTCTTCTACTACTGACCCATACATAAATCTAAAAACAGGGAAGGAACTGGCAAAAAATCTGGGCATAGAGCCTACAATAGTTGAAAATGCAGGCCACTTTAACAGAGACGCAGGATATGAAACATTTCCATTACTTTTAGAAGACATCAAGAAAGTTTTAAATAAATAGTCCGTGCATGTCTACGTGCTGGGTGAAAACAAATGAAAGAAAAAAAATTGTACGCAGGAATAGCTGTTCTAGCATTCATAGCAATAATAATTATTTTAATAGCAGTGAGTTTACCAGGATTACAAAAAAGTAACTCCTGTTCATCTGATTCTGAGTGCACCTCATATGCTTTATGTACTGCACCTGGCTCTGGTTTTGGCCAGCCAGGAGAATGTAAAAACGGCCAGTGTCAAACAAGTCTTATTCAAACTTGTGTGGAAGCCTGTGGAGCAGAATGTGGTAATGGTATGCCAGAATGCTCAGAAGGAAAGGACTGCAACGCTTGTTTTTGTAAAGAAAAAACAGAACTTTCTAATTATTGTGAAACTGTTGAAGATTGTGAGTTCTGTCAACCCAGCGAAATTGGAGGCGAATCAGCGGAGACTCCATTCAAAGCAGGAATAGAATGCAAAGATAACACTTGTACTGGAACTTTAGAACCTGCTTATTGCTCTAAAGAATGTGGAGCAGAATGTGAAAGTAATTCAGATTGTGAAACCGGCTATTGTGATAATGACGTGGAACAAGGAACCTGCAAGTGCATTGAAGAAGAACCAGCAGGATGTACTGCTAGTGATGAATGTAAAACAGATGAAGATTGTTTAGCAGGCCAGGAATGTGACAATGAACTACCACTTGGCACATGTACGTGCATTGAAAAAGAAGTTCCAGGTCCTGCAGTAGGCTTGAGCACTAATAAAGACGTTTACGGAATGGGCGAAACTGTTACAATAAAACTAACCAACAACCTTGACCAGCAAATCTGCTATTTTGCGTATGGCTTGACCAACTGTAACAAACATCCGTTCACGGTTAACTGGTTGTTCCAAGGCAATTGGCAGGAATTCACCACGTTTGAACCCGGCAAACTCTGCTCAATGGATAATGAACCATACCATTGCTATGAAGTTCCAGCAAAAGATAGCATTGAACTGTCTTGGGGGCAAACATTTTATCATCATGTAGAAGAAGAACCATTCAAACCGGTACCAGAAGGAACATACAAAATGGTAATGAAATATAAAAGAGACCTTGAACAAGAAGACTGGTACGAAATCGAATCAAAAGAATTTGAAATAAAATACTAAAATTCTACATCAGGCAATTCTTTGCCTAAAGATCGCATATGCTCTATTCTTTTGGTTACAAGAAGTTTAGTGCCAATATCCTTACGATAAAACACAGGACCACTAACTCCATTAAGCGCGCTGCCTGCAACTTGCTCTGCTTCTCCGATTGTGTCTGCGATTCCTACGAACGCTACTGCCCTAGAAGAAGACATGTACAAGCCATCATCGCGCTGATCCACTGAAGCATAGTAGGTGTTTGCGCATTCTGAGTTTACTTCTATTTTCTGGTTGTTCACGGGATTATCTGGATATCCTTCTGGAACAACATACTTGCAGACCGTGGCTTTATGCTGGAAGTCAATGCTCTCTAGATCGCCTTCGATGATATCCATACATACTTCAGAAAAAGAGTTTTCCATTATTGGCAAGACGTTCATTGCTTCTGGGTCTCCGAAACGCACATTGTATTCTAAGAGTTTCACGCCGTCTGTAGTTAGCATGAAGCCCCCATACAACACTCCTTTGTATCCTTTCCAAGTGTCTTTTTTCAGTGCGTCGACAGTAGCTTGCATGATTCCAAGAGCTTGTCTTTTGTCATGTTCTGATAAAAATGGAAGCAAATGATTTGCTGCTGAATATGATCCCATACCACCAGTCAACGGGCCTTTGTCTCCATCGTAAGCATATTTGTGGTCTTGAACTAAAGGCATAGCCACAACTTTGTTACCATCAACAAACGCTTGCAGTGAAAATTCCTCTCCTTCAAGTTTTTCTTCAATTATTACTCTTGGAGTGAGTCCTACTTCACAATCTAAAATTTGTTTTGCATAAGCTTTAGCTTCACTTATGCTATGCAAGTGTTCTCCCATTACTTTAACTCCTTTTCCGCCAGCCAAACCTGCTGCTTTGACTACAGGATTTTGGATGCAATCCAAGGCTTCTTCTACTTCTTCAAAAGAAGTACAAGATTGAAATTCAATGTTCCCTGGAACATTGTGTCTTTTCAAAAGTTCTCTGCAGAATCCTTTGTCTGATTCTAGGTTAGCCAGCGTCTTATCTGGTCCAACTACAGGAAACTCAGTTATTACATCAACGAATCCTTCTGCTAATGGATTTTCAGGACCTACAAGTATGAAGTCAGGAGTTACTTGTTCTGCGAATTCTTTGATTAATTCAAAATCAATTAGTGAACCTAATTGAACTTTCTCTGAAATTTTTGCTATGCCAGGGTTCTTAGCTTTCATGAAAGCAAAAACAGTACTATCTTTTGCTAGTGCTTCTGCCATGCAATGTTCTCTTGCTCCATTTCCAATTAGAAGAACTTTCATCTTTCATTCGCCTTCATAAGGTCTTTTTCCGTTTCCTTGCCGCGCGAGCAGCGTAGAAACATCAGTTGGATAGTCTCCGTTTAAACAGGCAGTACATAATGTTTTTAGTCCTATCGCATTTTTTAGGCCATCAATGGATTGATATATGACTGAATCTGCCCCAATCTTCTCTGCTAATGTTTTTTCTGCATCTTTTACGTTTGCTGCGAATAACTCGGATTTTTGAGTCATGTCAATACCATAAAAACAAGGCCAACGAATTGGAGGACAAGAAATTGCAAAGTGTACTTCTTTTGCGCCTGCATTTCTGATTAAGTTGACCAGATTTTTGCAGGTAGTGCCTCTGACAACAGAATCATCAACTAGCACAACTCGCTTGCCATTTATTTCAGATTTAATGGTATTAAGTTTAAATTTGACTGCATTTTCTCGAGTTGATTGGTCTGGCATGATAAACGTTCTTCCAACGTAACGGTTTTTGATTATGCCTTCTCTGTAAGGAATTCCTGATTCGATTGAAAAGCCGAATGCTGCTGCTCTAGAAGTATCTGGAACTGGAATTACCACGTCCGCAGTCTTATCGAATTTTTTTGCGAGTTCTTTTCCAAGTTCAAGTCTTACCTCATAAATGCTCTTGCCTTGTAAAACTGAATCGGGTCTGGAAAAGTATACAAATTCAAACATGCAGTATCTAGGCTGCTCTTTGATCAATTGTTTTCGTTCTACGTGATTGTCATTAATGAGAACACATTCTCCTCCTTTAATATCTCCTTCAAGTTTTTTCCCTATAATATCTAAGGCAATACTTTCTGAAGCATACATACCTTCCCCATGAACTAAAGGTCTTAGTGCATTAGGATCTCTAAAGACTATCATGCTCCCGTCTTTAAGCAGTGTTAAAGCTGAATATGCTCCATTAGCTTCTTTCATAGTTTCTTCCACTGAAATAAAAGGATCTTTAGTAATTTTCAAGTGTTTAGAAAGCATATGCAGTAATACTTCAACATCACACCAAGAAGAAAGAGTATATTCTTTTCGTAATTCTGAATAGTTTGCCAGATTGCCGTTGTGGACAATGCCCATTTTTTCGGGTGATTCAATGAAAAAAGGTTGTGCATCCCGCTCAAAGTCTGTACCTATCGTTGGGTATCTAACTTGGCCAATGCTTTTTCTGCCTGAAAGTTCTTTCAAAGAATCTTTAGTGAAAGATTCCCAAACGTGTCCTTTATTTTTCTTTAAATGAAAATTTCCGTTATAGGATAGTATTCCTGCTGAATCTTGTCCTCTATGTTGTAAAGCATATAATCCGGCGTAAACTTGAGTTGAATCGCCATCACTCACTCCAACTATACCACACATGATCAAATCCCCCCTCGATAAAATATTTAACAAGGGTAGTATAAAAGATTTCTATTGCTTATTCTGTTTTTCCAGCGATTCGACCTATCCAAATTATCATTACTACTGCTAGTATGGTGACTAATACTGCATAAGCCCATGGCCCATAAGAAGCCATGAAATATAATACTCCAGCTGGTTGTGTATCAGTTGCTGGAGCAAACAATGATTTTATCGCGTCATTCCATGCCAAAGCAGCAACCAAACCGAAAGCAGCGGTCATCAAAGCAGTTAATTTGTCTATTACATCTTTTTGCATTAAGACACCCCAAAGGAGAGTATTGTTACTTAGAAATTTTTTTGGGCGGACACTCCTGTTTTAATCTTTCAGAAATGGATTTAAACCCCTGTGCCAAAATAGTATTGTGGAAAATTTCATGGATTATTCTGCACTTATGAAAAAAGACAAATATGTAGCCAATGCTATTTCCAGCGAACTGGAACGGCAGCGATTTGGGCTTGAGATGATTCCCTCAGAAAATTACTGCAGTGTGGCAGTACTTGAGGCAATGGGAAGCATTTTCAACAGCAAATATTCAGAAGGATATCCTGGCAAACGTTATTATGGAGGCCAAGAATTCACAGATCTTGTCGAAACACTAGCCACTGAACGTGCAAAAAAACTGTTTGATGTAGATCATGCTAACGTCCAACCGTACTCTGGAAGTCCAGCAAACATGGCAGCATACGCTGCTTTACTTAAGCCAGGAGACAAGCTCATGGGAATGACTCTTTCTCATGGAGGGCATTTGACTCACGGACATGGAATTAACTTTTCTGCTCAAAGATATACGGCAGTGCATTATGGAGTTAATGAAAAAACACATTTGATAGACTACAGTGAAGTTGAAAACATTGCAAAAAAAGAAAAACCTAAGATTATTGTTGCAGGAGCAACAGCATATCCAAGAGAATACGACTTCAAAGCATTCGGAGAAATTGCTGAAAGCGTAGGAGCATATCTTCTAGCAGATATTGCGCACATTTCTGGATTAATAATCGCAGGAGTACATCAAAGCCCTTCAAAACAAGCAGATGTGATTACTTCAACCACACACAAAACACTACGAGGACCCCGAGGAGGATTAATTCTTTCCAAGAAAGAACACGCTCAAGCAATTGACCGTGCAATATTTCCAATGCTTCAAGGCGGACCACACATGAACGCCATCGCTGCAAAAGCAGTATGTTTCAAAGAAGCTCTTGACCAAAGCTTTAAAGATTACGGAAAACAGACTGTCAAAAACGCGAAAGTATTAGCAGACCGTTTGATGGAACAAGGCTTAACGCTAAGCACTGATGGAACAGACAATCATTTGATACTAG
Organism: archaeon; assembly: GCA_021107635.1. Taxonomy (GTDB): domain Archaea; phylum B1Sed10-29; class B1Sed10-29; order WALL01; family JAGHAM01; genus JAIOSL01. The sequence continues at coordinate 42,705 of JAIOSL010000007.1, read as the reverse complement.
CTGATGTCACGCCAAAAGGCCTGACCGGTGGAGAAGCAGAGAGTGTTTTAGATGAAGTTGGAATAACAGTGAACAAGAATACCATTCCTTTCGACAAGCGCAAACCGTTTGATCCTAGTGGAATCCGATTAGGTACTCCAGCGCTTACAACGCGAGGCATGAAAGAACATGAAATGGAAAAAATTGCAGAATTCATTGTGAACGCATTGGATAACCATGATAATGCTTTGATTAAAGCAAGAATACATGATGAAGTGAAAGATCTTTGTGCTGAATTTCCTTTGTATGCGGAACTAGGAGGCTTTGAATGATACTTGATGGCAGAGAACTATCAAAAAAAATCAAAGAAGACGTAAAAAAAGAAATAAATTCTCTAGACTTCACTCCATGCCTTGCCACCCTTTTAGTTGGTGATGACCCCGCATCAAAAATTTACGTCAAAAATAAAGACAAAGCATGCGAACAAGTAGGAATTAAATCCATTACCAAAAACTTGCCTACTCAAACCACTAAAATTCAAGTAATACAAGCAATAGAAGAATTGAATAACAACCCTAGCGTGCATGCAATCCTATTACAACTACCACTTCCACCTCAATTAAATGCAGAAGAATTAGTGGAATTCATATATCCCTCAAAAGATGTTGAAGGTTTCCATCCAGTAAACATGGGCAGGCTCGTCACAGAAAAAAACAGTATAGCTCCATGCACTCCCGCAGGTATAATCGAACTACTCAAACACTATGAAATAAATTTGAAAGGCAAGGATGTCACAGTGGTAGGTCATAGCATTGTAGTAGGCAAACCTCTCGCACTGCTCTTGCTGAAAGAATGGTCGACAGTCACGCTCTGTCATATCGAAACACGAGACTTGACTAAACACACCAAGCACGCAGACATAGTCATCGTAGCAGTAGGCAAACCAGGACTCATAAAAGAAGACATGGTGAAAAATAATGTAGTGCTAGTGGACGTAGGCACGACAAAAGTTGATGATAAAATTGTTGGCGACGCAGATTTTGAAGCAATAAAAGATAAAGCTTCTGCTATCACTCCGGTACCAGGAGGAGTAGGACCAATGACCGTAGCAATGCTCATGAAAAACACAGTCAAATGCGCAAAACGAAACAGGTGATAAAAAATGACTTTAAAAATAGGTGTTCTCGGTTCAACAAATGGCACAGACATGCAAGCAATAATAGATGCCATCAACTCTGGAAAAATCAACGCGCAAATAGTAGCAGTAATAAGTGACAAACCAAACGCATACATCCTGCAACGCGCAAAACAATTTGGTTTAAACACGCTATTCATTGATCCTACAGGCAAAGAAAAAGAACAGTATGACCAAGAAATCAACGTAGAACTAGAAAAACAAGGCGTTGAGCTACTCCTGTTAGTAGGATACATGAAAATTATGAGTGGTTGGTTCGTAAATAAATGGTATGGTAAAGCAATGAACATTCATCCCAGCATCTTGCCGGCTTTTGGAGGAGGCATGGACAAAGATGTGCATCAAACAGTAATGGACGCTGGAGTAAAAATCACTGGATGCACCCTGCATTTTGTTACTGAAGAAGTAGATTCAGGTCCGATTATAGCACAGAAAGCAGTTGAGATAGGAGAAAAAGATACAATAGACACGCTCAAAGCTAAAGTCCAGCTTGCCGAACAGGAGATTATACTCAGGGCAATCAACTGGTTCAAAGATGGCAGAATAAAACTAGAAGGTAACAAAGTCAGAATTCATGAGTAAAAAAAAAGAAAACAATTAATAAAAACAATTCAATAGTATATCCTATGAAGAAGACATTACTGCTGATAATGCTTACCCTCTTTTTACTAAGTTTTTCTCAAGCCGAGCCGATAAAAGAAGAATGTGATAATGGAATCGGTTATTCTATACCAGGAAGAAGTCAACCAAGCTGCCAAAAACAAGACTGTTGCTGTTGTGATCAGAAAGCACACATTCATGATTTAGGAGAGATAACAGACAATCAAACAAGAATAAAAATTCAATTCAAGCTAGGAAACAACCGGGGAAGAACTTGCGAAGACCGGCTTGATATCTACGTTTCGAACGATACTCAAAATTGGGAGAGAGAAGGAACAACAAAAGAATGCGAAGACAATGAAAAATGCACTGATAGTGAATATGTCTCAAAAAAATACCGTTACGTTAAACTTGAAACAGATAACTGTTATCTAGACTGGTCAGAAATAGAAGTTAAAGAAGAAGAACCAGTAGACATGAATAGTTTTGCACTAATCCTCATGCTCATATTTGTTTTTATGCCAATCATGATGTTTCTGATACTTTTCTCAACCTTTGTTTTGATAGTAATTTTCATTATCAAAAAAATAGGGACACATAACAGGAACAAAACACAGCCAAAACATAATTTTAAGAACTTTAAGATGAAAGAAAAGCAAGAAACGTTAAGAAGAAAACCAAAAAAACCAGGCTTCTTTGGTTAACAAACCTTAAATCTGAGCAACGCAGCCACTCCACCTAAAGCATCTAATTTCTTCCCAGGCTCCTCTTCTGAATTAACAATATGAGTTTCTGCACGCGCTTTTTCTGCTTTATCCATTAAAACTTCTGCTTTATTCCGGGCTTTCTGAAAAATAGTGTCTGAAAGCAAAAGTTTGTCCACTGCATTGCAATCCAATGCCTGCTCAACCTCTTTCAAACCATACGCAGCAAGACCATTCCGAGCAATCTCCGTGAGCACATCTTCAACTAGAAGCGTTTCCTGGGAAAGCTTTGAATCTGCTGCAATGCGCTCGATTACTCCAAGCTTGAGAGCATCTCGGACTCCTGATTCTCCTCCGGAACCAGCTCCTTCAACACTCATTTTCTTCGCTAACGCTTTATTGTGTTCCACGGAAAATTCTTTGAACTCATCTTTGACAAAACCAGGCCCTACAACAACAATTTTATGTATTTCCATGCTTTCTAGTGCTTCTAAAATCTCAGTGAAGTAATCTCCTTGTTTAGAATTAGTTTTATATTGTTTACCGCTTCTTCCAGACTTGATTAATGCTTTCTTCTTAATCCCAGAATCAAGCAACAAAGCAATACATGCTTCTTCATCATCCAAAGCCAAAACATACAATTTTGGTTTTCCAGAAGATTTCACTGCTTCCTGAATTCTATGCAATTGATGCTTTTTCCAATGTTTACGCACTCCAATTTTTATGCCAGGATTAACATCCACAGACTGATGCGCGCCTAAGCTAACGTATTTTTCAGGACGGCCTTCTTTTATCACGCCTAGCAAGTGGAGGCGTTCTGTATGAGGATCAAATTCAGTGGATTCTAAGGAAATTACCACGCGCACGTCTTTTCGTTCTGATCTTCCGCTTTCGCTTACAAATTTGCGGGTAGTGCTAGCACTAATTAAATCTCCTTTTTCCAAGATTTTATCTAAGTGCCAAAGGTCATCAACACTTGATGGCACTACTACTAACAATCCTTCCTTGAGTGCTTTTTTAAGTACTTTCATGGTTCACACTATTTTAAACTCTAATAATAAAAAAAGGAGTGCTAGGAACGCACTCTTTTCCAAGCAAATCCTAGCAAAATCAGTCCAATGATTGCATATGCTATTTTGACCAGCCAAGTATGAACTAACAACATTTGGACTTGGAGTGGCTTGTCTTTGGTTACCATGTAGTGAGTCATGCGTAAGCTGTTAGAGTATCGTGGGAGAGACAGTTTAACTGGCAATATCTCTTTTTCTGTTACCAAACCAATTTCATCGCTTGGAACAGCCCAATCTCCCGCACTCATAGTTTTTTCTAGTGGAGCTCTTGCTATTCCCCCCTCAGCATATGAATTCATTTGTGCTGGCGCGCTGTAGCGAGTGAAGAAGGTTGATGCAAGTAGGATTATTGTTCCGAAAACTGCTCCTATTACTATTAATCCGATTACTGCTGCTATGATTATGTTACGGGTGTTCTTTTCAAATTTGATTGAGTTTTTGTATTTCTTGTATAATGCATACGCATAGCCTACCAGCGCAAACAGGAAGAACAGTCCTGAAACCATAGTCAACAGGTGTATTCCTAGAGAGAGTAGAATGGCAGTCAAGAATCTTGCTTTTCCGTTTCCTGGAACTACAATATACAAGAATCCAGTAAAGATTAGGATAACAAAAATGAACCCTTCCCAACCAAACCTAGTTCCATGAGAAGAATACATGACTTCATAATTGTTTGGATAGTATACAGTACTGCTGAAAGATGAAATTGTATGGTCTATTCTCGGTACTTCCAGGTCTATCATAGTTGCTGGGAACAATTCTTGCTTTTTATCTAAAGTTATTAAATCTGCTCTTTGAGAAGTACCTTTTGGGACTGCTAAATAAATTTTGTCATCTTTCTTTGTTAAGAACGTTGCCTGACCATTAATTGAAGCATATAGGGGTTCAAGATCATTTACATCAAAAGAAGTATATTCTACGCCAGTGTTACTGAACCTAAACTCAGTGTTTTGAATTATGACTCCGTTTTCAGATATGGACACAGTGTTTCCAACATCATCCACTGCAAACACTAGACTTGGAAAAGAATCTAATTCTATGGCAGTAATAGAAATAACTGATGAAGGATAACTTTCGAAACAAACCTTATTGTTATAACGATACTCAACTCCATTAACTTTTGATTCATCAACATGTGATGCACCTGAAGTAAAAACTTCAAAACCGCTTGGATACTGCACAACAACATACCCAGGAACACCTAAACCAGGTTTGAAAGAAAAGTTAACGCTAGGAAGGCTTCCATAGACTCTTATTCGGTTATTGCTTTCAGGATAGATAACTAATTCTTTTCCAACAATCTTATATCGTGCTCCTTGAACCGAATTAACAGTCTCATCATTATTCAAATTCATGCGAACTTCTTGACCAGGATTCTTAACATCTATTAAATAAGCAAACGTTGCCCGTCCAAACTCTTCAAGAAAAATGTTGTAAGTTGGAATAATATGTTGTTCTGCTGGTTTATGCTGATATTTGTATATGGTTACTTGCTTGTTAGTTATAGAAAAGAAATTATCTGAATAAGTAGAAGTATCAATATCCAACCACATTATAGGAGCAATAAAAGACAAAACAGTACTCTGCTCAAAAACCAACTTGCCATTTACTTCAATAGAACCGCTCTCACCAGAAAAAAAGAAATAACCATTCTCATCAAAATACAATTCTGGAGAAGACGAAAACACATGAAGCGCTTCATTAGGACCAACAACATAAATTTTCGTGTCATTCACACTAGGAACAACATTAAAACTTCCTTTAAGAGTAAAACTTCCAGTACTATCAACATCCAAAGAAAGTTCTGAAAAAGAATAATTAGATGTTGGCGTTGAAGGCACTAATGCAAACGCACCTGAAAACAAGAACAATAACAATAAAATTTTCTTCATGGAGACCACCATGAGTCTTAATAAACGATGAGTATTTAAATATAACGCAATTCTAAGGCGGAAAAAATGAGAATAGCTGTGATTGACAGAGACAAATGCCAACCAAAACGATGCTCTCAAGAATGCATCAAATACTGTCCTGGCGTGAGAATGGGAGAAGAAACCATAACCCAAGACGAAGAAGGCAAGCTTTTGATAGCAGAGCCCTTATGCTCTGGTTGCGGCATTTGCATCAAAAAATGTCCGTTTAATGCAATAGCAATAGTCAATTTACCAGAAGAACTTGGACAACCAGTACACAAATACGGAGAAAACACTTTCAGAGTTTTCGGCCTTCCAGTCCCGAAAAAAGGTGTGGTAGGCATAATCGGACCTAACGGCATCGGTAAATCCACAGTATTAAACATACTCGCAGGCAAACTCACACCTAACCTAGGACACCCAGGACAAGACGCTTCTTGGGACGAACTCATTGAACTCTATCGAGGACAGGAAATTCAAAAACACTTAGAAGACCTAAAAGAAGGCAAAATTAGAGCTGCTTTCAAACCACAGAGTGTAGACCTGATTCCCAAAAAATTTGATGGCACTGTCAAAGAATTCCTCGAACAAACCAAAGAACGCGAAGTAGACCTGGCCACACTGCAACTTGACGGGATACTAAAAAACAAAGTAAGTGAAGTCAGCGGAGGCGAACTACAGAGGATGGCTATTGCTGCAACACTGCAAAAAAAAGCAGATATTTACTTTTTTGATGAACCCTCAAGCTACTTGGACGTAAAACAAAGAATGAACATAGCAAAAGTAATCCGTGAACTCGCAGAAAAAAAGAAAGTCATCCTAGTCGAACACGACCTGGCAGTACTTGATTACCTAAGCGAATACGTGCACGTGCTTTACGGACAAAATGGAGTTTATGGGATAGTTTCTTCACTAAAAAGCGTTCGAGTCGGAATCAATGAATTCTTAGACGGCTACCTGCGCTCAGAAAACATGCGATTCAGAGACCACCCAATTAGATTTGAAGTAAATGCACCTAATGAAGAATGGAAAGGCAGAACATACAAAGAAACTTCAGAATTCACTAAAAAATATGATCGATTTGAACTGCAAGTCGAACCAAGTAAACTACAGCAAGGAGAAGTCATAGGAATAGTAGGACCTAACGGCATTGGAAAAAGCACATACATGAAGATTCATGCAGGCCTGGAAAAACCTACCACAGGCAAAGTCGAACCAGACAAAATATCTTATAAACCACAATACACACACTCAGACTTTGAAGGCAACGTTGCCGAACTGTTAGCAGAAACTAAACGTGACAAAGAAATCTACGAACAATTCTTCAAAAAAGAAGTAGAAGACCTCTACGAAAAACCAGTACAAAAACTAAGCGGAGGCGAACTACAACGAGTAAGCATTGCTTTAGCACTCTCCAGAGAAGCAGACGTATACCTTCTAGACGAACCAAGCGCGTTTCTTGATGTTGAACAGCGAATAAGGCTAGCTGAAATAATTAAAAAAGTAACTGAAAAACGCAGGTGTGTCACGCTAGTAATAGATCACGATATTGTATTCCAAGATTATGTTTCAAACAGGATGATGGTTTTTGATGGTGAACCAGGCAAAACAGGACATGCTCACATTCCAGAATCCATGCACACTGGCATGAACAGTTTCCTGAAAGACATGCAAATCACTTATCGCAGAGACCCTGAATCAGGAAGACCGCGCGTCAATAAACTAAACAGTCAGCGCGACCTAGAACAGAAAAAGAAAGGCGAATATTACTATACAGGCTAAATGCTTTTTATATGCATTATAACAGAATATACTCATGCAATTCATGAAAGAACTGCGCGGAAAAGAAGTAATCGACAGAGAAGGTAACACTATTGGACTGGTAGAAGACTTAGATATTTCAGAAAGCGGAAGAGTCACCAGGATTATTGCTTTACCTAAAGGGATTGTTAACAAAATAACTAGGAAAAGACTTAATATTGGAATAGAAGATGTTGAAACTGTATCACACTTGATAATGCTTAACAAGACTGAAGAAGAACTGAAAGGCATATTCAAATGTAAAGCTTGTGAACAAACATTTGAATCAGAAAATTCTAGGAAACTACACTTCATCAAAAAACACAAAAAACCAGCAAAGAAAACACCAATCAAAAAAAGAATTGTAAAAAAGAAGAGAAAGAAATGAGCTTTTATTCAGACCCATTCAAAGAAACTCCAAAACCAATCAAAAGTAGTAAAGAACAACTCACAAACGCAATAATCAACGCAGTACAAAAAGATTGCCAAGACCTAACACGCGCTGGCCTATTATTCTCAGGAGGAGTAGATTCAACACTGTTAGCAGTACTCCTAAAAAAACAAGTAAAAACTCAATGTTACTGTGCAGGCCTGGAAGGCAGCGCAGACATGCAAATCGCTCCAAAAATAGCAGAACAACTAGACATTCCACTAAAAACAATCCAGATAACTCCCGAACAACTAGAACAAGAACTGCCTGCCATAATCGCATTAGTAGGACAAAACAAAATGAAAGTAGGAGTAGCAACACCATTCTACTTCTGCATGCGCAACGCAAAAGAAAAAACCTTTTTTTCTGGACTCGGCACAGAAGAACTGTATGCAGGCTATGCAAGACACTGGAAAAACTTTGAGGAAACCGGCTGGCCAGGAGTCGAACAAGAACGCATTGCTGGTCTGAAAACCATGTGGGAACGCGACCTCACACGAGACCAAGCCATTGCAAAAGCATTCAACAAAGAACTTAAAACACCGTTCCTAGACCAGAAAGTGGTCGCGCGTTCGTTAGGTATACCAGCTCAAGAAATGAAAAAAGGAACACTCAAAAAGCAGGTTCTTAGAGAAATAGCTCTTGGGCTTGGCGTTCCGAGCGATTCCCCACTAAGGCCTAAAAAAGCCCCGCAATAAGGTTCGGGCGTGGAAAAACAGTTGATTAAACTCGCTAAAAAACAAGGCTTAAGAGAAAATGAATACTTAAAGAAATTAAGCTAAATTCACAATGTCAGAAAAGCTTTCAGTACTGTTTTTTCCCTGGTCGCTGGCTACAGCTTTAAAACAAAAAGGTCCAAGACCGGGATTGTTAGTTAAGTTTGCTTCTAAGAATGGAGGAGAAGACATAGCAACATCTGTTAAATCATTTCCAGAAACATCTTCAAGAGCAGTCCAAGGACCCGCACAACCAATAGGACCAGAATACAACCAGAAGCGCATATCACTTGAACTATTATCTGGATCACAAAAACGAATAGTAAAATCAAAAAGTCCATCACCAGGTATTACAGGAGAACTGCCAGACGCTGGAACAGAAAGACGAATGCTTGGAGCAACATTATACTTATAAGAAATGTTAAACCCTCGGTATTTTTCGAAAAAATCAAGAGAACTTATAGGAAAGATATTGGAAAAACGAACCCAAGGTAAATCATTTCGCTTGTAAGTATTCCCTGAAACATTTAATTCATCAATAAAATTATCTCTGCTCTCACCAATAGCAGTATTAACTGCTCCCTCAGACCAAGGAACAACACCATCAACAAAACTAGCACAAGCATAATCCTCAGCATCAACAGCCCAACGAGCCCGCTCGACTATCAAACCAGAAACTGCACTATTATGCAAATCATTCTCAATCAGAACAAACATGAACATTGCAACTATAACTGCAAAAGCAAAAACCATCAAAACACTGGAAACAGTAAAACCGCGCTTCATAAGGCACACACCCGTTTATCCACTGCTCCATCATAATCATAATAGGATATTTCTACAGTAGTATTCTCTTCACAAACAGTTCCAACACGAAACTTTGAATTCCCAAAACCATCTTCAGGAGGTAAATCAGTATTTTCCTGGCCCATATCATGAGCCACTTTAAGAGTAGAGATTAAATCATAGTTTGGATTTGTCATGGTAGGCAAAAAGTGAATCATTCCAATTAAAACAACAAAAACTGCTACCAGCAGATACATTGTCTCTATTGAAAAAAATACTCCTTTTTTCATAATTAACCCCTACACACAAAAACATTAATTGGATTGCTCTGAGTCCCACGAGTACTTACAATACAAGCATCTGGACCAGGGTTAGCAACTGCGCCAATAGAACAACCCAAAAGACCTGCAGAACCATCAAGACCATCATAATTAACACCACACGTAGGACAATCAACACTATCATAATATCTTACAGCAGCAGCATCCAATGCAATCTGATGCATTTTAGAACTTTCTACAGTAGAAACCATTTGTTGTTGCTGAACAGATAAAGCATTAATAATCATGCCTACAGAAACTGCTACCAGCATCAAAGAAACAAGCATATCCGTTGACAAAACCTGACCCTTTTTCATTAATTATCCTCCGTATAAGTAAGAGTGATTGAATCTCCTAAAATAGCAGTAGCTGTTATAGTCCCACTGCAATTCATATAAACTTGGCTTGCGGTAACATTCGATACCAATGGATAATGAGCCACTACAGACTGCTCAAAAGCAGAATCCCAACGATCAAAAGTATAATTAACAATCAAATATTTTGCTCCAACCGCATTACTAGAAAGCTTCATTTCACAAGAAATAAATTGTGTCCTACCAACTGGAGGCCAACCACCAGTTAAAGTATGATTGCCAATAGGTTCAGGATTAGACAAGTTAAGCACAAGAATAGAACCATCTTCAGGATTAATAGCAGAAAAATGATTGATAGCAGAACCTACAGTCATAGCATATGCTTCTGATTTCAACTTTAAGTTTTGAGCAGCAGCACTCTCTGCTTGAGTAAAACCAAAAGATACCATCGAAGTACCAACAAGGATTAGCACAAGAACACTAATCAGTAAGTCCATCGAGATCATAGCCCTTTCCATCAGATACTCTTAAACCGACCTACTATTTAACTATTTCCAGTTCTCCGCCACCAAAAATCCACACGTCCTGCACTCTGAAAGGATACCCAATAATCATATGTACGCGTCCAAACTTAGAGAAAAAAACTAGATCAGCTTGTGAAGGTCTAGCAATTCCAGGATGAGAATGAACAGAACCGATAATGGAAGGATCCAAAGGTTTCATATCTAAACGAGTAGAAGCACTAGTAGGATTAAATTGAGGATTAGGAGGTAAAACTATCTCAGTTATAACATCATTCTCTGCTCTCAAAAAACCCATGAATTCTCGATTATTACCATAAGCGATTCTAGCCGCTTCTAGAATAGCCTCCAAAACTTGCTCTTTAATCCTGACTTTCATGCCAAATAGTATAATATTGCCGGCAATAAAAGACTTCCCATACAGGTACTTCTTCGTACCCCAGAAAAAACACAGACTAAACCAACACAAGTACTGATAACAAACAAGAAAAAAACACCAAAAAATAAGTTCATCAAAACAAGAAAAACAAGCGAAACAACATTCAACAACCTCAAGGGCAATCTGTTAAACAAAGAGATTACCCTTTTTCCAAGAAAAAACGCCAAAAAAGCACTCAACGCTAAAGCCACTAAAACATTAGCCAATAACAACAAAGGATTCACTTCACCAATAAGCAAACCAGCTCCACTGCGCGGACTTCCAACAATGTACACGGCAAATATTGCGGTGAAAGCATACACTGTATTAGCTCCGCCAAGTACAACAAGAAAATCCTCTTCATTGATTCTACCAATCTTTTCAACCACTAAACCAGAAACAGAAGAACTTACTCCAGGAAACAAACCAGAGAAAAGTCCAGCCAAACTCCCAAAAAATAACGGCTTGCTTCCAGGAAAGGGAACAGAAGTATGTTCTTGTGGAGGAATGACTGTCTTTTTCAACAAAGAAAAAATCATTGTACTAGCACCAAAAAAACCAGAAAACAAAGCAAGTAAAGAATTAGGATTACCAATAAAAGCAAAACCAATCATCCCAGAAAACAAGAAAACAGCAACAGTCAAAAGCTTGTTTTTAGCAGTAAACAAGAGCAAACTGATAGTTAACAGCAAAACAACCAAAACAAATCCGCGCAAATCAAAAAAAGACAAGAAAAACAAAAAGGGTAAAAAGACTAAAGCTATCAAAGAACAGAAAAGACCGCCAAAAACAGATAAATGAAAAGCAAATAAAGCTTTACCTTTCAAGACCATTTTGTGAGCAGGTAACAAAGAAAGAGCAGTACCATCATCAGGAATGCCTAAAAACACTGCGGGAAAAAAGTCAAAAAAAGAATGCGCAATAACAACACCAACAACAAAACCAGTTAAATTAGTTTCAGACAAAAAAGGAATGAACGTATTAATATGAAGTCCTGGAATCAAACCAGTCACAATACCACAAAACACACCTAAAATAGTATAAATCAAACCCACGCCTCCCAAGCCACAAGCTCAAGCTCACCGTCATAATCAACAATCTTACCCCTTAACACAACATGATCTCCAACCAAAAAGAAATAGGGAGTTCTAATTCGTTTAGCGTCCCGCTCAAAAATCACAGCGCTAAAACCATTAACCGATAGGAATACATGTCCATCATTAACACGTTTAGAAGTGATTTCTCCTTTTAACAAAATTTCTTTACCAAGCAGATCAGGAGAAAGCCTATCCACAGTAACAAGCGATTCACTAGAAAAAACTTGGACCAGCAAGCCTACAACAGCAATCACTGCACAAACAAAAATAATTACTTGATTATTCTCCAAGGTCTTCTCCTCTCCCCAAGACCATGAGCAACCGCTATTTTCACTTGGTCGCCCTTTTTAACTCCACTCATGCTTTTAACAGCATAAAAACCATTCTTAATTCCTGAACACAAATCAAAAGGTATCTGTACAGCCGCCCAATCAGAATTACTGGCCAAAACCTCTCCAAAAACATAATTTTTCTTAACTTTGAACTGAAACACTACCAAAAAAAAGCCAAGAGCAAACAAATACAACAAAGAAAAATTTAAGTCAAAACCGTTCAAAAAAAAGTTTGCTACAGCTAAAACCAACCCAAATAAATTCAACCCACCGAAAAAATACTTGTAAGCAAAATGATTACGCACGTTCTTCAACTGGAAAAAAACAGAATAAAAGTTAAGCAAAAAGAAAAAACCGGCTCCAACCAAAGCAATCCAAGAAAAACCGAAAAACCATAACAATGAAAACACAAAGAGTAATATTGTTCCAATTTGAACCCTAAAAATAACATACTCGTTAAAACTTCCCCCAGAACGCTCAAACCGTTCCCTCAGAAAACCTGGAACCTTCATTGGATAGATTATACACAAAAAACAATATTAATCATGCACATGATAAATAAAGCCTTTGCAATACCCTTGATCTTCATACCTACAACCTAAAGAAACAGAGATTAATCCATTAGTAAGATTTTGAGCAGCAGAATCAAAAAGGATTGGAACACAAAGATCATCAGTCATGTTAACAGAATAATTAGAAACAAGCCGTTTAACAGTATCCGAAGCAAGAGTCTCATTATGAGTCACATTTCTGTGAAAACTTGGATAACCAAGATAAGCATGACCGCAAGCAGGATGATCAAGAGGTGCTTTTGCTACCTCCCAATTAACAGAAGTAACCATTGATGACTCTGCAATCATTTGAAAAGCAGTAGACTGATACATTTGAAATGCAACAAAAGAAGCAAATAAAATCAGCATAGACGCAAGAATGAACTCTGCAGATAACTGACCACGTTTCATTAACAAACCACTAATCCTATACCACTTTGAGTGTCTCCATTCAGACATAAATCAACAGTTGGATGCAACAACGAACAGTCTTTCTCTATCTTTATGGAATAAACGTTCTCTTCTATTGTACAAGCCCCTGGCGAAGAGGGCGGCGGCGGCGTATTACACGTGCCTCCAGTTATCTTTATGTAAGATGGATATACTAAAGGTTTCATGTATATAACAGTATGATTTGAATCAGTAAAATTACCCCAAACATGAGTTTCATTCCACAAGAGATTAGGATAAGCTATTAACGAAATAGGCATATACACCCCAATCGTCTTAAAAGAACCACAACCACCTAAAGAAACTTCTTCAGCAGTATTTATGATTCTTCTTTGACCAGCAGCCAAAGAAACTGCCATGGAAGCATCACCAGCAAAATCAGTCATACTATTAACTTTTGGAAAAGTAACTGAACCAAGCACCGCAAGCATTATCACTAAAATTAAAATAAACTCTATGGATATCTGCCCTTTCAAAAAATGCTTATTATGAGCCAAGCTAAGTCACCAAACACTAATGAAGCAATACATCCTAATAAAAGTATTGGTACCAGTGGAATAGAATCTTTAACCAACAAAGATTGCACTTTAAGCTTCCTAAGCTCCTTTAACTCACTAACAGTCAGTCCAGCAGCACTAACATCTGAAACTATGCAGCCAGCTGGAAAAGGAGTTATAGCCTTCTGGAAAAAAGAACGCTGAACTCTCTCAATTTTTCCGTCAATATCTAAAATCAACTCACTGGAGATCATGCCTTCCTCCAAATCTTTCAACACAACTTCTTTTCTCAATGCTTTCATGCCATGAGTCAAAGCTTCAAAAAAGCTTCCAACCAAAATACCCATTAATGCTAAAACAACAAAAGATTCCAACGAACTACCAACAACAAAACCTGCAACAAAAAGCAAACCTGCAAGCCCATGCCGTACAGAAGAAGGTAAAAAAGCCATTAAAATCAATAAAGGCAAAACAAGAAAACTCCAAGAATCAAGCAAAGCGAACAAACCAAAAGCACTACCTGCAAATACAACACCTTTCACAATTGCACTCAAAACCATTCGCTTGAAGTCATCCTTTAATTTAGGATCTCTGAACGTCCTGAAAAACACATAAAACATGACAAAAGGAAAAGCCATCAAAACACTGTTAGTCAAAATCATCAAAGGAAACAAAGGCCATGCATACAAAGGCGCAGCAGGCAAACCAAACAAAGGCAGAGGTAACAACGCACCGAGCCCAGCAAAAAGTTTTACGTCTCCTCCAGCCCACCCTCCAATCTTGTAAAGAACAAAAGCAATGAAAAATGCAGATAACCCACCAAGAATAGATAGCATTATTGGTTCAATGGAATTTAGCATAATTGATTCTAGCAAGTGTAAAACTAAGCCAGAAACAATGAGAGCATAATTTAATTTGTTTGGAACAATTCGTTGTTTTAAATCTGTATAGCTAGCAATCACTAAAACAAGTACTGCTACTGCCGCATACACAAAAGAAAAGACCATTTGACTCGACTATACCGCAATTATTCTGAACACTTCATCTTTATAGTTGTTAACTTTGCTTTCAGCTCTTGCTTGAATAGTCATTACATCATTTATTAGGATGGCAATAATAGCTACAACACCTACTGCAAAAGCTGTCAAGTATAGATACTCCAAAGAAGTCTGTGCTTTTTCTTCTTTGAGTAAGGATTTCATGTTTTTATCTTAAGTGGAGGAGGTATAAAAATGCTTGCCCTCCTCCAAACAGATTACTTAAGAACTTATGAATCTACAGCTTGTTCTGTTCACTTGAAGTTTTATTTTAGGCAAATCTGGATCTCCTATCTCACAAGAAGCCTTAACATTATCAAGATTTGCTGAATCTACACTGCATGTTGGCAGTTGTTCTCCGCCATAATTAACAACAAGCCAGTTTGCTGCATCAGTAGCATTTACTGGATATCTACCAGTGTAGATAGGTAAACCAATACCTTGACCTGAACAGATTGCTTTCTGATTATTTCTGGATGTTTCCTCGATTGGTGTTCCCATCCAACCTAACAGGAAAGCAACGACTACAGCTGCAACAGCAATGACTGCTGCAAGTATTATTAAATATTCTAGTGAACCTTGTCCTTTTTTGTTAAACATATAAAAACACCTCCAATGGTGTAAGAAGAGAAAAGCAAGTTACATTTATAAACATTTGTGTTTATTGAAATCATTACAGAAATAGAATGCATACCCCACTCCAGAAGGATGTTAGCAAGGAACTGAGTTTGACAATAGGGTACAGTGTGTCGAATTTGCGTATACTTTCATGCAAGAACTATCTGATAGAGTTACCTTACACATCGCATCTCCTCTTGGACTGGAAGTGGCAGTACAATTCAAGCTTTTGCCAAGGTATTTGACTGAGAGAAACCCATCAGCAGAATTTGCTTCACCTGTGATAGAATCGAATGGAACACCATAATTTTTGAGTTCGATTCCGGTTGTAATGCAAGAACTTTTATCTTGAGCTACTTTAGACGGGTCACTAAGATTTGAGAAAAGAAAATAGCATAATACGATAGCAACCACGCCAACAGCCAACACTGCTGC
Organism: archaeon; assembly: GCA_021107635.1. Classification (GTDB taxonomy): domain Archaea; phylum B1Sed10-29; class B1Sed10-29; order WALL01; family JAGHAM01; genus JAIOSL01. Next base: position 26,922 of record JAIOSL010000007.1, on the reverse strand, counting down.
TTGAATCATCAAGTATTCTATTGTTCCTTGCCCTCGTTTATCGAAACACATAACAAATTCATCCAACAGCAGTAAAGATTACAAACCACAGTTATAAATGTGTATGCTATAGCGGCAAAGGCATTGACCTGTCTTGGAAAAAGTTTTCACTCAGCATCAATAAAAAATAAGAAAAGAGGTAGGGAAAGAACCATTAATTCAATAGTTACTATCCATGTGTTTATAGATACCAACAAAGCAAGATTACTCACCACAAGCGCTAATCCAAAAGGATTGGCGCTTGTTTCCAGAGTTTTTTAACACCCAACTACAACAGTTGAGATAGTACACCCATCTCTATCTGCATATACCCTAAGGCACTCATTATTTGTAGTTGTGCCTATTTTACACACAGATTCTCCTGACGGGTTATCGGAAGTATTTTCCTCGCAATTTAGTTCTTTGCCAGCATAACTCACATTAAGACCAGTTGCAGCAGTTGATGAATCTTCATAACGCTCAATATAATTTAGGAGCTGGATGCCACTGGCAGCACAGACACTCTTGTCCTGAGCGAGTTCTGCTGGTTCTCTATATCTAGTAAAGAAGGTTGTAGCAAGTACAACAACTACTACCGCGATAGCGAGAACCGCAGCAAGAATCATTAAGTATTCGATTGAACCTTGTCCTTTTCTATTAAATTTCATTTTTACAACACCTACATAGGTTTTTACTGTTAAACACTATGGACTACTCCTTTATAAAACTTGCTGTTTGACACCGTTTGCTTATTATGAGATAAGACAAGGTAACAGGGCCTGAGTTCATGCTGTAGTGTTCAATCCTGCTCCGGTTGATTCTCTTCCTAACCCAATCCATTGTCTGAGTAATGAGCCTTTTATGAAAAGACTTACTACAACTATCAGGGTTATTACTGCCGCTATTATTAGCAGATATTCTAGTGAAATCTGTGCTTTTTCTTCAGAAACCAAACAACATTTTTGCAACGAAACCAACTCCAACGAATGTAGTGTAAGCGATTGTTAATAGTATGGGTAAATATAACACTGCTTTTGTTATGTCTCCATCCCTTATTAATGCTGCGGCCAGTGCGGAGAATACTGCTGAAACAACTATGTATCCTTTGAGATAGAAGATTATTGTTACTAGCAGTGGTGATGCTTCTTCTCCTCCTATTGTAGCAAGGAAAAGAGTGATCCCAGAGATTAATCCAAGGATTGCTGGTCCAATTAGATCTGCAGCAATTATTATGAACATGATTTGTAGCATTGTAGTGGATTTTCTTTCTTCCACCAAGCGGAAGTTTTTTTTCAAGTCTCCTGATATGCTTCTCAGTGCTTGTACTAGTCCGCCTCCAGTGCGTTTGGCAGAAATGATAACGTCAACGCTTCTTTGTATGTTTACAGATTCTGTTCTTTTTGCGAAGTCTGAGAATGCTGCTTCAAATGTTTTTCCTCGTTTTACTTCTCGAAGCATCCTTCTTAGTTCAACGCTTACTGGTCCATATCTTCCTCTGCTTGCGTCTTTTAGAGAACTTTCTATTGTTCCTCCTGCTTGAAGTGTCGCTGCCATTCCACTAAGAACGTCAGGAACCACTTTTTCCATTGCAGATATGCGAGTAGAGCGTTTGTACATTGGAAGTCCTACAGCTAAATCAAAGAAGAATACTGCGATTAGTCCACCAAATATTAAATCTACGAACAGTCCAATGTATGTAAGTGCTACTGCTGAGCCGAACAGAGAGCCAAGTATGAGATAGTCTGGTTCTACTTTAGTGCCGAAGGCAAATTTGACTGACTTGACATATGAGTCGTATAATTTCATTTTATCACATTGGCTGGAATAATTTTATGAAGTATAGTGCTGTTCCTAGTATGCCTGGAATAATCACAAAGTAAAACACAAACATTGATTCTGGACTTAGTATTCCTGCTAGTCCAAGCATGGGTACTGCAGTGAACACTGATGCAAGCACTGCTACTAACACTGGCGCGATTACTCCTATCATCATGTACATTAAGCCGACTAGGTTGAGTGATGCTACGAATGATTTCATTTTCATTCTTAGTTTGAATGAGACTTCGTCTGCTATTTGGGATATTATGTCGGAGAGGTTGCCTCCTGTTCGAATAGCTCTTATCATGTGTACTCCTGCTGTGGCAAGGCTTTCTGATGGTGAGCGCATTACCATTTCATCGAGCGCGTCTTCTGTTGATTTGCCTTTTTCTATGTCTCTTAGTACTCTTGCGAATTCATCTGATAGAGTACCATAATCTGATTTTACTAGTGAGCGAAGACTGCCGTGTATTCCTATTCCTGCTCGTATTTCGGTGGCCATTTGTCTTAGTGCGAATGGGAGTTCTCGGTCTATTTCTATTCCTCTTTTGCGTGCTGCTATGATAGGATATTTTAGCGCCATGAATAGCATGAAGAATCCACTGAAACCTGCGAGTATTGCAGATAGCATCGATTTTATTATGAATAGTATAAGTATGTCAGCTATTTCTAGTGTGTCTGGTGGAATTGGAAAATACATTTCGTCTATTACAAAGCCTAGAAGGGTGAGTGAGAGTAATAGGTAAACAAGAAAGAAGAATCCTGTCATGATCAGGCTGAAGATTACTGCTATTGAGACGTATTGTCTTACGCTGTAGTCCATGTGTGCTTTGTTAAGTTCGATTGGGAGTGCTTGGTTGCTGTTCCACATTCCGATTCTGTCAGTTATTTTTGTGAGGAATGAAAATACTGAGTATATTCCGCCTACGAAGCGCAGGAAGTAATTTTGTTTGTGGACTAGGTCTTCAGGTGTTCTTCTGTCTAGGTGTATTGGTTTAACACCAACTACCATTTCTTTTAGTTTTTCTCCGCGTGTTACTTTGATTCCATCTTCTTCAAGGATGCCCCTATCTTTGTATTTTTTTTCCATTCTTCGGACTATTTCTTCAACGCTTGTTTCTTTGTAGTCCGGTTCGTTTACTTGGTCTCCGGGCGTTGCATCTTCGCGTCTTTTCTTGTCTCCTGCTATGAGGTCTATAAGCTTTTTGTCCTTTTTCTCTTTTTCTGGCATTTTATCCTACTCTCTTTTGGATTTCTCTGCATACATCTGCAAGCGGAGTATGTCCTTTTTTGACTAAATCTTTTATCCATGTTTCTCTTTTTTGTATTTCTTTGCGTAGAGCGGTATTTGAGAGGCCGGTATAGCGTGTCAGTTCTTGGAGGTATTGGCTTGTTTCGTATGAACTTTTGTATGAATCAGTTGCTGGATCCCAGAGGAAAACGTAGTTGAACTCGGGTTCTCCTTCTAGGATTCCTGATAATTCTGCAACTTCTGCTATTCTTCTTATTGTTCCTTTTCTGCGGTCGTGTATTCTTTTTTGAACTATAACGAAATCTAATGCTGCAAGCATTGTTTCTGGAACCATCATTGGTGGGCTTTTGAGTCTGACTACTGTTTCTTGTGCGTTGTTTGCGTGGACTGTGCCTAATGAACCATCATGGCCGGTGTTCATTGCTGTGAATAGTGTGAATGCTTCTCTGTCTCTAATTTCTCCTACTATGACTCTATCTGGTCTCATTCTCAGTGTATTTTTTAGGAGAGTGTCCATATTTATTTCGCCTTTTCCTTCGATTCCAGGCGGCCTAGTTTCGAAACGTATCCAGTGTTCCATTGGAAGTTTGATTTCTGCTGTGTCTTCAATGGTTATGATTCTTTCGGAGTGTGGTATGAATGAAGCTAGAGTGTTTAAAGTGGTTGTTTTTCCTGATCCTGTTCCTCCTGCTACTAGTATGTTTGCTGGTTTAGCTCGCATTCCTTCTACTGCTACCCAAAAAAATGCTGCTAGTTCTGGGTCCATTGTACCATTTCTGATTAAGTCAATAAATGTGAATGGATCTTCTCTGAATTTTCTGACGGTTATGGTTGATCCTTCTAGTGAGATTGGTGGAATTGTAGCGTTTACTCTTGATCCATCGGGAAGTCTTGCATCTAGGAGAGGGTTCTTTATGTCGATTCTTCTTCCGATATCTCTTGCTATCCTGTCTATGATTGCAGTTATTTCTTTGTCTTCTCCAAAGACCAGGTTGGTTGGGATCATTTCGTGATTTCTGTGAAAGACGTAGGCTGGTGTATTAGGTCCGTTTACCATGATATCTTCTAGTCTGTCGTCCATTAACAGCAAGTCAAGCGAGCCATATCCGATCATTTCTCGCATGATTGTGTCTGCATAGAAGTCCATTTTTGCTGCTGGAACTCCAAGTTCTGGCGATGCTTCAATGATTTCTAGTATTCGTTTTTTGAAGAATGCTTTTCGTTTGTCTTCGTCTGCTATTTCGTCTGGTGCAATGGTAATTAGGCGTGTGGCTGCTTCTTTGACTGTATTTATTATTGCTCTTTCTGGGCCGTGTGGTTTCGGTACGGGAATTGCATAGAGTTTTTTGTGGTGAGGTAGCTCGTATATTTCACACACGCCATAGGAATCAATAAGTTTTCTGTGCGCGGGAAGCGCATCTTTCATGTCTGCTTTTACTTCAGCAGGAATATCATCTGGATTGATTTTTGGTGGTGGTGGGGGTCCGTGTGTTACTGGTTTTGGCTGTTCTGGTGATTTTAGTGGTACTATTCCTTTGAGTGGTTTGTCTACTGGAGAGCGCTTTGGGGGAATCACTGGTTTTGGCTTGATTTCTGGTGTCGGAAGAGGTTCTGGTAGTTTTGGTGATTTTGCTTTTGCTAGCATTACTGTTAGTGGATCGTCTTTGACTAGTTCTGGAGCTGATCCTGTAGAGGTTAATGGAATTCCTTGAGTTTTTGGGATAGGTGGCTTTTCTGTTATTGACTGAGGCGGTTTCTCTGTTACTGGTTGAGGCGGCTTTTCTGTTACTGGTTGAGGTGGTTTGTTTGTTATTGGTGTCTGTTCTGGTTGTTTTGTTTCTTTCAGGCCAGCATCTTGAAGCATTTGCTTGAAGTCTTTTTTGCCTGGTGGAGGGGTTGTTTCTTCGTCTCTTTTTTGTAGGAGGGACCTAAGTTTTTTTGTCATATCTTCTTCGCTTGTTTTTCCTTCTGGTTGAGAAATAGGAAGGGGTTTAGCTGGTTCTGGAGCTGTTTGTGGAGTTAATGGTTGGCTTGTTGGGAGTGGTGCTGGTTTTGTTGGCACTGGTTCAGGTACGTGTTGAGGCATGGGTGCTGGCGGGGTGATTGTCGGACTTAGTGAGGATGGTGGTGTTATCGGTTGTGCTGGCGTGAGTTGTTTTGGTGGTGGCATGGGTGGCACGGGTGGTGTTGATTGCACTGGTTGCTGTGGAGGAGGTGTTAGTGGTTGCTGGTTTTGAGGAGATGTTTGTTGTTCAAGTTTTGTTGGTGGTGGGGGTATTGCTCCGCTAGGCTGTTCTTTGCTATCTTTTCTTTTCAGTATCCCTCCCAGACTTTTATCTAGTAAACCCATTTTTTCTCCAGTTAAGAATAAGAATAGGTTGTTTAAATTGCTGTCGGTTTTTCAAGTGTGAGAACTAACCAAGGAAGATGGGTCTTTTGCTTAGGATGGTTGGTAGAGGAAGTTGTTTGAATGGCTTGTTTTTTGTTTGTTGTTTTATTCTATCGGATAGTTCTGATAATGATAATTGTTTTTGTTCTCCGTTTCTTTCTCTTACTGTTAGTTGACCTTGCTGTTCTTTTTCTCCGTACACTAAGATGTATGGAATCCATTCTTGTTCTGCTTCCCGAATTTTTTTGCCTACTGTGAGCTCGCGATCATCTAGGTCTACTCGAATGTTCTGTTTCTTTAGTTGTTCTATTAGTTTTAGAGCTGATTCGTTAAATTCTTGTGAGACTGAACAGATGCGCACTTGTGTTGGTGATAACCATAGTGGTAGTGATGGTTTGAGTCCTTTGTTTTGTTGCATTTGGGCTTTTTCCAGTAGAACATAAATTAATCGTTCTGTTGCTCCTGGTGATTGATGTAGTATGAGTGGTTTCTTTTTTTGTCCATCTTTATCAGTGTATTCTAAGCCATAGCGTTCTGCGTTTTCTACATCAATTTGGTCTGTTGCAAGTGCGGATGCCTTGTCCAAACAATCAATAAAGTTCCATTCGTATTTCATTGTAAAGTAGAAAAATTGTTTGTCCCAAAGCTCGAGCAGTGCGGGTTTGTTGAATGATTTGACTAGAGCGTCTACAAAGTCTTTGTTTGTGTCCATGAATTTTTTGACTATTCGAACGCCTAGTTCTAGGTCTTCTGGAAAGTTTAGTCCTATGTCTTCTTCAACACTTTTTGAGACTTGGAATCTTTTGAGCATTTCTTCTTTTGCTTGTTGTTCGTTAGCGCATAATGCATGGCAGTCTGGCATTGTGAATGCTCTTAGTCTGCGTAGGCCTGTTAACTCGCCTCTTTTTTCTGCTCGGAAGCTTTTGGCTAGTTCATACATCCTGAATGGTAGGTCTTTGTATGATATTGTTGCGTCTCTTGCGATTAAAAATTGTCCGAAGCATGCGCTGAATCGCATAAACAGTTTTTTGTTTGGTGAGTGTACTACGTATTGCCTTGCTGGGAATCTGTCTAGATATCCATGGAAACATGGGTGGTCGTAATCATACATTATTGGTGTTTCGACTTCCATTGCTCCGTATTCTGCGAATTTAGTGGAAATCAGTTCTTCTATGAGGCCTTTAATCAATTTACCTTTTGGGTAGAATCGCATGTTGCCTGGGTCTCCACCTTCTTCGTAGTCTGCGATTTCTAGTTTGCGCATTATTTGTACGTGTGGAGGTGCTTTTGGTGCTGCTCGACTTTTTGCCATTTCGTATAACGCGAATTTTTCTAGGTTTTTGTGTTTTTTGAAGTTAAAGCCGGTAACTTTTCCGTTTTCAATGCTTAGTTCATGCAATTCACCGTTTGGTTCTATGATGTACCATTGTGATTTGATTTTTTCTTCAGCTTTAAGCGCTTTGCAGGTGTCTTGATTTTCGCCGATTGTGATTTCTCTGGAGAGTTCAGATAGCGGATGACCTTTGCATTTCAGTTCAAATGATTTGTACCATCCAAATGGCGCGCGATAAACTTGATAGTTTTTTGATAGGAGCTCATCTATTTTTTTAAGTACTTTTAGTGCTGTGCCTGGAGAAGATGGTTTTGAGGATAAGTGGACAAAAGGATAAAGAACGATTTTTTCTGTTTTGACTTGTGTTGCTATGTTTTTTATTTCTTGGACTGTTTTTTCAGCGATTTGGTCGGGTTGGTCTTCATCGCTTTTTTCTACTGATGAGAAGACTACTAGACATTCTTCTATTCTCTTTTTTTCTTTTTTGATATCTTCTGCTGTTTTGATTGCTTTTTTCTTGGGTTCTACTTCAAGAAAGTCGCTGTGCAAGGCTAGTATTTTCATGAAGGTGTATTTTGAGTGGGAAAGTCTTTAAATCTTTTGCTTCTTTTTTAGTATTCTTTCGACATCTGCTAGGCGCGGGTTGGCGCGTTGTTCAAAAAGGAGTACTATTTCTTGGGCTTTTTGGTCGTCTACTTGTTTGACCTGTTCAATCATCTGTGCGGTTTTGTCTTTTGAAACGATTGTACCCAGATATAGCTCGATTGTATCGAGTTGTGCTTTGTCGGGAGCCATGGTATATTAGGGAGTGTTGAAATTTAAATGGTTATGCTCCATCAAGCTTTTAAAAGGATTAGAAGTAAACCTACTTAATGGAAAATAAAAGGGTTTTACTTTGTCCTAACTGTGGTTCAACAGAGGTAAAGAGGGATAACTCTAATCTTGCGGCAATAAGATTTGGAGCTCCAATATGGATGAAATGTCAAGCATGTGGATTCAAGTCTCCTGCTTTTTTAGAAGTGAAACCAGAAGAAGTGGAAAAGATTAGAGAAGAAATAAAAAATGCAATAAAAGAAGAGCAAGACCTCAACCAATAAGTTTGCTCAGATAAAGCTCTTCGTTAGTATATCCTTTCTTGCGATAGTCCTTTGTTCCAACGCCGCTTATGATAAGCGATTTCTTCTAACCCTACAAAAGTGATGCATGTGTATATTTGTAAGGTTAAAAACAACTTAATCTAAAACATTTTTTCTTGAAAAATACAAAAAGACTTTCAGAAAGTTCTTCCAAGTCTACATCAAATACGTCTGAATACACTGAGCAATGATAAGACTCAATAGAATATCTAATCAAACTTTTAAACTATAGGTAAGTAGATAGATCATGGAAGAAACTGCAAGGATGAAATCGTGGACACGTGTGTGGCTGGGAATAATAATCCTATTGTCGGGTCTGGGAATGTTATTGTGTGGAATTGTGTTCACAATGTTTGCTTTAATGGTAGAAGGACCGCTAGTCTCTGAAAAGTTCATTCCAGGTATAGCTTTTATTGTCATGGGAATGTTGGCCTGGTTGGGTGCGTTCCTTCTCTTCAGAGATAGTAGAAAAGAGCTGGGAAAAGGGCTAAATTAGCTTACTCATGTAAACGCCTTCGCTACTGTAGCCATTCTTGCGGTAGTAGTCGCGCACGCCTACTCCACTGAGAACAAGCATTTTCTTAGCATCAAAGTCTTCTTTTGCTATGCGCTCTGCTTCTTCAAGTAGTTGTTTTCCTAGGCCGTGATGTTGTTGGTCTTTGCTGTCTTTCCCTACTGCTACTTCGGGTCCATAAACGCGCAGTTCGCGTATGCCCATGGTGTGGTCATCAATTTCTTTTCTGAAAGGGTTGCCTGGTTTGCGGAGTCTTAGCATAGCAAGTAAATGGGCTTTGTATTCAAATGAAAGGAATATTTCTCTTCCTCCGGATGCATTGTATTCTTGGCGAAGAAGCTTGGGTTTGCCTGATTTGCGGTCTCTGATTTCGTTGCATCGGATGCATCTGCAGTGAATGTCAAGTTCTTCTGTTCTTTTTTTGACTAGTTCCCTTAGGTTACCTGCAGTAACTCCTGCTTCTATGTATGGTTTTGGGATGTCGCGTTGGATGCGCATTACTCTAACCCATTTTGGGAAAAAGGCTTTGGCTTGAGCTATGATTTCAATAGCTTGAGTGTCATCTAAAGGAACCCACTTGCCTTGTTTGTAGAGGTCATAGATTTCTGGGTTGTCATAGAATTCTCGTTTTGCTAGCAGGCATGGATAAATTTTTAGCATGTCTGGTTTGAATCGATCAGCAGAGAATATAGTTTTGAACATGTCCACGTCTTGTTTTGCGTTAGAAAAGGGCAGTCCGGGCATCATGTGATAGCCTACTTTGATAAAAGAGTCTTTGAGTAATTGAGTTGCTTCTTCTACATCTTGCACTGTGTGTCCTCTTTTGACTTTCTTGTAGATTTCATTATTGATGGTTTGTACGCCTAATTCAACGCGCGTTGCTCCAAATGAGAGCATTCTTTGGATGTGTGTTTCTTTTGAATAGTCTGGTCTTACTTCAAAAGTAAGTCCGATGCATCGATGTTTTGTTTTTTCGTTTAAGGTTTGTGCTTTTTTTAGGGATGTGCTTGGCATGGTATTCAATGCATTGTAGGTGTCCAGCATGAATGATTCTTGGTAGTCGTTTGGCATTGCTGTAAAAGTCGCGCCCATGACTATAAGTTCAATTTTGCTGGTTGGGTGTCCAGAAGCGGATAATTGGTTTAGTCTAGCTTCTACTTGTTTGCACGCACTAAAATTTGCTTGTCTTGCGCGTAGTGCGGCTGGTTCTTCTCCTGTATAGGATTGTGCTGCCTTGCCTCTAGGGCAGTATATGCAGTTGCCTGGACAGGGCTGTGGTTTGGTCATTATTGCTACTACGCTTACGCCTGAAATGCTTCTGCTTGGTTTTTTTAGTAGGAAGTTTCTTTTGAGTCCTAGGTTTTCTAGTAGTTCTATGTTTCCAGGAACGTCTTTAACGCGATACTTTTTGCAGAGCTGTTTTTTTCGTCTTTCCAGTTCTGCTCTATTACTTACTTTACCGCTTCTGATTTCTTTGGCCAGTTCTTGATAAAAATTCATGTTAAACACTTAAAATCCTAGTAGTCCCAGCACTGCATAGAAAGGAGCCATGGTGAGTGGTATGAGTGGAAATCCTTGTCCTATGTTTTTGAATTTTGAGCTTAGAGTTGGTCTGACAAAAACGTGAGTGGTACTTGTTTCATTTACTGAAGGATTGTCTTTGCTTAGGACATTTGCTTCTAGCGTGTACGCGCGTTCGTCTGATAGTTTGAGTGGCAGTGAGAGTCTTTTGGTTTCTTGCGGTTGGAGTTGTATGGTTAAACTATCTTGTTTGGGAAGTCCGTGAATGGTTGTTTTTATTTCATATTTGGCTATGGATTTAGCTTTGTTTTTTACTATGAGTATTGCTTGTCCTTGTTCTTCTGCGTATAGGTTTGGTTCTTCTTCAAAACCGGCTATATCAATTAGGTCTGCTGGGTCTTGTGTTACTGCTAGTTTTACTTCAACTCCTTTGACTCTTTCTAGGCCTTCATCGTTTGAGATTGTTAGAAGGAAGGGATGTACTCCTGCATGTTTGTTTGGAGGAACGATAATGTGAAAGTATAGGAATTCACTGTCAGAACTTGTTCTTGTTTGCCAGTCTGAGTCTATTTCATTCTCTAGGTGAACTGAATCCATGGAATAGAGGTTACTGGTTATTCTTTCAAATTTGAGCACGACTTCTTGGCCGGGTCCAACGGGATCAATCAATACTTTGTCTAATGGTTGTACTTCCATGTCTACTGGACTTACCATTTGAACGTAAGCATTTGCTCCTGCAATGAACATTAAGATTAAAAGGATTTTTTTCATGTATTTTCACCGTTTATTGTTTGGTGTATTTCTTCTTTCGAACAGTGTAGTTCTAGTTTTATTGATCCTAGTTCTTGTCCTGAATATAAGCTTGTTTTACCTTGTAGGGCTGTTTGTTTATTTAGTAGAATGTATGTAGCTCCTGCGCAATAGTTTTTTTCTAGTAATTTTTCTAGATGAATGTTCAACCCGCTTTTTTGGGTTAGTTCTTTGAATTTGGTTAAGTTGGTAACTGTGCCTTGCAGTAATTCTTTTCCTTCAAGTGGGGTTCCAGGAAAAATTTTGTGTACTGCTTCAATAACTTTTGTTTTGTCTTCAGTAGGATGCAATCCAACACTTACAATGATTTTCATTACGATTCTACCTCACTGAAAACTATTGATGGTTTCACTTCAATTATTCCGTTGATATCTGTTAGTTTGGATTCTGTTAATTGCTTGAGTTCGGTGACATCTGAGCAATATGCTTTTGCGATGATGTCATATACTCCAAGTGAAATGTAAACATCGTGTATGCCTTCTACTGCAAGCAGTTGTTCGGCTATCTCTTGTGTTTTATCTGAGCGTGTTTTGAAGAATATAAATGCTGATACATTTTTTCCTAGTTTGCCGTAGTTGACGAGAGTTGTGAATTTTGTGATTATTTGGTTTTCGACCAGTTTGTCCACTCTTTTGCGAATAGCTACATCAGAAAAACCGAAATGTCTGGCTAAGTCTGAATAGGACATTCTTGAATTTTTTGAGAGAAGTTCAAGTATTTTTTGGTCTATTGCATCTAGTTCCATGAAATCCCCCTGGTTCGAAAACCGAACTTTTAGGCCTGTTCGCTGTTACAATTATAAACTTTCATCTATAAAAATCATGTTATGGATTCTGGGGGTTCTTCTAAGTTTAATCCCAAAATTATTCAAGAAAAGTGTATTAAAGCAGGAGTCAGCTTTTGGCTTGCTAGCGAAGTCGCTTTGGGTTTGCAAGAACATATAAAACCAGCGATGACTGAAGAGGAAACCAATGATAGGATAATTCAAGAATTGAGAAGTAGAAATGAAGAGGCAGCAAACAAGTTCGAAAATTATCACAAGGTTTATGTTAGAACTTCAGAAGGCATTTTAACTTCTTTCAGCAAAGAGAGGATTGTAGAATCGCTCATAAGAGAAACAACTCTTGCGAAAAGCGTGTGTGTGGAAATAGCTGGAGAAGTGGAATCGGATATCCGTAGGTTAGAATTGCGTTACATTTCTGCTCCATTGATAAGAGAAATGGTTAATGCTAAACTACTTGAGCGCAAGTATCTGCAAGCAAAAAAAGAGTATACGCGTCTTGGGCTTCCAATTTATGATGTAACTCGTAAGATAAAGGAGAGCCCAGTGAATCCAGAGGTTATTCACAAAAAGTTTGCAGATGCGATAACAGAAGAATATGCATTAGTTAGTATTCTTCCACAAGAAGTTTCAAAAGAACATTTGATTGGAGCTATTCATATTCATGACTTGCCTTACTTTGCAACTCGTCCAACAAGCTTACAGAACGACTTGAGATGGTTCTTGAAGAATGGAGTTATGACTGATGGCACAGGTAAATTCACTAATGTTACAGGTCCTGCAAAACATGCTTCTGTAGCAATAAGTCATGCTTTACGTGTTTTAATTTCTGGAGAAACACACTTGTCTGGAGGACAAAGCTTTGATTTCTTCAACACTTTCATTGCTCCATACACTATTAACAAAAGCAGAGAAGACGTCAAGCAAATGATTCAAAGCTTTTTATATGAACTTAATCAAATTTATGCTATTAGAGGGTCTCTCGCAAAATCCTCTTTAAACTTTGAGTTGGAAACTCCACCTTTCTTTAACAAAGAAAAAGCTATTCTGCCAAAAGGATTGACAGGGCAAGATACTTACGTAGATTATGAGCGCGAAAGTTTGCGTTTCCTTACTATTTTCTTGGAAACAATGGCAGAAGGTGATGCGAGGGGCACTCCATTCAAAATGCCTCGCATAGTAATTAAAATAAGAGATAAAAATCTTCCTCCTCAGATAGAAACAGCTATGAACAAGTTTTTAGAGAAAAATGAACTGACTTTTTTGAATCTTAGGAACAAGCGTTTTGGACAAAACTTGAATATGATATTTCCAAATCATATTTTGCCAGGTAAAGACAAAAAATGGTTTAATACTCTAAGAACAGGCATTTTACAAGAAGTTTCCATTAATTTGCCGAGAATCGCGTTAACAAGCAAAGAAGACACGCAATTTTTCAATCAATTAGACAAAGCACTAGAAGCAGCCAAAAAAACCCATGAAAGCAAGAAAAAAATTATTGAAAGAAGGTTATACAAGGATAAAACTTTGCCTTTCCTCACACAAAACTTTGGAACAGAAGAGTACTATTCTTTGGAAAATGCTCCTAGTATAGTAAATGTCATAGGCTTAGATAACGCGGTGAAAGAATACACTGGAAAAGAAATTAATCGCGAAGAAGGAGTCATATTTGCAGATAGGCTTCTTGCCTACATAAATCGTAAGATAGAAAGCTTTAACGAAAGCGAAGAAGTTTTCTTATATTCTGGCAGACTTGATGCACTTAAAGCGTCTGCTCGTTTCAGTAAAATGAACGAGAATCGTTTTGGAGTAAAAGACGTGTATCCATTGAACGGTTTCAGTCATAACCATCAAGATTCCAAAAAATGGATTGAAACTGAGATAAAACTCCAACAATACTGTAATGGAGCTGCAAAACTTTTCCTGAAAGACTGGGAAATCTTACCAAACACCATTAATGACCTCTTGAAAAAAGAGAGCACATTATCTTTCACTTTAGGCACTAAGAGCGGTCCTTAGTTCAATAAAAAGCATTATAAATAAAAAAATTGATAAGATATTTTGGTGCTCCTTTGGGGTGCCAGTGGGGGTGTATTCTCCTCTCCCCTACATCCCCACTTATCCTACTTTTTAATTATTTGTCCATGTGGAGACAATTCTTTGAATATTTGTCCTTGGAAAGAAAACACTTCGCAATCTTCTTGTTTCCAGCATCCAGAAGACAATCCTGCTTTACAACAAGTCATGTCTAGGAACTGCTCTGGATTACATTCTTGTTCTTCAGCTACCTGAGGTAGAAGTAAACCAGAATTAAAACCTTTTTTGATAATTAATCCATGTTTTCCTATTTCAATTTTAGAGGGTAGATTTTCACGCAGTGTTTCAATCTTTTCTGGAGGAGTAAGCACAGTCACCTCTATCACAACTTCCTCAAATTCATCTAATGACATAGCAGAAAACCGTGGGTCGCTGGTTGCAGAGGATATTGCTGCTTCAACGATTGCCTGTCCTAAAGGCATTTCAGGATAAGGCAGGCCTATGCAGCCACGAAGATTGCCAGTCACATAGTTTTTCAGGGTGCAAAAAACGCCGCGTTTTTCTTTGAGCATTTGATCCCGCTCTGGAGGTTTCACTATTCTGTTTTCAGTTAAATATGCTTGGATTGATTCTCTTGCTAAGTGCACAAGCAGTTGGCCGTCTTGATCTGTCAACAATTCCATGCTTCTTGCTTTGTGTAGGAGAGTAAATAAAAGTTATGCTTGTTGGCAATGATTATTAATGCAACTGCATTGTTTGGGTTGCGTTTCTGGACAGGACACGAAAGAGCATTCCTCGTCCTCAAACGGTGCGAGAATTCTTGGAGAGATCTTGTTCAAGCATTCTCCTGTCACGTTAGGACAACAATAGGTTTGTTTGGTCAATAATGCTGCACAATCAGTGTTTTCTTCACAGTATTTTTCATTTTCTTGATATGCTTGTTTGTTTACGACAATTTTAAAGTCGTTTGAGTATACCACTCGGTTTTCTGCCATAGTAGCAAGACGATATTTTCCAATTGGATAAGTGTTATCCAACGTAATCTCTTCTTTCTGGCCAGGTTCTAGAATAATTTTAGTACAACTGTTTGAAGGTTGTCTGTAAGGATCTTTTTCTTGTTCAAAACAAGCGTTCTCAAATTCTTGATAGTCGTTCAGGAAATCTTCTTTAGTGTATGTCCCATCATGTAAAACAAGTTTCATAAAGTAAGGTTGGATAGCTTGTTCTTTTGAACCAATGTTTTCCAGAGTTACAATCATTGGTTCTCCTTCATCTTTTATGTAAGTTGTTGAAGCTTGAATGGTCGATCGGGTTATTTTGAATTCAGTGGAACTGCATTTTTGTTTTTTTGAATCACAGGATTGTGAATAGCAAAAAGTTAGTTTGTAAGTTCCAAGCCCTGCTGGTTTTTGAGAGATATATTCATCAAAATCAAAGAGTAATTGATTCCAAGTGAAGTTGATTGTTTGACCTGAAAGCAAAGGAGAACATTGAGCAGAAGGGTCAAGACATTCTGTTGAATCTGAACAGGAGGGTGTTAAGAAATGTACTGGCATTTTTTGTCCTTGTTGATAAAATTCCAGAGAAAATGTTGTGTAATAGATTGATTCTAATTGATTTGTTGCTAGAAAGGTTATATTCTCTCTTGGAGAATATTCTTTTCTAGGTGTGCTAACCACAACATGTCCTTGATTTATTGCTGCTTCTACTTTTTCTTGACAATAAGCTAAGCAAAATGGATCTGTTGATTCTAAACATTTTGTTAAGTCTTTAGCTTCTAAAGCTTTTGAGAGTAAAACGTTCTGGCTTTGACATTCCCCCTCGATGCACGCGCAGATATCACAAGGTAAAGAATTTTCACATGCTTTATTTGGTTGCTGGCCTTTAGCTATGCATCCACAGGGACAGAATTGTTGACAATCATTGTTTGAGTTACAGGATTTACTGCAGTCCTGACAGTTATCTGGTCTGCAATCGCTTGACAGTGTGAAAAAAGTTAAGCCTAGTGAGAGTATTAATAAAATTAGTATGATTGCTAGTTGTTGTTGGCTTTTGTTCAATTGCATTGATTTGATTTACAGGAGAGGAGTTAAAAAAGTTATGTTGAAATTATCTCAAATTCTGTTTCTGCGGTTTTAATTTCGGTTCCTTTGCCAAATATTTCACCAGGACAATCAAGAGTATACTGGAAAACTATTTTATACGTCCCTAGAAGAGCATCCTGACATTCACAGCACTGCCATTGAATCGTTTCTGCTGTTTCTCCGCTTTCTGGGATTGGCATGCATGTGATTTCTTTGTTTGAGCAGTTTGTTTGCTTCCAATTCCATTTGTTAGGCCAGTCCATTTGCATTTCTTTTGCATATGTTTGGTTAAGGCATATTGGAACATAATTTGGAGAAGGTGGTACTAGACCACAACTGGTAAGGTTTTCAAAGCAAGGAGATGCAGAAGTGCAGTAATAGGCTAAAGGCTTCCAAGAATCATTATCTAGGAATAAAAGAGTGGGCTTTGAGTAGATTTCAAGATTTACTTCTGTTTCAGAGTTAAATGTTGCTTCAATGGTTTCTCTGATAGCGTAAACTTCTTTAGTTGTGGTCAGAGTTACTTTTGGATCTGGTTTAACTGTAAACGGATTTGATTGAAACATTTGTTCGTTTATTTTTATCATGATAGAATAATCTCCAACAACATCAGGAGAGACAAAACTTAAGTTATAGCTTTCTCCTGGTTCAACATGGATTAGCGCGCATCCTTCAGAATGAACTTTGTCGCAGTTATCCTTGAATTCACTGTAATGCATGTTGAAAATTTCTTCCCAAGAAGGATCGTTAGCTAGAGCAATTTCACTGAATCCTTTGAAGAATACTATTGTGTTTTGGCCAGTGTTGTTTATTGTGAAAATAATTTCTTGATTTTGATTGTATTCAATGCTGTTAGTTGACAGCACTAATTCTGGAGGTTGCATTTCCACTTCCAAATCTTTTAAGCATGCTTCTTTGCATTGTTGGTTGGGTGAGAGCTCGCAGATAGAGGCATTTTTGGTAGCAATTGCTTCGTCTAAAAGCTTGGCATGATTAACGCAAGTACCTTCTTCGCAATAACAAGTATGACAAGGCGTTCTTTCGCATTGCAAACCAATTTCAGAGTGTTCTTGATTGTCATTTAAACATCCTAAAGAGCAATAAAATTCACACTCTTCAGTTGAGTTGCAGCTCCTGTCACATAATTCTGGGTTGGCTTGAGAGCATTTTTTTGGTTTTTCCGGAATTAAGAAGATTATTGCTGTGGATATTAAAAGCAATAAAATCAGGAATAAAAGCATTATTTTTTGTTCACGGTTCATAATTGAGTTATTTAGAGTAAACAATTAATAAAAGTTTCATTCATAATCAAAAAACATTAACAACCAGTGATTTTTAATGGACATAAAAGAATACAAGCGAATTTACAAACAACTGAACACTTACAGTGACGTCAAAAGAATAACAAAGAACACGAAAATGGATGAAGAATTTCTTTTTGTGGTCTACACTCAAAAACATATTCGAGACGTGAAAAGAAAGTATTATGTTGTAGGCGGCAAAAGCAAGCAGTTGCTTCGCGAATGGAAAAAAGGCAAGACTTTCACCGAACTTGCTGTCAGAGAAAATTTTTCTCCAGTCATGATGGCTCAAATATTGATGAAAGAAATGAACATTCCACGCAAAGAACGAGCCTTAATCATCAGAGATCATGAAGCTTGCCGAGATACTTGCATCCGCAAAGAAATGCATGAAGTTATCGGTGAAGATATGGTTTATTCTCAATTAGGCTCTAATCTTCAGCGCGAACGTGGAAGACAAGGTGAAGAAAACATAAAGATTTGGCTTGACGCGCGAAAAATGACGTATAGGACAGAAGAAGATTTGCGCGGCGAATTCCCTAAGACTGTAGATTTTCTTTTGGATAAACCGTTTAAAGTTAGGTATGATACGCATCCGGAAGAAGAACGTGAGATTCATTGGATTGAAAGCAAAGGTTCTTTCGGTGATACCAGGCAGATTACGAGAGATTATCGAGAACAGCTGAGTAAGTATGTTGAGATGTGGGGTCCTGGAATGGTTGTCTACTGGTTTGATTATTTGGATGGCTTGGAAATGTTTTTAGAGGCTAGAGATGTCAAACTGGTAAAAAGAGCCTTTTTTTATTCCTAAAGTTTTTCTTCAACTATGTCGATTACTTCTGTTGTAAGCTTTTTGGATTGTATGTCTAAAGCATTAAGTTCTGCTAGTGCTTTAGCATTGAATTCTTCGTCTTTTATTGACCCAAGGTTTATACGCACGTTAAGCGAAGCTCCTTGCATGCCTGCTCGCGCTACTAATGCTGCTACTGCAGAATCAGTAATTGAATTTTTGTTGCCTTTCAAAGCAGTTTCTTTGGATAACTCTGAGACTTTAACACAGAGTCCTGCTATAGTAAGCGGTACATGTGCTGCTCCTTTGAATGCTTCCTGGATTGCATCTTTGCGGACTTTCTTTTCCATGTCAGTGTCTTTTGGAAGTTTGAATGCTTTCATTACTTTGTTGAATGCTTGCGCGTCCTCGTCTGTTAGCTGATATAACCGGTTGCGCAACACTTCGGATTTTTCAAGTAAGCCGTTCATTTCTTCGCTAACACTCTCATATCCTTTCTTGTTAATGGTAAGATTGCATACCATTGAATTAAGTGCGCCTCCTAAAGAACCACAAAGCGCGGAAACGCTTCCTCCTCCAGGTGCAGGACTTGATGAAGCAAGTTCATCGAAGAATTCATTCATTTCCATTATTTTCCACCCCACAGACAATTCTCAATAACTTGATTTTTCTTGAACTCTTCTAATCGCAAATAATAGTCAGTGCTATCCACTAATGCATCTAGGGGTACCAAACCAACGACTTCACTGCCAATCACAGACACACCATAACGAGCTGCTTCTCTGCGAATCATATCAAAGACTCGGTACATTGGCGTTTTCTGATAGTTCACTAAATTCATGGAAACTTGCACGATATTGCGCTCTTTTATTTCGAATCCCATTGCTTTCACGTAACGCAATCCGCCACCAGAATGCCTGACTGATTTAGCAATTTTCTTCGCGATTTTCAGGTCGTTTGTGCCAAGATTAACGTTAAAAGCTACTAACGGCATGCGCGCGCCGACGGCAGTTGCTCCTGCTTTGCCCATTCTGTCAGGACCGAAGTCTGGTTTGCGCGAAGGTTCTTTTCCCATTTCTGCCTTAATGCCTTCGTATTCACCTTTGCGGATTTTCGCGAGATTTTTGCGTGAAGGAATTGCAGCTGCTGCTTCGTAAAGATAAACAGGAATATCAAGTTCTTCTCCCATTTTTTTGCCTACTTCTTTGGCAATTTTAACGCACTCTTCCAGTGTAGTATCAGTAATTGGTACGAAGGGGACTACGTCTGTAGCACCCATCCGAGGATGCTCGCCTTTGTGCTGATCCATGTCAATTAGCTCTGCCGCTTTTTTCGTGGCATTGAATGCTGCTTGCTTGGCAGCGTCTATGGGCGCTACGAAAGTCACATCCAAACGGTTATGGTCTGCATCAGCTTCACAAAAGAGAATTTTAGTACCTTCTACGTTTTCTATCTCCGCGCGTATTGCGTCGATTTTCTTTTGGTCTTTTCCTTCACTGAAATTGGGCACACACATTACTAGTTTCATGATTGACCCCCTTAGGCTAGTTAACTGCACGAGCTTATTTAATTGTTTCAGCTGACAAGGAAAAGATAATAAAAACATAGTTTTACCGCAAGAAATAAAAATCTCAATTGAGTAATAGTAAAGGGGGAGCAAAATATGGGGAGAATGACTATAGTAATAATACTATTACTAGCTAGCAGCGCGTTTGCTGCTAATGGAATAGAGATTAAAGACCAAATGGACGAATTACGAACAATAGTTAGAGAAGGACACAATGTTTTCAATGTGGTTCAAAACATAATTCATGGAATAGTACTAGTGGATGATGCAATTGGAGCAAGAGTGTTAAAAAATTCTTATCAATTAGAAAAATATGAAGAACCTGCCAATCCTGAAAGCCACTTAACAGAATACTTTTCTGGTCATGAACTGCCTGAAGTAGAAGAAGATGTTCTAAATGCATGGCAACACATTAGGATAGCCAAAGAAGCTAAAAGTCTTGCAGACAAAGAATGTCAATTACTTGAAGGTTATCCTGTATGTATAGTTCTAGTAGACAAAATGATAAAAAATGTTATTCGCGCAAACAAAGAAGCAGCAAGTGCAGGAAGATCTTTGTTTGAACTGGTTGAACAAGACATTAAAACATTAGAACATGCAGGTGCGAACAAATTTTATTATCATGGACCAGCATACCAAACGTATTACAATGCAACAAAAGAATTCAAAGAAAGAAAAGAACTAAATGAATTTTTTGAAGCAATGATTACATATCAATCACTAAATGAAGAACTGTTAAAAGGAAAAGCAAACGTTTTTTTAGTCAAACCAAAAGCTTCAACAGAACTAGAGAGTATCCTGGGAATACACATTGAAACAACTTTGACTGCTCCCATAAGTTTTCACATTCCATACAACCAATTAATACGTTATCAAGGAGCCACCGGAATCAAAAAAATGATTGCATTCAAACAAAAACTCGTTAACGCAATAAACTCAATGGAAACATACTACCAAGAATGGAAATCAAAACTTAACACAAAAAAAGACATCAGCAAAGAATACTTGCTTGAACTTAACGCTCAAGGAATCTTATTTTTAGGGAAAGAAGAGCTACACCTGTTCACAGAAAAAAACTTAATTGAAAAGCATAATTGGGCAAGAGAAGAATTGTACAACGCAATGAAACAAGAAGAAAATGCAACATGGCTAAAACAAGACAAACATCGCAAAGACTACCTAGCACTATCAACCAGAGAACTGCAAAATGCTCACTCAAAAGCCTTAAGAGCAGAAATTGAATTGAAAAGCGTGCTAACAGAACTAGAAATTATGAGATTAAAAGCTCAAAATGACTGCTGGAACTCAAGATTAGAAGGGAAAAACTGGGCTGAATTGCTGATCAACACTAAAATAAGAGAATATTGTGACGAAGGAGATTCAGCAGAAACCATGGTAGAAGCAATTAAATCATATGCAAAAGGCGTTAAAGCATACAACCTCGCAAATGGAAATCCAATAGAAGACACACGAGAAACACTTGAAACTCTTGAAGAACTCCTAGAAAAAGCTGAAAAAGATTTTGATGTTTCAACAGAACACTTTTTTTATGATAACCTGATAGAACGATTTGAAAACGCACAATATTTAGAACCGGAAGACGCTCTGTATGAGCTAGTTGACATAAATGAAAAAGCAGAAAGTCTCAAAGAAGAGATACTACGCAAAGCGAGAATAGAATATTCAAACCTTGATGAATTACAAGAAAATGCTCGAGAAATAAGCGAAGACAAATATCCACTACTAAACATAGAACGAGATTTAGGCAACTTAGCACAAATGAAAAAATATTATGAACAACAAATAACCTCTTTGCCTCACGCAAAAACCAAAATGAGATATGAATTTCCAGAAACACCTCGTTGTAACCAATGGACAGAAACTGAATTTGTGATACAGATAGAAAATCCATTCGACACTAAAACACAAGAAACAGAAATAACACTAGACTCAATTCCTGCAGAACTAGAACTAAACGTTCTTTCAGCATACTATGAAAACAATTCAATAACGTTAAAAGTCCCTCCAATAGCAGCAAAAAACATCACATACCATGTTTTGAAAGGTAAAACAAAACCGCTTGAGTGTGAAGACCAAAGCCAAAAATTAAAAGAAAAAATTGGAAAATATTGGATATACGAAAAAACCATGAAAATAAATGCGTTAACAGGACTTCCAGAAGCAATAATAGACTTTGAAGAAACCTTGCTAGAAGCAGAAGAAGGTACAGTAAACGGAACTACAGTTAAATTAACTTACTTAGAGAGAGGGGAGCATTACCTCGCAGCAACTTTTCTAACAGAAGTCCAACTAGAAGAAAAAAATCAGACTATTGAAGAAGAAATAGAAATAAATGAAGAACCTAGAAACAAAAAAGAAATTGAACAACCGGAAGAACAACTAAGAGAACTTGACCGTACTCAAGCAGAAAAAATTTTAGAAGAACTTGAAGAAGCATGTGACACGCAAGTCGAACTAAACGTGACAATTCCAGTAGAATTCGATGAAAAAGACTTAAAAGATTATGAAAAAGTCCTGGAAAAAGCCAAGACGCAAGAAGAAATAAACTCAATAGAACTAGAACTAAAAACGGTTTGGATCACACTCATGCACAAATCCAAAAATGAAATAGAAACCACACAAGCATTAATGCAAGAAAAAGAAGACTACAATCAGATTGAATGGCTTGACAAAGCACAACAAGAATACAACGCAAAACACTTCAACAAAGCATACATTTACGCACACTACGCTAAGTCCAGAACAATACTCAAACCAAAACAACCCGAAACTGGACTAGTTTCAATGAACGCCTTACCACTAGTTGGATTGGCAGTTGTGGTAATAGCGCTAGCATACTACTATAGAAAAAAAGGTGTTAAAAAAACAAGAGTCGGAAAAGCCCTTGAATTGATAAAAAAACGCTAATTGAAAAAAACCTATTTCATGAAATAGTCGCTCCAATCCACGCTATCGCCCTGCATATCCTCAAGCATGAATAAAAGCCGGCCAAGAGAAGCATCCAAGCTTAATCCGCTCGTGTCAAGCTGAATAAACTTTTTATAATTCTCTTTAGTCTTTATCAAACAATAATCCAGCGCTTCTGCCTCAACGTTCTCTTGAATCTTCTTTTTGCTATAACGCCTTTTATCCAAACGCGTTTTAAGTTCTTCTGGTTTCGTACGAAGCACTATCACTTTTGCTGGAAGAGCTATTTCACATAAAACATGACCTTCAACAATGCCATCAAAGCCTTTCAACTCTTTTTTGAGTTCATCTAGTTTGACTAGAATACTTGAACCCTCTTTTCCTGCTTGGAGCTTCTTTTTCTTTTTTACTAGATCATTCACATGCAAAACTGGCATGTCAAACGCTTTACCCAAGGCTTTAGCTAATGATGTTTTGCCTGTACCGGGTGTTCCAGTGATGACTATCATGAACTCAACTCTCTATGAGCTTTCATCAAGCCATCAAGAGAAGCAAATATGATTGGACCTAGAACAACACCTTTCAAACCAAAAGCAAGAACCCCACCAATGAAAGCTATTAACACAATCAAAGGATGGACTGTTTTCGTGTTTTTACTTAAGACTGAACGCACTACAAGATCTGAAAGGAAGAAGAAAAATCCAGAAAGAATTAGCACGATTATTCCTTGAATTATACTACCAGATGCTATTAAGATTAAACCTAAAGGAATTAACACTATTTGAGGACCTACCATTGGCACAAGCTGCAAAAATCCAGAGAGCATACCAAGCAACATGGCATAAGGAACACCCAGGATGATTAACAATAATGAAGTAACAATCCACACAAATATTGCTGTGAACAAAGAACCAACAAACATTGTTTGCAAATCTTTGTCTATTCTCTCAAATGTTAAATCAATTAAACGATTATACCTAGGAGGAACCAACTCAAACACTGCTTTCTTCAAGTTTGGACCATCTTTGAGCAAATAAAATGCGATGATAAGAGACATAAAGATTGTTACAACAAAATTTAATACTCCAAGCATGTTACTTATTACTGGTCCGATATCTTCTAGTTGACTTGAAAGATAAGTAATAGCAGACTGCATTCCAACTTCAAGATATTCTTTAGCTTGTGGATTCTCTTGCAAGTAATGATTTATTGGAGCTAAAACCGCTTCATGCTGATTATTATTCACAAAACTGTTAGCCTCAATTAAAAGTGAACCAAAAGAATACACAGTGAAAACAAAAAGCACGAACAACGCCACTCCCAAAGATAAAAATGATGAAAAAGTAGGACCTAAAGAAGGTCGTATCTTATATGCTACAGGCCTGACCACATAAGCTAAAGCAATTCCAAAAGCTATTGCTTCAATTAATGGCAAACCAACATAAATCGCTCCAACAAAAGCAATCATCAAAAGTATGAAACACGCTTTTTCCTCTCTTTTCATTGTTTGAAAAAACGAGGGCGAGGTATTTAAAGATTAGTATGAAAAGAGTAAATTATGAACAAAAAAGATGAAACAATCATAATTATTATAATTCTTTTGACAATCGGAATGCTCTTTATTTTAAGCAGATTTATAACTCCCTGTGAATCATGCGTAGCATAACGCAAATATTTTTAAAGAATGGCGTGCAAAAATTATTGTCATGAGCGATTCTTTATTCAAGAAGATATTAACAGACATAACGGAAACCATAGAAGATTTGTTCATTGCTCTTCTTGCGATTGTGCTGATAGTGTTTATGGCAGGACAATTTTATGGAGTAGAAAATGCAGGCACAGAAGTCTTTTGGTATCCAATCTGGGCATTCGGTGGAATCGTAATTATTAAACTAGTAAAAGATTCTTTTTTTAGTTTAACCAAAAAATGAGTTATTCCAAAATTTTAACCGAATCGATAACTCCATCGCCATCCTTATCTAAACCTTTTACCACTCGGCATACAGGTTCTTCCCCTATTTTCTTAGTCTTGTTTAAGAGCGCGAGCATAGCTGCTTTGGTGCCCCCACGAGACGTCCCGGCTATCACAAGAACTTTCTTTCCTTTTCCGAACGCACTGTCTGCTTTAACGATTAACCCGGCATTGTCATAGTAAGTTTCTCCACTTGCCTTAGAATAAATACCCCAACGTTCCCCAATCTTCATCCGCACCGGCAACTCATCGTTTATTCTAGCAGTTATCATGTTGATTACAGGACCACCTAACAATATGAGATTGTTGTCTTCAAGTTCTTTTTCTTTGATATCTGTATCTGTTCGTATACAAGGACGGACTCCAGAAGAAAAACTACCTAAAAGCAAACATAAATCACCTATGTAATGAATATCACGCGCTCTTGCCTCATGTGGACCATGAGGATCCGAACTGCCTGTTACAACAAGAGCATCAAACATACCATTACTGTAAAAGTCTTCTAAAAAAGCAGGAATTTCACCTTGCTGGCTTTTCCTAGGATTCCATTCATCAATAACTACTGCATAACCTTTATGGCTTGGCTTGACATAACGAGCTATCGCACCTCTTTTGCGTTCTTGTTTGACCTCTGTTATGACCCCATTCTTCTGTAACTCATTAAAATGATAGTACACCTTTTGCTGATCCAACGAAAACTTACGTGCTATTTCACCAGGATAGCTTGGATTTTTAGCAAGTTCAAGAAGAATCTTCCAACGTGTTGGTTGGAGAACAGAACGTAACTGTTCTGGAGGCAGCAACTTAACGGAAATCTCTTTATTTTCACTTACAAGCTTCATTGCAATCACAGACCACTACTACAATATATTTTGTAGTAATGGGTATTTAAAATTATGCCTTTATATATAAATAACAAAAAAGAGTTATAATAGTAAGATGTATATTTGAGTAAATTCTTTTAAATAAAACATAGTCAATTGAGACGTTCAGTGATATACAATGTGTGGAATAATAGGATACAAAGGAAACAAAAACGCGGTGGACGTAGTCTACAATGGCATTAAAAGGCTCGAATATAGAGGATATGATTCCTGGGGCATTGCATGCCATACTAGCGAGGGAGTAGAAGTCTACAAAGAAGAGGGTAAAATCAGCAAGCTACCAGAAGAACTATCTAGCAAAGGCACAAACACCGCGATAAGCCATACCCGCTGGGCAACACATGGCGGAGTATGCGAAGAAAACGCACACCCACACTTATCAAAAGATGGCACCATTGCTATTGTTCATAACGGAATAATCGAGAATTATGCTGAACTCAAGGAAGAACTCCAGGAAAAAGGTTATGATTTTAACTCGGAAACTGATACTGAGGTCATCGCACACCTAATACAAGACTGTTATGAAGGAGATTTCCCAGAAGCCGCTCGACAAGCCGCCAAACGCTTGAAAGGAAGTTATGGAATTCTTGCTATTAACAAAAACTCAGAAGAATTAGTAGGACTGAGAAACGAATCACCGCTAGTACTTGGAATAAACGACGGAGAATGCTTCCTAGCAAGCGACGTCCCCGCATTCCTCGAACATACTAACGAAGTGATGTACATAGATGATGGCGAAATGGTAGTAGTATCAAGTAACCCAGTAATTAAAAAAATCGCCACCGGCAAAACCGTTGAAAAACAAACCCAGAAAGTTGACTGGGATATCAAACAAGCAGAAAAAGGAGAGTATAGACACTTCATGCTGAAAGAAATTCACGAACAGCCCGATGTCCTGAAAAACACGCTGAAACAAGACAAAGACCAACTCGAAAAAGTCGCGCGAATGATCCACGGAGCACCGAGAGTATGCATAGTTGCTTGTGGTACGTCCAGACACGCCGCACTAGTTGGAAGATATGTGATTTCAGAACTTGCTAAAACTTACTGCGAGGTCTACATGGCATCTGAATTCCAATACTTTGTGGACAAACTAGGCAAAGACACTTTGATAATCGCGGTTTCACAATCAGGCGAAACAGCTGACGTGCTAGTTCCAATCAAACAAGCCAAAAAGCATGGTTGTAAAACTGTTTCCATAGTTAATGTAGTAGGCTCTTCACTCGACAGAGAAAGCGATGTCAATTTACATTTAAACTGCGGACCGGAAATCTCTGTGGCTTCAACAAAAGCATTCACATCACAAGTCACAATGTTTTACCTTCTTGCGTATACAATGCGATATGAATTCGAAAAAGGCCTGGAAAAACTCATGCAAATCCCCAAGAAAATCCAGGACACGATTGAAATAAACGAAGAAAAATGCATTGAAATCGCACACTACATGAAAGACTGGGATGACGCGTATTTCATCGCGCGTGGAGAAAACTTTGCTGTTGCCACAGAAGGCGCGCTGAAGATGAAAGAGATTTCTTACATGCATTCTGAGGGGCTTCCCGCCGGTGAACTAAAACATGGCACGCTAGCACTGATAGATAGCGGGACACCAGTGATTGCAATCTGTCCGAGAGATAGTACTTATGACGAAACCTTGTCGAATGTGCATGAAGCCAAGGCAAGGGGAGCACATGTGATTGGTATTAGTGATAAGTCGAACGAGTTGTTTGATGAATGGCTGAAGATACCTGACGTGGATTACTTGTTTTATCCTCTTCTAGCAAACATTC
>JAIOSL010000035.1 GCA_021107635.1 archaeon | reverse complement strand
GTGGAGGAAAAAGAACAAAAAAAGAAAAGATAAATGGGGTAAACTCATAAAAGTAGGAGAAAACCTGTTCTAAAGAACTGCTTAAGGGCCCTCCAAAAAGGGCTCTCTGTATTATTTCTTTGCATATCTGCTAGTGTAGCGTGGTTTGCTGCTTTTCTTCTTTAAGTTCCAAAAAAGTACAGCTAGAATAATAACCACTAAAACAACAATCAGGCCATACACCACAATCTGGCCTTCACCTGTCATACTGCCTTCTCCCGTAGTGTTAATTAATTCTGAAGCGTTAGCTAAACCAGAAGCATTTGACATAAAACTATTAAAACGTCCCTATTTAAATAATTACTTCCCTAAACACCACAACATGCTAGAATACTTCTTTTTAGGATTAATACAAGGAGTTTTAGAGTGGCTTCCAGTAAGCAGCGAAGGTTTTTTAGTAATTACTAGTTCTTTTCTACAAATACCTGAACCAATAAACCTAGCATTGTATCTGCATTTAGGAACCCTGTTAGGTGTAATAATATACTACAGAACAAAAATATTATCTTTGCTTCAAGAACCCTCGATTCAAACCACTTTTCTAGCTAAAACTACTGTAGTGTCCCTTCTAATAGGTTTTCCGCTTTATCTAGCGTTAAAACTAGTTACTGAAACTGTTGCAGAGCAAGCTGGAAGCATTCTCCTGGCTTTGACGGGGGTGGCATTGATTGTTACTGGATTCATGCTAAGCAAAAAAACAACTAGCAAAAAGGGGGAATATACTACTAAAGTCGCGTTGTTTGCAGGGGTGTTACAAGGATTAGCAGTTATTCCTGGTTTATCACGTTCAGGCTCAACCATGTTTGCGTTACTCAACCGGGGTTATGATCAAGAACAAGCATTGGAAACAAGTTTTTTAATGAGTATTCCTGTAGTACTCGCAGCAAATGCTTATACAGCATTAGATGGTTTTGCGTTTCAACCAGAATACTTGATAGCACTGGCAGTAGCTGTCATAGTTGGCATGGCATCAATGCATGTATTATTATCACTGGCTAAAAAAATCAATTTTTCATGGTTCTGCTGGTTGTTTGGTTTGCTTTCACTTTCTGCTTTACTACTACTTATCTAGCAAGCATATAACTTTGTAATACAGCTCTGCTTCTAAGTAAAGACAATAAACTACTCTCTTTTTGCCATACCTTTCCAACAGACAGTCTTTCAGCCATCTCGGTCAATGAATTTTCCAGCGTATCCATTTTTAATGGAGCACAAGTCATTGCAGCACGCACATTTTCGCGTACCTGCCAGACTCCTAAAGGACACCAGTAATCTGGAGTGATCTCTCTGACAATGATTGCTGAGGCTTGGCGTTTCATTGATTTAAGTTGCTCTAGCACGCCAACCCTTCCAGCGTAGTATCCACCAGCTACATCAAAAGCATATTTTTTCCTGCCAGAATATAACTCCCAATCCTTCATAAAGCGCAGTGGTTGGTCTTTATCAACCCAAATATTACCTGGAACGTATACTTCAATCTGTTCGAAACTCCACTTGCCTGGAACAAGTAAAATTTCAAAGTGGTTACCTAAGTAAGTGTTAGAGTAAAGCAGGTGCTCTCCTAACTCATTAAAGTCTTTGATTTCTTCTATCAATTTTTTCCCCACGATGTCATCAGTTGCAGTAATCGACCATCGTGTTGGAACAAGCCGCTTGGCTTTATCCTCACCTAGTAATCCAACACTGAAAATATCAGAGATTTTAGAAACATCGATGCCACCACTATAAAGTTTGTCAACGCCGCTCACTGCTTTCATGTCGTCGTTCACAACCTTATCTACTTTTCTTGGAACTTTTGGGCTTCCTGCTAAGTCAAGTCTTGCTAAATCACCTGCAGGCCCATAAGGAGCAGTTATCTCATTAAAGCTGCGCGTATTGAATGAGGGTATTTTTCGGAATATTGCTTCCGTTTCAACACTTTTTTTGCTCATCGCGATGTCTTGTACAGTCATCAAATCTTTGCTTGGGTCACGCGGTGAAAGTACGTTCATGCCTTCTTTAGTTCTGACGAGTTGGTAACGTAGTGAGATTAATTCTTCAAGTGGTTTGCCATACCATTGTTCAGGCGTGCTGGTAAGTTCTGGTTGTGTGTGGCTTGTGAGCATTGGTCCTGCTAGTAGACGTGGGTATCCAATTCTACCAACAAAAACAGATGGTGCTGGTTCTTGCATATGGTGTGAGATTTCAACTTTGTTCATGAATTGCTTGGCTTTTTCTAGGCGAGGACATTGGTTTAGTCCACATAGCATGCGTGTGCCTTTGCAGCGCAAGCAATCATAATTTTGCATTGACTTAACTTAGAAAAAGAAGCTTTAACTGTTTTTGCCTGTGGTTTTCCGAGAGAATCTATAAAAACAGAACGGTAAACAGGGCGATATATGCATCTGGAACTTCTCCAAATATCACTAATGCAGATGAAATGCCTAGTAGGATAGTTGTTATAATGAAGAGTATTGAGAAGGAGATTCCAAAAGTTACTATTCCAAGAACTGTAATTTTGAGGTAATCTTTATCACTCAATTTTATCTCAGTTTTTTTCTTCAGGTAAATCGTTTTTTCTCTTATCAAAAATACCATGAAAAAAACAAATAAAATTGACATCGGGCAAATCAAAACACTGAACACAACGCTTCCTAACATTAACGCGATGATTAATAAAACACTGAGAATGTCCCATTCATTTCCAGGCAGATGATGTGCTGTCAAGCTCAAAATCAATGCTATTGAAATCAGATACATTATTAGAGAAGGCACAAGGGTCAGGATATTCATCAACCAGCTGTTAACACTAAAAAAATCAAAGTCTTTCTTGTACCATTTCTTGAAGACAATCATCTCCACTTTCGATGTGATTAAATGGGCTAGAGCCAGGCTAATTCCTGCAGCTCCTGTTAGTACAGACAATAATATTCCCATCAAATAAACAAGAGCAAAAAAACCTCCTCCACCATGCTGAGGAGTTCTATTCTCGTTTTCAGAAATAAAAGATGCATTTGCTTTATCTTGAATAGCAAAGAACCAAGTCGAAAGCAAAAAGACAAGCAAGAAAGAACCAACTAGAACCATGTTAAGTAAACGTGCCAATTTCTTATCATTTTTTTCGAAAAGTTCTTCTAGCATACTACTTACAATTCATTTCCTAAATAATACTTTAACGGTTCAAACGCGCCAACTTTTAAATATCTTGTCTTGTATAACAGTTATTGCATGGTGGCAGTCATCAAAGAAGGGCAGGGGCTAGCGGTACGACTTCCAGATTACATAATAGAATCGCTTAGCCTTCAAGATGGCGATGAAGTAGAATTTGCAATGGTTGATGACAAAAACGTTAAAATGAGTAAGCTAGAGAGTGTGGCATCACCTGAGCTTGATGTTTTACGCAAACTAAATGCAATAAAATTTTCTGAACGTACAAAAGAAGCAGTAGATTCAAAATTAACAGACAGTGAGAAAGAAACATTGAAACAACTGATTGAAAAGAAAATTGTTTCTTTTTATGACAAAGGTAAGTACACTGACCGTGGTGTATACTCAATTAGCAGAGATTACTACTATTTGATCACAAAAAAACCTCCAAAAGAAATGAAATGTGGGTTTTATGTCATAGACGATTCTTATCGTGCACGTGAGTTGATGGAAGAATTTAAGCCTCAAATAAAGAGCGGAGATATTTTGTCTGTACGTTCTTTTGACAAAAAATACTATTTCGTGAGTGCAGACGTAGTCAATAGCACTGGCAGTGAGATAATAGCCGTGCTAGGCGAAAAAGATGCAGGTCTTGAAGATCTAGCAAAACAGTTGAACGTTGATAAAAACCTGATTAAAGCAGTACTTGAAGTATTACGCGAGTCTGGTGACGTTATTGAGAAAAAGAAGGAGCTGTACGCTCTTGCATAGCGTGTTACTTCCTGTGCTATCTTCTGAACAATTAACCAAAGAATTTCTTTTTGAAGCAACTGGTACTGCAGATAGTGTTATTCTTTTACAAGTGATTGAACCTCAAGCAGGTTTCACGCCAAGCGAGCTTTCTGAACGCATGGAAAAAATGGGATCCAAAATTAATGAAGCACGTTTTGAATTAGCAAAGCGAGGAGTACGTGTGTTTTTTTATGAAGAGTGGGGTTCGTGGGAAGAAAAAATCAAGAGCACTTACAAGCGTGAAGGAATTGATGAGGTAGTGCTCCCAAAATCTTCTATGCTTGAGCTTAAAGGTATCACATCCAGAAGAATTTAATGCCTCATGCAAACGCATAAGTCGGAGCTGGCTGCTTTAGAGCATTGTTTGTTTGCGTATTCTCCAAGTTCTCCTGTGGGTATGCACTCGAATGCGCCTGCACAACCTGGTTGACATTGTGGTTGTCCATCTTCACGGTTACATGAGCCAACTGAGCACCCAAATTCTGTTATGCAGACCGCATGACAAAACTGGTCAGGATCCTGACATTCTGGTTCTGGATCTTTTCCATCACAACCAAGAATATCACAATAGCCATCACAGTCATTATCCACTCCATCATTACAGTTGTTCTCAGAAGTGCTTTCTTCTGGAAGATTTCCTTCTAAGTGCCATCTCCAGTCATTTGGACCACTGAGAGTAGTGCAAGTATAATTATGGTTTTGACATTCAATTTCATCACAGGAAACATGGCTGCCATCATTACAAACATGTTCGTTTCCACCAGTACATCCAGTATAGACACAATTTTTGTTCACGGTTATAACAGCACTTCCACAAACGTCTATCGGACAATTATCTGCTGTCCATCCTCCTAGACTACATTCCATGGCATGATAGCAAGTGTAATCAGTTAAACAAGTTCCACTGGCACAGCTTCCGCCAGAACAGGTACAAGAGCCAATTGTATTGTCGCTCTCATATACACAATCTTGGCAGTTGTTGCAGTAATCAATGTCACTCCAATAACTGCTTTCAGTTCTGTCGTTGCATTCACTGTCTGCTCCACATTGCGGTTCGCATTGGCTTTCCTGTCCTGGCTGATTGTTGCAAGCGTTAACGCTTGTTGATGGACAAGTATGACATCCAAAGCACAGTAAGTTGTCATCACATCCTCCAGTAAATGTTCCTGGCAACAAGTAACTGCAGCATTCATTGTCGACCGAGCAACCCTCTCCATCTTCTTCACATTGTGGAGGAGAGCCAGAATCGCATTGGCAGGTACTATTGCAATTTCCTGTGCCTCCGTTACAGCTTGCTCCAATGGTCAAGCCATTACAATAAGAATCTCCTGTGCAACCAGTGGCATGACTACTACTTCTGCAGATATTATCATGGTCTGCTAGTTGGCATCCACTAGTACATTCATCCACAAAAAAGCTTTCTCCTACTGCGGTACAACTGGTTAATTCTGTTCCTGGTGCAATGCCTTCGCAGTTAGAATGAGCTGTGCATCCAGTTCCACTGCTTTTGCACACGCTTTCATTTTCTTGTAGACTGCATTGATAACATTCATCAGCAAAAAATGTTTCTCCTAAAAATACATCACATACTGTTGGTACAATCAACCAAATCATGCTTCCATCTGTGTTATCGCATTCAGGTGGAACTCCAAGACATTCTGATTCACATTCTCCTGATTCTTCACTAGAACAGTGTGCTTCTCCATAACAGTTATCTGTTGTACAGGAAAAGCAGGTGTCTGTTTCTGTATCACATTTTCCACTGCAGCAGAATGGATCACATGCGCAGCCAGTGCATGTTTCTCCATCAAACACGCAATTTGCACAATCTTCGTCGGCAGGCATTAATCCACAACCCGTGCTATCACATGTGTTGTCACAGTCATTATCTATTTCATCCGTACAACTGACATTCAATTCGTTGCCATCTGTTTCATTGATATAGCTTCCACAGGTACATCCACAGTTACTGCAATTTTGATGTACTGTTAAGTCATAGCAGCCATCTGTTCCTTCTGTGCAATTATACAAAGTGCTTTCTGCTTCATTACAAGTGATTTCGCCGAGGGTTGTGCATTCGTTAGTACAGCTTCCGCCGCAATCCGGATCGCTTGGACAGGAAGGTGCGTATGGACAACAACCATCGCTTCCATCATCACACCATTCTATTTCATCAAAGTCACAGTAAGCGTCGCATCCAGATCCCATACACGTAAAGTTTTCAAAACATGGGTCGTCGTCTTCACAGTCAGAATTGCTTTCACACTCAAGTCCTTCACATGCACCATCACAACAAATCAAATCAGTTCCGCAAGAACTGCCTTCATTTATTGGTTCATGTACGCAATTTCCATCATAACAATAATCACTTGTGCATTGATTACTATCTTCACACTCACCGTCTGAAGTGCATCCAGAAGTTCCTCCATTGCTTCCTCCATTTTCTCCTCCGCCTCCTGTCGCAGAACAATCATTGTCAATTATGTAATTACATCCTTGTGGACAACAATCATCTCCACTTTTACATTGAGTTATTTCAGAATTAGTGCACAGGATACCTTCTTCACATACGTCAATGGTGCAAGCATTTTCGTCATCACAATCCAAATCAGTATAACATGTTTTGAGACTGCATGATTGTGTTTTGCTAGGTTTGTCGTATTCAGTTCCACACTCGTTTAAATCAGTACAAGTTCTAGCTTGAACATTGTTAATGCATGGACTCCAAACAGTACAATCCCATTCTTCTTCACACGTAGATATCCTCTCTAAAGCAATATCTACTATCTTTCCTGCTGTTCCTCCAATTGTTACA
>JAIOSL010000030.1 GCA_021107635.1 archaeon | reverse complement strand
GAGAGATCAAGAACGATAATCAAGAGTATTGGGTTGATAAGAGTATCTTGAATTTAGATAAAATCCGCACTCACAAGCAGTTGTTCAAGGCTATCCAGAAGAAAGATTTACTCGATTCTCATCATTATCAGCTTGAGGAAGAATCTATGTTTTTCAAGAGGTTTGAATTGATTTGTGGAGATGTAAAGGGCAAATTAAGGAAACCTAACAGAACTGAAAAAAAGCTTTTTAAGAAATTGGGAATCAAAAGGCCTTCTATGGTTTTTGCTTTAGAGGGGGATCCTGTTGAGTTTAAGGAGAAGTCTCCCGAGATAGTGCTTAATGAGTTTAAGCAGAAGTTTTCTCACAGTTAAGTATTAAAATTAAGACAGAGTACAATGTAGTAGAATGCTTAATGTTTTTTTGGGTGCGATTTGGTTTATTTTGCCTGCTTATGTTGCTAATGCTTCTGCGGTAATAATTCATGATCGGCATCCTCTTGATCAGGGGTTAAAGTTTTTGGATGGTAAACCTTTGCTTGGTCGAGGTAAGACTTTTGGCGGTTTTTTGTCTGGTGTTTGTTTTGGAACTTTAGCAAGTGTTGTTCAAGCTGGTTCTGTTATGTTAGTAGGAGGTACTTTTTCAGAGGGAACTATTCTTCTTGGTTTTTTTCTTGCGTTTGGAGCAATGACTGGTGATTCTGTTGGTTCTTTTTTTAAGAGACGTTTTGATTTAAAGCGGGGTCAGGCCACCCCTTTGCTCGATCAATGGGATTTTATTTTCGGTGCGTTGCTTTTTTCGTTTTTGCTTTTGTATTTTGTTCCAGTTGTAGCTTTTCCTGATTTTTTGTCTGTTCTTGTTATATTAGTTTTGACTCCAGTGTTGCACATAATTTCTAATTTTATTGCTCATAGGCTTGGTTTTAAGGCGGTCCCATGGTAACTTTAAGGGAGTTTATGCAACGGTTTTTCTTGGTTTTTGTTCTTTTGTATCTTTTTTTCTTGATTCCTGAATTTTCAAAAGCGATGGGTTTTGCTTTTCCTGATTTTTTGTTTCCTTTGAAGGTTATTGTTGCTTCTGGTGCAAATTTTTTGTTGGGTTTGATTGGAGTCAATGTTTTTTTAAGTGGTTTGACTTTAACTCTTTTAGGTGGAACTCTAATTAATTTCACTATTGTTTCTTCTTGTACTGGCGTGGTTTCTTATTCTATTTTTGCTGGTTTGTTGTATGCTACTCCTTTAAAGAACAAGCTTTTGTATGCTTTATTGGGTTTACCTTTGTTTGTTTTGTGGAATGTTTTGCGTGTTACTTTGACTTTAAGTTTTGGCAGGGGGTTAATTGAATCGCTTCATAACGGGTTTTGGTTTTTGAGTATTATTTTGGTTATGGGTGTGTACTTGGTTATTTTAAAGCGTGAGAAAGTTTCTTTGAGTGAAGAGAAGTGGTAGCCCCGCGCGGATTCGAACCGCGGTCACTGGCTTCAAAGGCCAGTATGATTTTACGGCTTTTTCCTTGCGAAAAAAGTGGCCGCTACACGACGGGGCTATAGAACGAGTATTATATGTTTTGAGTTTAAAAAGAGTTTTCACAAAAATGGCTTTACACTCATTCCTACACCTGTTTTTATTGAAATTGGAAACCATGCAGTTGGAAATCTAGTTGCGGTCATCTTAGTTACCATCAGTTCTTTTTTGTATTCTCCATTTTCTTCTCTTAATCTCATTTTGATGACACCATCACATATGTGTTCTTCTACATCATATGGATTACGTATTGGGTTTACGTCATCTGCAATTATCAGACTGGTTACTCCACTATTTTTGAAGAATTCTACTGTCTGGTAAAAGCTTCTTCTATAGTCTGCATCGTTATCCAGTGCTACTTCAAGTGGTGTTACTGAATCAATCACAACACGCTGGACGCCCATTGGTCCTATTATGTTTTGGAGTTTTCCGAGAAACTCCCCTTCTATTTTTGAGGGTTGGAATTTGTCATAGTTTTTCGGTTTGAATGAGAACATTGCTAGTTTGCCTTTTTTTTGTTGCATGCCTAGGTCCCAATCAAATGTTTTGTTGTACCAGTCTAGTGTGCGGTCGAATTCTTCTATTTGGATTAGCATACCTGCAGCATTTTCTTTTTCGTATCCTTCAAATAGGTATTGAAGCCCAAACACAGTTTTTCCTGTTCCGGGTGGTCCTTTTACTAGTATACAACTGCCTTTAGGTATTCCTCCTCCAATAATTCTGTCGAGACCTGTGATGTATGTTTTTACTGCGTCCACTTTGAACTCCTGTTTAAAATAAACCTAGACTCGTTTATAAGTTTTTTGCTTAGAATCCTGAAAGAAATAGTTGATATAGCCCTATCGCAAAAATACTTCCTGAAAGTGTTGCAAGAAAATTAACTGTGCTGTTCCCTACAATCCCTTTATTCTCTATTGTAGCGCCTAGTATGGAATCACTTGTGCATCCTATTATTCCTCCCCAAAGTGTTATCCAGAAGAGTGGCCAATTGTTGAAAAACATTAAGGCTATTGCTGCTATGCTTCCTGATCCTATAAACATTAGCATGTTGCCTCTGTTTGTTATTCCTCCGTTTGTTCCTCTTTTGACTTCTGTTTTAAAATCTAGGACTGAAACAGGAGTGTTTGTTGAGAGTATGCCTATTTCTGAGGATAGCGTGTCTGCTGTGGCTGTTGCTATAGCTGCGAAGAATCCATAGATAGCTAGTGGTGTGAAACTGTACGCACTTCCAAAAAAAGCTAGGAGAACAGCTACAAGACCGTTTCCTAGTACGTTTTCTATTTTTCTTTGTTTTTGGGAGACGCCATACTCGGTTTTTTCTTTGTATCTGTATTTAGTTGCTATGCTTCCAAGCGCAAAAAATGCTATGAATGCTATAAACCATTCAAAACCTTGGGTGAGTATTATCATGTATCCCATGATTGCTCCGACTAGAGAGCTTTTTGCGTCCAAGGCTTTAGTATAATATGCTATTGCTCCTATTGCAAATGGTATTGTAAGACCAAGTATTAGGAGTTCTGTCATCATTTTTCACTTTTAAGTCTGCTTTTCTTGATTTCTACTCTACTTATTGGGAAAAGCTTTTTAACTTTTGTGAAGACTTCTGTTGACAGTTTGCCGAATACAATTTCTTGGAAGAATTCTTCAAAGTTTTTTTTCTTTGCTTCTGCTGTTACTGTTTCGACAAGAGTTTTTCGCACATTTTTTTCTTGGTTGTCGTTCATCGATCCCTTTGCTAGGCATACTACTTGAACTTCAACTGTTTTTTTGTCTTTTGTTTTGACTTCAAATATTGCTTGTACTATGCTTTTCATTCTTCTGGTTTGTCGTCCTACATATCCGCGCTGTAGTTCATGCCCAACGATTTCAGTGTATGCGTGTTCTCCTGTTATTCTATTAACTTTGAAGAACAGGCCAACATATTGTTGAGCACGTTTTTCTGTTATTTCGCCTAGCGTAATTTTTATTGTCCTGTTCTCAAGCGTTTTTGGACTGTTTGCTGGTGTTTCGCCAAGTTCTTTTTCATTGAAGCTTGGTGGAGCGATGAGTTTATACCATTTTTTTGTTTTCCAAGTGTCTACTTTTCTTTTTGTTGCCATTGTATCACTTCCTCGATTTTTCGTAGAAGTTCTTTCAGTTCATATTTTCCTTCTATTTTATGTTTGCATATTTCTACTGTTGTTTTGTATTTCATCACTTCACCAATAGAGCTGCTTTTTCAGGTTCGTAGTACCAATCTTTTGGTAATACTTTTTTAGTTTTGTAGTATCGTTGCAGTCTCTTTATTTTGGCTTCTATTAGTGCTAATCCTCTCTTGTTATGCAGATCTTTTTTGTTGTTTTCCATGTGTTTTCTAAGGTTTACTGCTTTTTTGATGAGGTTCATGAGATCTTCTGGGAGATCTAAGGCCATCTTATTCTCTTTCATGATGTCTGTAATGTTTTTTCCTGTGACGGCTTTGATGCTTGGTATCCCCTGTTCATCTCTGAGCAGCCTGCCGATATCACTGGCGGTTTTTCCTTCTTTCGCTAGTTCTAGTATCAGTGTTTCGCATGCGGCTTTGTCTTGACTAACCCAGCTTGGAGCTGTTTTGTTTGGCGGTTTTTTTGATCCGCTCTTTCCTTTTTTTCTTGCGTGTATTCTAGACATGTATATCACTCTTGTAAAAAGAGGTAGCGAAGATTTCCGGCAGAACCGGAAGTTATTATTGGCACTACTTTGCTTTATAAATGTTGCCTTTTAACTATAGCCTAAGTGGGTTTTCAGTGCTTTCATAGAGATTGCTCTATGTGAGAGTTTGTTCTTTTGCTCTAAGTCTTCTGCAAAGGTTTTCGCGCTTTTTAGTGGGATAAAAATTGGGTCATATCCAAAGCCGCCATCTCCATGAGGTGCGTCTGTTATAGTACCATAAACTCTACCGATGAAAGTCTTGACTTCAGTAGCATTTGCATAACCAATTACTGAACGGAATTCTGCTCCTCGGTTGGCCCTATCTTCCATCAGTTTTAGGATGCCTTTCAGACCGATTGTGTCATAGGCATAATGTGAATATGGGCCTGGAAATCCTTTTAGGTCATGAACGAACAAACCAGAGTCTTCCACAAAGCAAGGCTCACGCAATTCTTCATACGCATATTTTGCGCTTTCTGCTGCTATTTCTGTGAGCGAATCACTTTGAATTTCTGGTACAGTAATAGTACTGTTTTTTACGTTTCCTATTATTTGCTGTGCTTCTAACAGCTTGCCTCTATTTCTAGTTACGAATAACATTTTGCATCACAAGTATCTTGCTCTTTTTTCAATGTCATTAATCTTGGCGAGTATTTTATTGTTTGCTTTGTAGCCTGATAAGAATCGTGGCCACACTTTTTCAAAAACGTCATAGTGTGTGGAAGACAGCATCTTTTTGAATACAACCAGGTCTGTTGCGCGGTCTTCTAGTTCTTCAGATTTTTTCCCAAGACCAAAATCTATGAAGAATAGTTTTTTCCCTGAAAGAATCATGTTTGAGGTTGTTAAGTCGTTATGGACTAGGCCAAGTTCATGCAATTTTCGGATTTCCTTGCCTATTTTTTCTGCTATTTCTGTTTTGCCTTGATAGAATAATTCTTTTACGCGCGTTCCTTCAATGTACTCTATTAACAGTTCTGTTTCTTCTATGTCATAAACGTGAGGAGTGTTTACTGCTTTCCGTGCTGTGCTGAGCAGCTTGGCTTCATTGCGCGTTCGGCTTGTGCGTAGGCGTTGGTCGAGCAGAGGCTGTTTGTATGGTTTTTCGATGCGTTTTTTCCGAACGACAGGCATGTCTAGGTATTTTTCTTGCCATAGTTCTGCTTCTGCTCCGCGGTAAATTAGTTTCATTTTTTCACTTTAGTATGTATCCAATTATTGTTGTGTCTTTTCCTTTGCTTGTTATTTCCAGTTATCCTATCTCACTAGTGTTTTTAACGTGTGTTCCTGCACAAGGACATTTGTCCACTCTCTCTATGTCCACTACTCTAATATCCTTGATGAATACCTGGACGCGCGAGAAGAGGTTGCGTCGCTTTGGATCTATTTCTTCCATAACTTTTTCACGTGTAGTAATATATATGTTAACCTGGATTGCTTGACGTGTTTATCAAATTTTTGTTTTTTATTGTTTAAATTTCGGGGGTGTTTGCTAAACCTTTAAATTCGGGAAGGTGTTAAGATAAATTTATGCCAGTAGCTAGTGCTAAGCCAGAGGAACTTATTAGATCTGAAGGAGGTAAGAAGACTAAACTGAATAAGGCAACAGTCAAGCGTCATCAGGTAAAGATTGCTGCTATGAGATCAGAGATTGGAAAGGTTGTTATTGGTCAGAAGGATACTGTAGAAGCAGTTTTGACGGCGTTGTTTGGAGATTCAAATACTTTGCTTGAGGGTGTTCCTGGCATAGCAAAATCTCTTTTGGTTGAGACGTTAGCTCGTACTATCAGTGGTGCGACGTTTAAGAGAATTCAGTTTGTGCCAGACTTGTTGCCAGCGGATATTACTGGTGTGAATGCTTATAACCCAAAGACTGGAGAGTTCTATATCATTAAAGGTCCTATATTTGCTAACTTTATTCTGGCTGATGAGATTAACCGTGCGCCACCGAAGACGCAGGCGGCTATGCTTGAGGTCATGCAGGAACGTAAGGTGAGTATCGCTGGTAATGATTTTAGGATGAAAGAGCCTTTCCTTGTTATTGCTACTCAAAACCCTCTTGAACAAAGAGGGGTGTATCCTTTGCCAGAAGCTCTTGTGGACAGGTTCATGCTTAAGATTTTAGTGTATTACCCTGATAGGGAAGAAGAGTATCAGATTATTGATAGGAACACGTTAGTTGGCCATGAATCTACTTTTGATCCGGTT
The DNA here is from genome assembly GCA_021107635.1 of archaeon. Lineage (GTDB taxonomy): Archaea > B1Sed10-29 > B1Sed10-29 > WALL01 > JAGHAM01 > JAIOSL01. Next base: position 31,151 of record JAIOSL010000030.1, on the reverse strand, counting down.
AAGCCAATAATAAGTGATCTAGACATACTACAAATTCAGGAAGACATACGTTTAGTGCATGTTTCTGATGAAGTAAAAGAATACATCACGGATATTGTAATGACAAGCAGAGGCAAAGAAGAAGCTAACCTTAAGCTTCTAAAATATGTTAAGTATGGTGGTTCTCCTAGGGCATCTATTTTCCTTGCTCATGCTGCTAGAGTGACAGCGTTATTTGCTGGTAGAACGTATGCTACTCCAGATGATGTCAAGAAAATGGCTTATGAGGTATTAAGACATAGGATTCTTTTGAACTATGCTGGGAAAGCGGAGAGACTGTCAACTGATGATGTTGTTACAGAAATTCTCGATTCCGTAGGAGCGTTTTGAGTTGTGCAACTTCCAAAAATTACTCTTCCAGAAGGAAAGTCGGAGGTAGAACTTCCGGTAAACCAGTTTAGTTTTGACGATCTTGTGAGAAGGCTTGATGTTGATGCTAGAACACTCATAGACATTTTCGGCTTGAAGATGATCTATCTAATGTTACTTACTGGAAAAGGTCTTGAGTTTGACCGGCTTAGAGAGTATACTGCTTCTGAAGATGCAACATCTATTGACTGGAATGCAACTGCGCGTATGGCAAAACCTTACATCAAGGTGTTTGATGAAGAGCGCATGTTGGATGTTATTTTAGCAGTGGATGTGTCTAACACAATGCTTCTTGGAACAACAGAAATGGTTAAAACTCAGTATGCTGCTTTAGTAGCAGGAGTCATGGCTTTTGTTGGAGTTAATAGTGGAGATAAAGTGGGATTACTTTTATTTTCTGATAAAGTTACTGCTTTTGTTGAACCGTCTTCAACAATGGATGATTATTATACCAAGATCAAGATAATAACTGACAAAAAGCATTATGGTGGAAAAAAGAATTGGAGTTGCGTGCCAAAAGCAGTGCTTAGCAGTTTTGGTCCTGATACTGTGCTATTCATTATATCTGATTTCATTGGAATGGGTAACAAGGAGTTTGCTGGTGATCTCAGCAAATTTACAACTAAGTTCAAAAAAGTTTTTGGAATAATGGTAAGAGACCCAAGAGATTCTTACTTGCCTGAAGGTGTTGGATCTGTTTATCTGGCTGATCCTAATACCGGAGAAGTAAATCTAGTTAATGTTGATAGTATCCGAGAAAAGTATGCAGAAGCAGCTTTGAAAGAAGAAATGGCAGTTCAGAAAGCGTTTCAGAATACTGGTCAAGAATTTTTCAAAATTTATACTAATGAAGATTTTATAACTGCATTCACAAATTACTTTGAGTTGGTGGCGTTATAATGGAATTTGACATTTATGGTCTCAGAGTTTTTGTAGAGATTCCCTATAGGAGTCTTATCATCTTACTAGTTTTGTTCATTGGTTTGACTATTGCTTATTGGCTTATGGTGCAACAAAGAAAAAAGAGAGTAATCAAATTCGGAAATTTTGAGACACTGAAGAAAGTAGAAGGCAAAAAAAGATTTTCTGTGAGTCCAGTGCTCTTTTTCATTAGAGCAGCAGTAATCATACTGTTATTTTTGGTTGCCACAGAATCTATTCAGATAAACATGCTCAGGCCAGTTGCTAATGCAAACGTTATAATCGCAATGGATGTTTCTTCAACAATGATGATGCCTGATTATGAGCCTAATCGTTTAGAAGCTGCAAAAATCGCTGCAGGTAATTTTATGGTCGAAAAGCTTCCTGAAGCAACTAAGGTTGGAGTGATAACCTTCTCCTCTCAAGCCGCGTTATTACTTAAGCCTACCAATGATGTGTTCAAGGCTAGAGATGTAGTAACGTCCATACAAGCTAGTCCTGAAGCAGGAACTGCTCTTGCTGATGCGTTACGCCTTTCGGCTACAATTCTAAATGAGACCAGGCCTAAAAAAGATAAAGTTGTGTTTGTTTTCACTGATGGAAAAAACAATATTGGTTCTAACATGAGTGATGTTATTCCTTTTTTGAAAGAACAAGACGTGCGCGTTTATGTTGTTGGTATTGGAAACAATAATAAAACATTAGAAATTTATTATGAATTAATCCAAATCATGAACAAAACCGGCCAAAAATATACTAGTTTAAATATTCCAGAGCTGGATTCAGTTGGTTTGGCGGAGGTAACTGAATTAACTGGAGGGGCGTTTGCTTCAATAAGTGATAAAGAATCTCTTGAAAAAAGTCTTTCTGAAATATCTGTGACTAATGAAAGAGTGGCTTTGAATTCCGAATTTTATATTTTATTGTTTATAACCGTGTTCTTGATTGTAGAATTGGTAGTGTTCTCAAAGTATGGCGCAATATAACCTAACTATAAATAGCTGTGCTTCGTAAAAACTAGTATGGCTGGCAAGGTTATTGGAATAGTTTCTCCCAAAGGTGGCGTTGGGAAAACAACTGTTGCTTCTTCGCTTGGAGTGCTTTTAGCTAAAGAGCATGAGAAACCAACAATTTTAGTAGATATGAATTACCATACACCTAATGTTTTCCATTATCTTGGTTTAGATAGGCATCCTGAACTTACAACAAACTTAAACAAAATGCTAAAGCTTAGTAGCCCTCATCTAAGCACGTTTTGTTCTCACAGTTCTGGCTTGCATGTCGTGCCAACTAGCATTGATTTTCATGGAGAGAAAAATATTTCAACTGATCGCTTAAGAAGAAACCTAAACAACCTTAAACAAAGATATGATTATGTTATCTTAGATTCTCCTCCAGGAATAGGCAAAACAGTCAAGCAAGTGATTGGAGTTTCAGATGATGTAGTGGTTGTCACAACACCAGATACTCCTAGTGTTATTTCAACAGTAAGTGCAATAAGACTGGCAAAAGCATTGAATACAAATCATCATGTTATAATCAATAAAGCCACTGGACACAAATATGAACTCAGAAAAGGAGAAGTTGAAAAAATGCTTAACGCAAGCGTAATCGGTGAAATTCCATTTGAATTCAACGTGATGTCCTCAGCTTTTAAAGGCATGCCAGCTACATATTCTAGCAACGGTTTCAAAAATCATATGGGCAGAATATCCGAGCATGTCACAGGTGAAATATACTCTGAAGAAACGTTCTTTGAACGACTTACAAATCTTTTCAGGCTATGAGCATACCTTTATTAATGTCTTTCTCGTATTTTTTCTTAGAGGGAACTTTGTGAACTGTAAGGTCATAGTAATAGTATTTACCATGTTATGCATCTCTAGTGCGCTCGCTGAGAACATAAGTATTCAAAGTGGTTATATACATGGAGCTGACTTAGATACAATAACTCCAACAAGCAGGTGGGCAGGAATTTTTGGTTCTCTCAGTGTAACTCCGCTTGCAATGGGCTCAACTCCATTTCAGAGTTTTAGTGTCGGTGCAGCAAGTGTATATCAAATCTCTGATCTTCCTGGCCAAAATTTAAAAGATGGATATCATTATTTTGGGCTTTTGCCTATTAGTACGTCTCTTAACATTTCAAGCATTCAGAATGTCACTTCAGCTGATTTACAGGAAGATGGTTTGTTCAATCAAACAAATTTTCCTCACTTTCATCCTAACTATAATGCAGTAAGAGCAAATCCCAATTATACTTTTTGTTGTAATCAAACTGAGTTCGCTGTTGATGGTATTAATTATACTGGCTATAATATAACCTTAGCTGAAGACGTTTCATATGGTCTGCTCAAATACCAATACAATTCAACAACAGCTTATCCTCTTTTCCTTGTAGAACTCGATGACTATGTTTGTGTAGGCTCCACCTCCTGTAACTTTGAGTTTTTAGTACCTTATGATCAAACTTACTACTTTTACACACTAAGCAAGCTTCCTGCCTATGTCATAACCACATATATCGATGGAGTGGCGGGATCTGCCTTCAGCCAACCAGCTTTACCATACAACCTGACCGTAAGAATAACAAAATTATACGGTGGAAGTCCAGTAGAAAATGTTACTGTCGGTGTTGCAGAATACAGTGGAAATAACCTGTTCGTTCCTTTACGCCTTAGTGGCATAACCTCTTTTGCTGCTGCAGCAGGCAAAACAGACTCAAACGGTTACATACAATTTGTAGCAGTTCCAACAGAATATCCTATGATAAGCAGTTATTACATATCTACAGTCATTTTAAGCGATGATTTACAAGGTATTTATGCATCTCAAAATCTTTCAATAATAACCAGAGGAACAATCTCTGGAGTCAAAAAACCATTAAGTCCATCAGATCTTTCCAATGATGGCAAAGTTGCAATCAATGCAATTAATTCTCTCATAAGTAACATGTATAACTGGGCTAACACTGAAGAACAAACTTTAAATCATGATATCACAGTATACAACAATGGATCAATCAGTCCGTTAATCAACAATTTAGGTACTGGCGCTCCTAACGTTTTAAGAGTAAGACTCAGAGATTCTGTGTCTCACAATCTACTAAGCGGTTATGTCAGGTTACAAGAAACTGAAGGATGGCTAGTCATGCATCCTCCGACAGGTTCTGTTAGTGTTATTGGAGATAAAACGAGTTTTCACAGAGAATTTTATATACCCACCGGAAATTATTTCCTAGTCGCACCTACTAATAATCCACCAGTGTCATCAACATTAAATCTTATTGTTTATGATACTAATTATGTGTCATTAGCAAATTTTTCTTCTCCTCAAGTAAGCGCAACTAACAGCATAAGCGATGAAGGAACTGGAATCAGAGGTGGTTATCAAACTTTAAACGAGAATGAATTCAAAACCACTATTAACTCTATGGCTTCCATAGGTAGTAATTTATATTATGCATTGAATTAATAGTCATGTTTAAAGGGATTCAAATGACAAAAAACGGGTTTGCAATTGTTTTGTTACTCCTAACAACATCTGCTCTTGCAGCTTCTGGGTCAATAATTGACTCTTCTGAAACCACTGTAAACCTATTCTTTACAGGTTCAGCAGGAGGACCAGAATACTGGTATCAAGATGCTCTCGCAGGAAAAGGAAACGCAGATGCGACACTCCGAATCTGTGATGTAGGACAAAGATACGTTGGAGCAGTTTACTGCATAGATAACAGTGGCTCAACACCATACGCGCTAATATCCTATAAATCTTCTACTGAACCTCTTGCTTACGCAAACACTGCTTCCAGTTCTTGTTATAAAGTTTCTCCAGAAGGAAACTTGTGGTTTTCTCCATCTTCTTTAAGTCTTACTCCTCCAGTTTATTATGCTTCTTTTCCCGGTGTTCCGTGCATCCTACATGCATCTGATGGTTCAGGTTCAAACATGCAGTTTATAACTCCAGATAATGTTTCTGGTTCTCTTAGAGGTTCATACAGTGTTGGCAGAAGTTACACTCAAACAACAGATAGTCTCTCAATCAGTACTCCAATGATCACATTTATTTATGATTCACCTTCTGGGCCTCAATCTACATCCCAGTCAGCAGCGAGTGGTACTTTTGGGATAAATTCTGATAGGCGAATGGCACTTGGTGTTTGTACTGACCAGTATGGTGTTACTTGTAATCAAGGTTTAATCAAATCAGATACTACTTTTCCAGTAACTCTTAATGTTGGAGTGTCTGCTTCAGATGACCAAACTTTTACTCGTTATGTAGTCATTAATGGGTTAGGCTATCCTGTTTGTATAGGAGCTAACCTTCAAACTAGTGCAGTAAACCTTAACGCTTCCGAAATTTACTATAATCAAACTTTACAGATAGATTACACTCTTCTAAACTATCGTGATACTCCAGATGAAAACCAGGGAGGTAACGTTGAAGTTGTTACTAACTTTGATGTTAGGATTGAAATCAGAAATTCAAGTAATGCCATTGTTTCTGCTTGGACTGAATCAATAAATGATAATATTGTTCCGGGATCCTCTGCTGCCAGTTCGACTACTTGGCAAGCATCAGTCAAAAGCGGTTCTTATGTTGTGAATGTCATTGCTGATTATAATAATGATATTATTGAATGTGTTGAATCAGATAATACTCGTCAACAGGCTTTCACAGTGAAAGCAGTTACTATAGCAGAAACTTACATTAATGGAGTGCGAGGAGAGACCTTCCCAATGGCTGGAAGACCTTACAACTTTACTTTGCATGCAAGAAATTCTGATGATTTGAATGTTTCTAATGCAGACTTAGAGTTAGTGGAAGAAAATGGTTTAACCCTTCTGGGTCCAACACAAGTCTGGAATCGTACTACTGACGATAATGGAACAATCAGCAAGTCTGGAACAAGAAACAAAAACATTGTTCGTTTTCAAACAGACTATTATGGTAATGTATCCTTTACAGCAATTCCAACAGGAAACAAGCTTTATGCAAGTGAGTACAATTATACTAATATAAGTTCTTACATTGGAAATTATTCACTCTATTTGCAAGGAACTGATAATGCAAGCCAGGCATTAATGTTTTTGAGTAATGGAACTCAAGTGAGCAGTACTTTTCCTTTGACAGTAACAAACTATACTAACTATCAAGAAGGTAGCAATGCAACATTTTTCAATGAAGATACTTATGCAAAACAAACCATGGACTGGATTTATTCCATCTTCTCCAACTTCTGGAAAATGGTGACAACGTGACATGCAATCAATTCAAAAAAACAGGGATTATGTTACTCTTTCTAGTTTTTGCATTCCAACTTTCTTCTGCAACAATTAATGCTTCCTTAATTTATGCCAATGGAAGCAATTTCACTGTTTTAGAATTTGATCGGTACAATTCAACTTTGAACAGCATGTCATATAAAGACAATTCAATACTGAATGCGAATGCTTACTTGAAGGTTTGTTCTGATGATTCAAGCGAAATACTCAACAAGTATATGACTCTTGCTTATGCAAGCCAAAGCGGAAACATCTCAATTAACATTCTTAATCTATACTTAAGAATAAGCCATATTGATTCTTCTAATTGTAGTTATCCCGATGTTGATATCTCAAGTTATCTTGCTTGGTTTCCTGGCAGACCAACTCTATTGATATCTGATACTCTTTCTTTTAACAGCACGCACAATACCACAAACTTAACAATAATTGATAATGCTTCTTACAATCATTCTGTTAATTACACCTCACTCAATCTTTCAGTACTATTTGATGGCAACTATTCAGTAGGTGTTTCTGTTAATGATGTTGACGGAACCACCTCTTTTACAGTAACAGAATATCATGATAGCAACCTAACAATAATAAACAATTCAAATGGTTTTATGGTAATGTCTCTTGTTGATTCAAACGAAACAGTCATTGAAGAACAATTGGTTTCAGGATTTAGCAGTACTCCATTCAATCATAGTTTTATTGGAGGAGAAAAACTTTACATAAACGGTATGGTCGCTTTAGTAGTTAAAATTCTTGAACCATGCGATACTGTTAATGAATCTGGCTACTACTTACTAAATAGTTCTGCTTGGAATGAAGTAGATGATTGTATCATAATAAATGCATCTGACGTGACTGTAAACTTTGCTAATCAGACAGTGGATGGGGATGGCAATCTATCAAAAATTCCATACAAATGTGCTGTAAAAGTATTAAATGCTTCTCGTGCAAGCTTGTTAGATGTCCGAGCTTCGGATTATTATCAAGGAATTTGTGTTTACAATAGTGATGAAATCTCACTTTCTGGAACCTCCTCTCAAATAAATGAAATAGGAATATATCTATATAACAGTACTAATGTTACAGTACGCGATTTTGTCTTAGCAAACAATAATTCAGAATTTCAAAGCGAAGGGGGTTCAACTGCTTTCTTGACACATATAAGATGTTCTTCTGCAAACTTTAGCCTAGATTCTAGGGATGTTGTGGTTAAGACTGTTAGCAATCCTCCTGAAGATATTCCTGGTTTCACTAATATCCTTCAATGGCTTTATCTTAACAAGACTGAGATAGAATCATGGGCAAATATTAAATTTAAGTATTCTTTGCCTTTACCAAATGATATCCTCCTTTCATCAGTATTTACATGGAAACATAATGGGACATACATCAATGGAAGTTGGCAGAATGGCAACTGGTCTTTTATTGGGAGTAGCATGATTGATCCAGTCAATCAGTATTTCCTTACCGGAAACATTTCTGACTTTTCAGTATTTGCTCCAATGGGCGAACAAGTAACTCCTAATGGAACAATTAATGGAACCGGAATTGGGACTGGTGGTGGCACAGACTCTGGAGAAGGTGGAATTCCTCCACCTCCTGAACGTAGGACAACCACTACTCAGATAATGCCAATTCCACCTCAATTAGACCTAGTTCTTGAAGATGACAGTATCACTTTACAGCAAGGGGATAGTATTGGAATCAAATTCAACTTAACTAATCTAGGAATCATAAGCCTTTCAACCGTATCTGTTTCTGGAGAAGTTAGGAAAGGATGGGATTTTACTGGGGCTGCTTATGATATTCTTTCTTCACTAGAATCAAAACAAGGCGAAGTGCTACTCAAAGTCTATGACAATGAAATTCCTGGCACTTATGTGGTTGCTGTTAGAGCAAAAACAGAAAACTATACCCTAGACATTGAATATTTAACAGTGCATGTTGTTCCACGAGAAAAACTTCCTCAATTAACAATAATAGAAGCTGCTACTGCATTAATGCTATTTGAACATGAAACTCAAGAATATCAAATGCTTGTCAAGAACACTGGAGATTTTGATTTAAGTAATATCACTGCAGAACTCCTTAACTGCGAATGTGTCAAAAATTTTTCCAGTGAAAGAGACTATGATCTAAACATAAGCAAGCAAGACACCCTCAAATTTAAGGTGACTGTTGGCGGAATGGGAAAATGTAATTGTGTTTTAGTTCTTAACTCTAATGAATATGAAACACTTGCGTTCTCTCCTCTTTTAATAGACATTAAACCATCTGCACCAGCTTTACCACAAATACTGCCATTTTTAGTGTTAATCTGGACTTTGATTACAGCTTATGTGTTGTGGAAACGATATAGGGGGATTCAAAGTGCCAAAAAGAAGTAATTGGTTAAAACTCAAGGTAGAGGAACTATTTACAGTAAAAGGTAAGAAGAAGCACGGTTCAGGAGATGGAAAAGAGCAACCTCGTTTGATTGAGCCAACGCTTAATCTTGAGCTGGCTGTAGTTGTAATAGAAATAGTACTTATTTTGTATTTGATACTTAGTTTCGCAGGGATAGTTGAACCATTCTAGTTATTTTTAGACTTTTTCTTAGGTTTTTCTTCTACTTTAAGATTTAATTTAGAGATGATATCCAAGGCTTGGCTTTTAATTCCCTTCACAGAGTCTGCTGAAATGTCATCTGAATAAATTGTGTATGCGATATGATCAAAGAAATCTAGGAGTTCATCTTTCAGTTTTGAATCCATGTTTACGTCTTTTATTTCTTCCACAAGGTCTTTTACTGTAGCAGCATTTTTTATGTTATATTTTGTTACTAAGCTGTCTTTCATGACTCTCGCAATACTCCTTACTCCTTCTTCGATACTCTCACGACTTCCAGTGCCAATGTTTTCAAAAGGTATGAGCATGTGGTTTAGCATTGCAGTTTTTTCTTTTTCCTGCATTTTTTCATTCATGTATTCAGTTTCTCTTCTGATTGAAAGAAGCATGAATAAATCTATAAGTGCTATTATAAGGGCTATTGCAGCTACAATGGTTGTTATTATACTAAGATCCAATTACATCCCCTTAAATGAGTGTATTTTAAACTCAATACTGGATATATTAAAGTATCGTTCATATGCTTAATCCTCTCAGTGTTGAATACATGTCACCTTCTCTGGTTAAATTCCAATAAATTGATTTTCCTCTTACTGTTCTTTCAACTCTTTTCTGTTTTCCAAGTTTTTCCAAGTACTTTCTTGCAGTAAGCCAACTCATATCACTATAATCTGCTATTTGTCGTGTGGTGAGTGGTCTTCCTGCTCTACTAAGAACACTGAGAACAGTACGTTCAAACGGATTAAGTTTAATCATTTAATCACTTATCGTACGGTTACAACTGCAACCTTTTCTTTCTTTTCTTGTGTGTACGGTACATCAACAGAGAATTCCAAATACTGACCTTGCTTTATTTCAAACAATCTGGCAATCTCTGTAGGCAGTCTTATCAAGTACTGTTTGCCATCATAGCTGATCTTTGCTTTCTTTATTATCTTGGTTTCCCTGTAATCTGTTTTGCCTTTTATTCGTTCAATAACTCTAGAAAGTGTATGTTCCATTTAGATCCCCATTATCTTCTGTACGACTTTTTATTTAAATCTTTACTATTTTTACTACCTATACTCTACGTACGATTTATTGTTTTATTATTTAATCTAGATTATCTCTAAACTATTTGTGCTTTCTTTCTCGCTTATTTTGGGTCTTCTTAAGCCTTTTAAATCCTACAGTTCTAAGACCAGAGACTAAACAGGATGGTGCTATTCATTCATGCGTACGAAAAGTTACTCTTTTTTCAACAAAAGGACCCAAAGCTATTTCATCCCAAAAACCTCATTATACCTGCGTTTCAGCGTTTTGTATAACTATTACCTTTATAAGCATGTAAAGTTTTATAATAAGCAGAACATTCTTACCCAATGTTCTAACCTGTAATCCGTGAACAGGTTTTCGGGGGGGTGCAACATATCAAATTAATTAGCTCCAGCTTTGTCAAAGCAAATAGAGGACAAATACGTGTAACTGCTGCGTTTATCGCATTTTTAGTACTTTTTAGCTTGGCTTTAGCTTACAACGGAACAATCCTGGAGCGCGACCACGAAGATCTAAACGAAGTAAAGCAGGATGTATCGAACTCTTTATCGGAAAATTTAGAAAAAAATCCTGAGACAAATGAAGAACTCGTCTTTGAGCCAGAGACTGTTGACAATGTTGAAACTCATGAACTAGAGGCAGTTGACAGTGTTGACTCTAAAGACTCTAATTCTATGTCAGAAAACTCTGAAAAAGTTGATCTAGAGCCAGTTTTCCCTGAAGTAATTAATTCTTCAGAGCCTAGGCTAATTGACACTCGAGAAAGTTCAGAGATTGAGCCAGAAAATGGAATGGTAAACCAGTCCATTCCAATAAACGTCTCAGAAAAAGTAAACCAGACAATTGAAAACATTTCTATTCCGGTAAATCAGACTGTTAATCGAATTGATTCAGATTTGTTCGGACCTGAACTTGAAATAGAATTAACAGGCGAGAAAAAGGTAGTAAGAGGCGGAAACACTGCGTTTGAAGCAACAGTCACTAACAAGAGAGGTATTGTACGAGATGTTGTTTTATTGTGGCTATTGCCTGATGGAACAACCCAGAAGAGCGACTGTGGCAATTTAGACATAAATCAAACGTGTGTTTCAACGATAGAGTTCAATCCAGCACTTGTTCTCTCCCTTGGGAGTGCTTCCGTAGATGTCAAAATTAGTTACGAAACGTGGAGAGAAAGCTCAGGCTAGAGTAATACCTGCAATGGTCTTGCTGTTATTACTGAGTGCGTCAGTGGTTGCATTGACACATACGATGACAGATAACTCTACGCTTAAGTCTGTTTCTGCGTCTAAAACTATTGAAATATGGGCTAACACGGAAATTTCCTTCTTTTTGTTAGGTAACAATTCACTTTTAATTGAGTTATTTTTGGATAATGGTGAGAGTATTCCTGGAAAAAACCTAACTGTTTTACTTAATAATTCTTCTTTTTACTCTGGTTCTACTGACTATGGCGGCCAATTAACTACACCAACTCTTCAGCCAGGTATTGTGTTAGCTGATGTATCTTTTGAAGGAGATGCGTCTGAATATCTTAATCCAAGCAATAACTCTCAAGAACTTACTATTTTTGAATTGAGTGTCAATCAAAGTTTGCCTCCAATTAACAATAATTCAGAAAATCCTGACTTGTGGAGTCCTGTAGGGATTGTGTTTCAAACTAATAAAGAAACGTATTCTTCTGTTGAACTAATCGACATTACTGGAATAAACTATGAAAACGATTCAAATCTTTTGATTGAAGTTTACTTCAATGATGTTTGTTTATTATCCAATAACCTCTCTTCCATACACTCTTTTTCATATAGATTGAGTCCAAGTGAATTTTTTGACTCTGATGGAGATTATTCAATAAAAATAAGTTCTAATCAAAGTTCTTCTAGTTCTAGTATTTTTATTTTTGTTGAAAATAAACCAAATTTAACCTACCATGGCATACAAGTCTATTTTGATGAAGTGGTTCAAGGTAATGTTTTAATCGGAGAGTTTGTTAATTGGACGCAACAAATAACTGTTTATAATTCTAACGAAAATCAATCTATCACAAATGTGTCTCTTCCAGTCCCTCCGGATGCATTTAATATTAAAATAAATAATCAATCCTTCTCAGCTAAATACCTTCCCATGAAACTCTTCCCAAATGAGACTAAATTCTTTAATCTTTCGTTCCAAACGTCTCCTGTAATAGTTGAGTTGGTAGAAGTTTTAACAGATTTGGAAGACATCATTCCTCCTGAAGCCAGAAACATAAATGTATATGAGAACGGTGTACTCATAGCTTCTTATCCTAATCTTGAAATTGCAGAACTGAACATTTCAGGAACAGAAAAACAAATATATGTACACCATGATTGCTCACTTCATTACTACAACATAACTGTAAAAATCCCTTTAACTGAAGATAATTATTCTTTCTTCAAGGAAATTGATGGAAAAAGAGTAAATGGAATAGAAGAAACTAGACTACAAGACGGTATATTAGAATGGAATATCCCTATGCTTTCTGGAGTTAATGGCACTCTTGAAGAAGGCGCTAGGTTAATGCAAAAGCCAGCAAAGGTAGGAGAACCTGTTCAATGGGAATCAATCCGAGGTAATTATACTCTTGAATATGAAACGCCTGCGCCAGAGCAAACTGAAGAAGTGTTTGAAGGTTTCAGAAGAGTGCTGGTGTTCTCAGAAGCGAGCATGCATTATACTAATGTAAAAGCATTTACTAACTTGCCTGATTTAAGCTATAAACCCACTATCTATAGAGTAATAAATGGAGAACGAATAAGATTAAATGAGAATAGTTCGTACGATATTTCTTATTTAGACTTAGATTTGGATGGTTCGTACGATAGAATTGAATGGTTTGTTCCAAGACTTTCTAATGACACTTATGATATTGACATTGACATCATTAACGTGCAAAGCTATCCGACAGTAGGCGGAAACTGGACAGTAGCTTTCACAACACAGGGTTCAGCAAATCTTACCATCCAACCCTTCAATGGTACTTCATGGGGGAACGAAAACTCGTCCGGAGACCTTGAGTTCCTTGAAATATCCTGTGGGAATCAATCTCTTAACTACTCATGGATTAATGGAAGTATTTTCTTAGAGAACTATACTTGTTCAGTTCAAAGCCAGGAAACATCAAAAGTCTTGACAAGCGGAAAACACTCGCTCGCATTCACTTTCGGACAAGATGAAGGTTATGCATTCAATGATGCTGGCTGGCCTAATGCCTCTTTCCAAAAATGTATGAACATAACCATTACAAACGCAGGAAGTACTACTCTCGCAGACTTCCCTGCTTTCATTAATTTAACGAAAGCTTCTGATATGCTTTCTGATTATTCTGATTTGAGATTTTATAGTGAAGTATGTTCTGAGGAGTATGGTGGCACTGAGCTTTCTTTTGAAATAGAAAATTATACTGCATCTAATGCATATATCTGGGTAAGATTACCCTCTTTAGAAAGTAGTGGAAAAACAATCTCAGTTTATTACAAAAACACTACTATAATAGAAAGCAGAGAAAATGCTACTGGAGTATGGAATTCTAGTTATTCAAGCGTATGGCACTTTAATGAAACTCCTTCTGGTTCTGCCTATGATATTATTGATAGTACTACTAACGCTAATCATGGAAATTCAAGTAATGTTGATGCAAGAGTAGAAGGCATTATTTCGAACGGATTGCGTTTCAGTGGAGCTACGGATATAATCGAAATTCCTGAATTTAATTTTAGCAGCGGGTCTGTTTCTTTCTGGTTTAACCGAGATCAATTAGAAGAAAATTACCCTCTTGGAGTTTCTACTGACACAGACAATTATATCGGCTTGGATTCTGATGGAACAACGTTCAAGATAAAAGACAATAACGGGGACGTACTTTATTGGTACAACAGTGATTTTGGGACTTCATCCTGGTATCACATTACAGTCCTAAAAAACAGTACTCATTGGATTTTATACAGAAACGGTGAAGTCGTTAACTCTACTACCGGAACATATCCTGTGATAATAAATTCGATTGGACAAGGGTATTCTTCAAGCCAACGTTCTTTTGATGGAATTCTCGATGAAATACAATTTTCCACTGTTAGTTTTTCAGCAGATTGGATAAACCAATCTTATTTGATGATAGCAAATCAAAGTGATTTTGTTTCTTTCAGCGTTGAATCTAATCAAACTAGCTGCCTTAATGTTACTTTAAGTCAACCCCATGCAGGTTATTCAAACGATTCAACTCAGTATGTGAACATGTCTTTCAATGCAACGGTTTCCGATAATGATGGTATCGTGAATTGCAGTCTCTGGCATAATATTTCCGGTTGGGCTTTAAATCAAACACAAAATGTTACTGGAACAAGCAATGTCACAAATTTCACAATAAACAACATGACTAACATGTCTTTCATTTGGAACGTACAATGCTTTGATAACACAACACAAGTGGCTTGGGATAATACTAATAGAACCGTTTCGTTGAACTATTGGACGTCTCCACCGAACGTCACTTTGAATGTTCCTGATGCTGATTCAACTGAAACATCTCCTCTTAACATTGTGTTCAATTGTTCTGCTACAGATAACTATAACCTAACTAACATCAGCTTGTATTTCAATGAAACTACTGTTCTCTATGAAGACGGCTTTGATTCAACAAACCTTTCAAACTGGACCGCAGATCCAGATTGGAGTAATGGGATGGATGAATGGAATGTTTCTGGTGGAGTTCTGGAAAATAATGGTTCTTCTGGGGGCACACAAGTAATCTATCAAGGTAACCGCAGTTGGGAAAACTATACTTACACAGCTTTGGTCAAGAGGGAAGATTCTAATCCAATGGGTATAGTATTCTATTATAATGACAGTGACAACTACTGGCGTTATCTTACCGAAAATGGACAAATGCTTGTTAGAGGGAGAGTAGGTGGTAGTTGGGTTAATGCTGGAGGATGGTCTAGTTCAAGTTTTGCTGTTGATGACACGTCTTCAAGCACTTGGTACTGGTTCAAAGTTGATTTGAATGGAACACACGTACGCGTAAAACACTGGGAACACGGAGAAACAGAACCTTCATGGGAAAGTGAAATTCCAGACACTCAATTAACTAATGGTTCTATTGGTGTAATGGGTTGGGCTGGAAACACATACTTTGACGATTTAACTGCTGTTTTTGGAACCGGGAATTATGTTCTTAGTCAAACTACTGCAATTAACGGAACAAGTGCGAGTGCCCAATGGACTGTCAATAGCAGTGTTGGAAATCATACTTGGAATTGTAAATCATATGATGTAGACGGCAATTTTAATTGGGGCGAAGACCGAGATTTAATCGTAGTTAATGATACAATCGCACCTGTTTGTAGTGTGGTCAGTATCACCCCTTCCAACATAACAACTTCATCATCCGGCACTTTTACTGCTTTGATAAACTGCACGGATGCTAATGGAATTAACAAGTCACGGATGTTGTTCACTACTACTTTGGATGGATCTCTTAATCCAGGAATACCGAATCGTTGGAGTATAAGACCTCCAGCAAATAATTTATCTGAAAACGATAGTGTTATAACCGAAAAAATATTACGAGCGCATAATCGGAATAAAGGAAAGTGGTTTGAGAGTACTAGTTTGTTCTCAGACACCTTTACTTACGGGGTGTTTGATGATAGTGCTTTGCATACAGATATCACAAATGGTTCTACTTGGGCTCAAATCAATTTCACTTGGAATGTAGAACCAAGCGTGTTCAGGAACACTTTTTTCTTGCATAGAGTGAACTTGGAGAATGAAGAAAAAAAGGATTATGCGATTAACAAGGGCAATGACTTGTCACTAAAGTTTTGGGATATGGAGGCTATGAGAAATACCGAAAATTATACTATATGTCTGTTCAAAAATATAAACTACTCAAGTTCTCCAACCGAACCACTGAAGACATATTACTGTAACAGTTCCTATGACCCAATAGCTAACGAAATACCCTCTGGGGTGCCCGGAATTGAAGGCCTATGGCACATGAACGAACAAAGTGGATCGATTATTGATACTGTGAATGGAAACAATGGGACTTACAATGGCAGCGATTATGGGGAACCTTCTTTTCTAACGAGTGCGCTTGGTTTTGATGGCAATGATGACTATGTTACTATTCCAGCTGGTTCTTTTAATCTCACAGAAGGTTTAATCTCTGTTTGGTTCAAAGCAAATGTGGTTACCTTGCCTGGTCAGGTAGTGGTAAGTTATTCTGATCATAATGACAGTGGAAATCTCTTCCAATTTGGTTTGAAGCAAGACGAGCTGTTCCTTAGATTAGACAGCAATGGCTCTACCCAGGTATCACTTGAGACTATTGGCCAGAACATTTTCGAAGCAGACAAGTGGTATTACATCAATTGGGCTGTCAATGGTTCTGGCAATACTGTTTTTGTTAATGCAGAAAACATTAGCGTGAATTATACTAATGGAGATGAGAATTCAACCTATTTTTTGGCAAATGTGTCTGGTGTTGATGCACTGGAGTTTGGTAGGGACAACTCCAATGGCACTAATCAGTACTATTTCAATGGTACGCTTGAAGAGCTGGCGATTTGGAACACTCGTTACTCAAATAAAAAAATAACTGATGGGTATGCTAAAGTGACCGCAGATCCTATCGTGAACGATAACTGTGTTTTTCTGGAGTCGCTGGATACCTCATGCTTGGATGATATATCTTATTCTTCAAGGAACAGTTCGTACTCCCAAACCTGTTTCTCAGTGATAAATGGTCTTTTTGCTGGCATCGGTTCTACTGACAATTTCTATTTGTATTACACGACAAGCGAGGATTCAGGGTCTTATAACATACGATATGTCAATGGAAGTTCTGGAACTAATGTAAGCTTTGCCAATACAAATACATCTTGGCAAGTTGGTGATGATGGTTTCAATGTCACACAACAGAACTTTACGGGGGATCTCTGGTTAAGTTCTAGAAAGGATGGAGATGAAATTCAATTGGGTGTTTATGTTGAAGACATCTATGGAAATAACTATACTAATCTCTCTTTATATTCTGATGAGATAGAACGTATGAATAACCCCATTTCAATGCCCAGCATAGAACACTATGCTCAAGGTAAAATTCCTGAAAACCATCCTTGCCACACAACAGGTACTTGTGGAGACTATGTTTTGAACGGAACGTTCTATGACAACATGACTATTGGAATTGGGGTATCAAAAGACCCAGATAGTATTGGATCTGTGAATCACTCCTTATACCTATGCAATCCAGATGGAAGCATCAACTATACTATAAACGCAAGCTTTTACAGTAATGATGATTCTAGCGTGAGCATTTATTTTGACACTACAAACGTTCCTAATGGAACTTACAAGATGAATGTGACAACGAGAGCAGATGACAATGCAAGCGATGTAGAATCTTATTTGACTACTAAGAATTTCACTATCCAGCAGCAGACTGCTCCGTCAATAGAATTTACATCACAAACTCCTTCTAATGGTACTGCTTCCGCAAATAATTGGATTTATGTGGACGTGAATGTTTCTGGCTCGCTTGATAGGAGTGCATATATTGTTTTTGATAACGATTTGGTTGGCTATTGGGATTTCGAGAATGTTTCTGGCAACACAGTGTACGGTAATTCACCTTACGCGAACAATGGCGTTTTGACCGGTGGAGCGTACATAGTCAATTTGAGCGCTGTAAATCGTGGAGGGTATGCTGTGTTTGATGGCAGTGATGATTACATGAATATCTCCAGCCAGTCGGAATTTAATGTTGGGAGCAATTTCAGTGTTGAAGCATGGGTGAAAGAAAATTCTCAAAGCAATAGCTGGGCACAAATTTTCAACAGGAACGCGGACAATGGATTCAACTTGCAGCATAACACGGATAATTCCGAGTTTGAGTTTGCTGTGGACACAAACCTAGGGCGAAACTATACTAATGAACCTCCTATCGGAGGTCTCAACGAAGAAATCTGGTATCATATTGTTGGCACATACAACAGTTCTCACTTGAGTTTGTACATTGACGGTAGTCTCAGAGACACCCAAATTCTCAGTGGAACTCCGTCCACATCAAATGAGCCGCTGTTCATTGGCATGCGCGGACAAGGTACTGGAGACAGGCATTTCAATGGTTCTATTGATGAAGTAAAACTCTGGAATCGTACGTTATCACTCAGTGAAGTTCAAGCAAGTTATGAATCTAATACTTATGATCTAGACCGCAACTTTACTGGTTTGGGCCAAGACACTTACACCTATTATGCTTGTGTGATTGACAAGGATGGCAACGAAGTGTGTACAGAAACACGGACTTTTATTATTTCTGCTCCTCCGAATGTAACTCTTGTAACTCCTTTAGATAATCATGTGAATGATTCAAACAGATACGTGAATTTGACTTTCAATGTTTCTGTGACAGATGATGTTGATTTAATGAATTGTAGTTTATGGCATAACATCTCTGGTTGGTCTCTTAATCAAACAAACAGTGTCACTGGAATCACTAATACTACATTGTTCAATTTAATCAACCTAGAGAATGTTACTTTCATTTGGAACGTGCAATGTTTTGATAATACAAGCCAGTCTGATTGGGGAAATGCTAACCGGACAGTCTTTTTGAACTGGAGCGACCCGAACACACCAACCTGGTCGAACAATGAGACCAATGCTTCTGATAGTACCAAGACAGGAGGAATAGTATACTTCAATGTGACTCTAAATGACACGGTTGCCGGGGAAGATTACATATTCTCTCTTTACAATGGTACTGACTGGGTCAATGACAGTGTTGTTGCGTGGACTGCACCAGAAGAAATTGAGATAACAAAGATAATCAATGCGACTAGAGGTCAAACAGTGCAATGGTATTGGTGGTTCAATGACACTGGCAGCAACACTAATTTCACAAACACTTGGAATTTCACTGTTGCAAATACTCAACCAACTCATACTGCTCCAATACTCGACTCAAGCTCTGTATGGAATTTGACTTATGGAGATTTAACTTGTTATAATCAATCCACGAGCGATGCAGACAGCGATTCAGTAAAAAATATCTATAATTGGTATCTGAACGATTCATCCATAACTGTTTTGAACCTACCTTTCGAGGGTGGTTCCAACTCAACCTACACAAGAGACTATTCAGAGAATGATTATAATGGAACAGTTTCAGACGCCATTTGGAACAGAACTGGTGGTTATGATGGTAAAGGAGCTTATCAGTTTGATGGTGGTATGGATCATATTGTTTTAGAAAATACTGGCATTAATGAGAGCAATCCTATTAATCTCAATGATAGTTTCACCATTTCTCTTTGGGCATATTTTGTTGAAAACAAATCGTGTTATCTCATTAACGATTATGACGGAATAGCTAGCAGTCATATTAACATCCACGCAGATCCGAGTGGTGGAAATATTCAAATAAAAGCACAAATTGATGACAATAACAACCCTACTGTTCTTGTTGGTAATGTTTTAAACCTTAGTCAATGGTATCACATTGCATTGGTAAGGGATAAAGGGAATACGGTTAAGCTTTATGTCAATGGAACTGAATCCGATTCAGAAATAGACATAACAACTGGAAGTGTCATGAGTAATCAAAATTGGACTATAGGTGCTGATGCAAGCGATACAATGGACGAAAATGTCAATGGGTCCATAGATGACATACTTGTGTTTAATGTCTCCTTCTCAGAAGAGCAGGTAAACGCTCTCTACGAAAACAAGACCAATATGTGGCTATCAAATGGAACAGAAGCTGGAGACGTCTGGAAGTGTGAGGCCACTCCAAACGACGGTTATTCCGACGGAACCACTCTAACAAGCGGAAATTTGACAATATACCCCACAGATCATCCAAACGTCACAATTTACATTCCAGAAGATAATGCTAACCTTACTGGAATCGGAAGCAAAGCACTGCAATATACGGCTACTGACATGCAAGGAGTGGACACATGCCTATATTCAAAAAACGGTGCTGCGAATGTAACTCTGGAAAGCTGTCAGAACACAACACTTTCATTTACTAAAGGTGTCCACAACATTACAGTCTATGCCATCGATTCCACTTCTTTGAACTACACTGGCTCAGATTTTGTCAATTTCACAGTAAGAGAAAGCACCTCTCTGATTTCGTTGTCTTTCGAGCCATCAACTCAAGCTCAAGGTTCCAATGTGTCCATTTCAGTGCGTTTGATGGATCAACTTGGTGTTTCTGGCATCGCAAACCAAAACATAAGCTTTAATGATTCAACAGATGTGGTGTTCATAGGGAACACAACAACAAACGCAGAAGGTTATGCATCCATAGTTTATGCTCTATCTAGTTCAGCGTCTCTTGGTGCACACACTATAAACGCATCTTTTGATGGAAACGAAAGCATATACTATCTTGGTTCTTCTACGACCAGTGACTTAACTGTGGTCTCAACTCCGAACATTCATTCAGTTAGCATAAGCGACACGGAAATTGGTTTAAACGAATATTTCTATATAGAAGCAAATGTATCAGATGATACTGGCTTAGACGATGTTTTACTGTATGTCACTCACCCAAATGAAACAACTCTTTCCTATCCTATGAGTCCATCCGGAGGACTCTATGTATATAACCTAACCAATCTATGGGCTGCAGGAGATTATTTTCTCTATGTGTTTGCAAATAACACAGGAAGCGTTTCAAATCAATCTAATGTCTATAACAATTCATTGAACGTACGTGGCACATTGGATATACAATCAGACAAAGACGAATACAAAAATTTTGACACAGTGAATTTGGCAAACAAATTTGATTGGGACCTACCATCATATGACTACAGGGAAGTCCTTAACATCTCCAATTCAGGTAGTAGTTCTGTTTTTGAATATCCAATTTCATTGGATTTGGACACGCAGACTTTGATATCAGATGGAAAAATGAACTTGAACTGCTCAGACATACAATTTGCTACCACATTGACAACCTATGAATTGCCATTGTCCATAAGCAATCCGTACGGTTCAACACAATACAATCTCACTTTCCCAATAACCCTAACCGACTCTTCTGCCCTAAACCATTTAAGTTCAGAAAGCGAGATACGTTTATTTGATTCCAACCAATCAACTCCTTATTCTGCTAGTTCAACCGTGCCTTTCTGGATTGAAAGTATCTCATCAACCTCTGTCAAACTATGGACATATCTAGAAGAACTACCCACAAGCGGAACCACACTTTACTTGTATTACGGTAATAAATCAGCGTCGACAGCAACCAATTACACCGACACGTTCAGAGAAATCATCGGAGAAGCAGGAAACGCATCTATAAACAGCACTTGGTCCTGGATAAACTTCGCTCACTTAAACGCAACCGGAGAACAACCAATCTTAGTAGCAAGTTTAAATTCAATTAATAATGCCGACGAAGCATTCTCACGAGTAGGAAGTGTCAACGAAACAGGATTTAATATTACTATTCAAGAATCAACAAACCTTGACCAAATTCACCCGAACGAAACTCTCGGTTGGATTGCAGTAAAAGAAGGAACTCATATCTTAATGGGAGAAAAATTGCAAGCAGGAAGCTTTGTAGGTGGTGGTTCATCGTATAGAACAGTCACTTTTGATTATTCTTATTCTTCAGCACCAGTAATCATAGCAAACACCATTTCATTAAATAACAGTGAAGAAATCAAAACAAGACAATCCGACTTGACTCCTAGTACAAGCGATGATTTGAGCGTGTTAACTGGATTCCAAGTGTTCGTAGAAGCATCAGATACTTCAGACCCCTCATTTACTAATGAAGAAATCACTTGGCTTGCATTGCCCGTGGGATTCTATTCCACAGAAACAACAAGATGGAACGCGGCAATAGTAGAAGGGTCACATTCATTCAACACTTATTCTACTACAGGTTTTACTTCAACTCCGGCAATAATAGGAAAAATAATGACAGAAGATGGAGGAGATAACGCTCACGAAGCAATCCGAAATGTAACTGCGTATTCTCTCGAATATGCAGTCGAAGAAGAAAATCTTCATGACGGTTCACACACAGACGAATTCGGTGGCGCGATATCTGCAAAACCTGGACTAGTCATGTACGGAACAGAATACAAAGATACTTACCCCACTACAACACCAGGATCAGAACAAGTGTTGAGCAGTGAAACAACCAACTTAACCCACTGGCTGGAAGAAGATTGCAACACCACAAACACATCCGTTTGGTTCCAAGCAAAAATACTAAACACAGGATCAAACAACATCTACATGTATTATGGAAACTCAAATGATGTAAACATTGAAGACAGTGTTTCTGATGAAGTGGGGGTGTTCACATATTCTTCACCACAAGAACTTTATTACATACTCAACGAAGCCATGACCGGAGACAGCATTGATGTAGGCAGCTATGTTAATGGCAGCACAATACAAATAGGGGGGACGGAGACTTCATTAGATGAACAAGGAACAACATCTTTCGCAAGCGCGTACTTGACAGCTGGCGGAGCATTATCTGCTGAAGGGCCATTATCGACTGGAACACAATTGGGGTCTTTCGGAACAACTCTTAATCCAATAAGTTTCGCAGGAACCAAGTTCGTATATCATCACACACGATACAATCCACCGATAGTGGGCTTTTATTCTCCTTTCGGAGACGCAAGAATTCTTGTCTATAACGGCTCGGCCTCAGGACCTTCAGTATCATTAATGTCAAGCGATGGCAACTTTACTCTAACTCAAGGCAGTTTCACCAACAAAACATATACTATCCCAGAAGGAGCTTCACCAGACAGTGCAACAGATCTCGGAAATTCAATAATCATCGAATCCAATGTCTCAATACTTGCTCATTACGTTGGAGATAACAATGGCGATCCATTCCCGATGTACCCTGCAAGCACTGAGTTATGGGGTGTGGCATCAAACTATGTGCAAATAGCAGCAACAGAAAACAACACTAATGTAACAATATACTACTCAGATGGAACAGACACCACAATGATGTTGGATGCAGGAGAAACAGCATATGAGCGACCTTCTGGTTCAGGCCATGGAGATGAACCTGCAACAAGGATAGTAGCTAATGCTACAATAGGGGCATACCAACAAGCGGATGGAGATGCAGGAGAAGCATCTACGTTTTTACCATACTCCGAGTTTGATAAAGTCTTCATATTACCACAGAACGCAGACTATGTTGCCATGGCCATTAAAGAACCAAACACTTTATGCAGACTATACGCTACAAATGGAACCAACACCAACAATCAATCTTCAACAACAAACAATGCACCGTACCCCAACAAAATACTTTTCTCAGGAATGACCTTAAATGCAGGGTACAAAATTGTATGCAACGCATCAGCACAAGCATACTTTGAATCAGCGGGAGAAGACGCTGAAACACTATTTTTAACACCAAAACACGGACGAAAATACAATCCAGACATAGTTTTAGGCAATTCATACGAAGAAGACAGATATGTAAACCTAGAGAACAACGGAAACGAAACCATCAGAGGATATCTATGGATGTTAGTCCAAAGATACAACAACGGTTCATGGGCAAACCAAATGCCAGCAGTAGTAAACGATAGGGGAGGCACCCCGACACTGCGAGTCCTGCAAGCAGGAGATGAACTCAATCTTACCTCAATCTGGAACACCGAAGGAGGCTGGAGCACTTCTAATACGATTACAGGGACATATCGCGTCTATTCTGAACTACAGGACTCTAGCGGGAACGTGCTATACGACTATGCAGGCAATTACCTCCTAAGCTCGTACGAGTTTGAAATCATAAAAGGAACATTGAACGTAACCAACATAACACACGAGAACTTGTATGAGCATTCCGTCGATGAGTACGAAGTTAGCGACACAATTGATTGGATTAACGTCACTGTCCAAGCAATCAACAACACACTCATAAGTCCGAATGTGACACTATCCTTGATCAAGCAAGATGGTTCGTATGCTGGATTCGGACCGAACACCGAAACAAAACAATGCGCGAACATACCAGAAAACAGCACATGCACCAAAAAATGGGATAACAGCACAGGATATCCAGTGGGCGATGTCCCAGCAGGTACTTATACCTTGTACTGGAACGTGACAGCTAACGGCACGAACTTTGATTACACCTACAACGACACGCGCAACATAACAATAATCAAAACAACAAGCACCTTCGAGAGCACATTAAACACGAGCAGGGTATACAAAACACAAGCAGCAAAGTACAATTTCACTTTCCAGAACCAATGGTCAGTGAACATGACTGATGCAAACATAACTCTGAACTGTCCGAGTATCACTGGCTTTAATTGTACTGTAGAAGGAACTTCATCATCCACAAAAAACATAGGCAACATAACTACTTTAGCAAACAGTACAACAAACTTCACAATAACAGTGAACTCCAGCACCCCAGACAATAACTATGTCCTCAACATAACCCTGGAATACAACAATCCTGATGAAGAACGAAATTTCACCCAAGTAAGTGCGTTGACTTTGGAAGTCAGATCAGAAGGACTTCTTGAGATAACTACTGAAAGTCATCCAGTCAATGTAACACGCGGACAATCATACGACTTTGAAGCATACACAAACAACACAGGCGGGAGTACAGCAGGAAACGTATCACTCAATTATTCCTTGCCTTCCGGTTGGACAAACAGTTCAGGCCAAACAAACAAGACGATAGCATCACTGGCCTCTGGCGTACTATTCTGGAACAACATAACAGCAGACATCGGCTCGAACGCAGCTCTTGGACCACAACAAGTCAGAATAGAATCTAGCTCTCCGAACGCAACAGGAGACTTCACTTTACTTGACATAACCGTATATTCAAACACTTCCATACCAACAGTCTCAGTAAACGACACCAATGCAAGCAAAGAAGAGACTGTACGCTTATATGCAACTCTCGAATATCAGAACGGGACAGCAATCCCCACACAAACCCTTAATTTCACCGACACAACTGATTCGTATTCTATAGGTACAGCCACAACCAATGCATCCGGAATAGCTCTAATAGACTATGTGATACCTTCCGGAGCAAGCTCAGGAGTGCACACGATAAACGTAACATACGACGGAAACACCAGCGTTTACGCTTTCTTAAAACACAACGATTCATTCACTTTTGACATAGGTGGAAAGCCAGTCATAAACTCAATTTCATTCAATGCCAGCACCATCGGTTACGGTTGGAGTGTCAGTATAAATGCGAATGTGACAGATGATGATGCAGTAGACAATGTCACCGTGACAATCACTTTGCCGAACAGCACTCAAATAGAATACGGAATGAACGACAAAGGTAATGATACCTATGAATACAACACAAGCATTTACTGGTACAATGGCACATACAACGTTTTAGTCTGGGCGAATGATACCACCGGAAGCACAGTAAGCAATTCCAGCTCTTTTACCTTGGACATAGAAGCATCTTCTCTACCAATAACAAGAAACGACACGTACCTACCAAACGAAGATGTCCTATTGGAATCATGTCAAGACAATTGGACTGTTGCTTTCTACAATCACAGAAAACAAATACACTTATCCGAACAAGCAGAACTTAACCTAACAAACCAACTAGTGTACATCACTGTAGACACACAGACATTATTATCCGACGGAAAAGTACAATCCGATGGCGACGACATCAGAATATACAATGTCACAAGCGGAGAAGCACTACCTTACTTAATGACAGACTTTAACACCACAGAAACAATCCTCTTCTTCCAGGTCAACATCAGTGCAAACCAAACAGCAAACGACTTGTACTTATACTACAAATACGATGACGCCTCCGCACCAAACTATGATACAACTGACTGGTTTGTCTACGAAGGAAGCTTCAACAGATGGGATGACAGTCAAACAGACTCAGACGAAGGACTTGTAGTGATAGCTAATTATGATGACACAAGCTATGATATAAGTGGAGGATCAATATCTGCATCAGGAAACTTATCCGATGCAGGAGACTACTACAACTACTTTGAATTACCTTCAAACCCCTCAGTGACACCCAATTTCTACACCGTGAAAACAGACAAACCCGTATCTGTGTACCTAGGAGCATTAAAAAACACCAACCCCAATTCGTTCACTTATGCGTTAGACGCACTCTCACAGCCAACAAGCAAAACATTCTACTTCTGGGGCTTGCAAGACGCAGACAACACAAACACAACCATCCATGCTACTGAAGGAGGGAACACAACTTATAGCATCTATAACTACAACACCCAGAGCTACGTGACTCAAGATGACACGCTTACAGGCATAAGCAGCTCAGAATTCCATGCAACCTCACCCAATGTTTACAAACTGACCGCAGACAACCCAGTTCAAACATTTCTACTCATGGGTGACGGGTACACTGCTAGAGACGGAACAGCAAGAATACCTTCAGACAACGGCACATGGAACGGAACATTCTTCTCATTCAGAACATTAAGAAACGGAGACTTCCTCATAATCAATCCAGAAAACTCAGCCATAAACTACTCAGTGACCGGCTGCAACACTAGCACAGGAACTATCACAGTTAACGGCTCAGTATTAATTGTTGGTTCTGCTGATGGTGCAATATGCAACGTAACAACCAACTCAAGCGCGCTCGTGCGTTATCCGAATGATGGTGATGGCGGAGCATACCTCACTTCAACAGATGGTTCAAGCGTTGGAACAAAATTTATTTATCCTGCCGATGGCGGAAATCACGTCATGAGTGCATGGATACTCTTCAATGGAACTACAGTAACAGACAACTGCACATCCACAGGCATCTCAAACAACGACACTGGCGGATACTACTACTCCCACACCACATCAAGCGGCACATGCATAATCACTTCAGACAAACCAATTCTTTTACACTCCCAAATTGAGACAAGCGAACCTTCATACGCTTGGGCCGTACCAGAAACACAATTAGACTGGGCGAAAAAACCCGGTTTACAAGTAGACCTGGAAGAAAAAAGAGGCGCGCCGATACTGAACTGGGGTTCAGTTAACTTTAGCGGTTATGTCATACTAGGCGTAGAAAAAAATGTTTCAGGGTCATGGGTGCAACAATCAGTGCAATATAACGGGTCTCAAGCAGGAAACCTAAGCTCTCCATGTGGTTCATGCAATGTAATACATTTAGCTCCTCTATGGACAGCATGGAACCCTAATGGCGACACTGGCAGTTTCAGGGTGTTTGCTTACATGGTCAACCCGGACGGTAAATTACTGAACGTTAGTCGCACACCACCACAAATCATAGGATACTACTACTTTAACGTTATAGACAGTCCATTAGACTTAGATGTTTCCGAAATACGCATTTACAACTCAAGCGCACACTCTAGCGGGTCTTTGACTGATTCCGGACTAAACAAAACATTCTACTTAAATACAGACCAGGTATATCGGTTTGAAATAGATGTTTCTGTTAATTCTAGCTCTCAGAATTGGAGTATGAATACATCAAACGTGTCTTATCTTAACCTTAACGCTTCTTGGCTCATCAATGCAAGCACAGACGTTTGGTACAAGAATGCCACAGACGTGTCTGAACGTCTTAATGGCACATTTTCAGGAGAAACTTTAAAATGGAATACATCTGCTAATGAGGGAATCGGCTCGAACGGCACTAACGTTACTTTCTACTTTATAGTAAACTTCACCGGAGCATCCGAAGAATCTCGTGCAGTGGAGTTCAAAATATCTGCCCCAAACAATGTTTTCAGAGATTATTCTACTATATTCCTTTCTACTTCTGATTCCATTCCCCCTTTCCTATACTCAAATACATACGGAATCAACACTACCCAAGTAAACCGAGGAAACGCGGCCAAAGTGTATGCAAGATGGAACGAATCCATCGACGAAGCAAAAGCAGAATACAATTCAACACTATCTGACTTATTCAACTACTCAATAAGCCTACCTTCACCAAACAACCAAAACTGGACCAATCGCACCCTCAACGTGCTTTCAACTTGGCGCTTAGGAAATCACGTAGTGAAAATATACTCAAAGGACCCGTTCGACAACTGGAATAACAGCCTAAGCTATTTATCCTTTAACGTATACGGTCTGGCTTACGTAAAGAACATGAACATCAATGATTCAACACCAACTCTAAACAGCAAAGTTCTTGTTTCATGCGAAATAGAAGACGATACCAACAGTTCCAGCATAAGTGGCTATAACGTTTCATTTTGGGAAGATGGAGTATATTTGAACTCGAATAACACTAATTCCACAGGTTGGGCAAATTATGTTTACACAGCAAGTACACCTGGTGCTCATACACTGAAATGTAACATAACCAATACTTCATTATACCACATAGACTCTCGAAACGATGAAACAACAAACATAACTACAATCGAATTGATAGCTCCTAACTATACAACAATACAAGGATCTTCTTTGGCACATAAAGGCGATACACTATACTTAAATGTTTCATGGCATGATAACTACAACTTGGATTATGCAGTATTATCTTTGAATGATTCAAGTGTTTGGGTTAATTCAACTCAGAGTATTTCAGGCACAGACGATTGGAGTAATTTCTCTCATCAAATAAACACTAGCATGACTCCTGGAGTACTCGCATGGAAGCAATATGCAAATGATTCTTCAGGAAACACTAACGGAACCATGCCCAATCAAACTATTGAAGTGTGGGGATGGGCAAGTATCTCTGAGGGTTCTGTTGTTCCTGGTAGTATGCAAGAAAATAATTATACTATTATGTCTTGTAAAGTCACTGATTCTAATTCCAGTTCTGGATTGAACGGTTATAATGTTTCATTTTGGAGAGATACAACCTTCCTAGGTTTCAATTATACTAATTCAAGTGGTTGGGCAGAATATAACTTTACTGTTGGTAGTGCAGGAGTGTATTCCATTAAATGCAATATCTCAGATAATGCCAGTGCACAATATAACTCATCTGATACATTCGAAGATTCAGACAGTCTTACTGTTTCAAGCAGTGCTGATATCGTCGCTCCTTTCGTTGTTGGATCAACATACCAAACAAACGAAACAAATATCTACAGAGGAGAGTGTTTAGAAATCACTGCACAATGGAATGAAACCATTAACGTGTCTTGGATTGAATACAATTGGAGTAGCAGTTTAATTGAACAAAACTTAACCGATCCTTTCACGAGTAACTGGACCAACCAAACCATCTGCACAAACTCAAGTTGGTCTATAGGATTGCATGTTGTTAAGATTTATGTTAGAGATAACTCAAGCAACTTGAACGACACGCTAGCATACAAAACATTTTATGTATGGGGCAAATCTGATGTACGTTGGGAAACACCAACAGGAACTGTTTCTACTGGAACTAATACTATTACCTGCAACGTAACTGAAAATGACACTCAAAATGCAATATCTGGCTATTCTGTTGATTTTTACAATTCAACAAATTACTTAGATTCTAACTATACCAAATTGTCCGGAAAAGCAACATACACTTTAGACTTTTCTACTCAATCTGAAGGATCTCAAAGTTATTACTGCAAAATACAAAATAATCTTAGTGCTTACTACAACAAATCAGTTCAAACTGCAGAAGAAACATTAAACGTTCAAGGAGGTCCAAATGTAACTGATCTTAACCCAGTATCTGGAACAACTTACAATCAAACGCAATCAGTAAATATCACTGCTAATGTTAGTGATGGACTAGGAGTTAGTGTTGTTAGAGCAAATGTATCATGGGGACCTTTCTATGAAATTATCTCAATGAACGATGTAAATACAGACGGTAAATACAACGCTTCATTTACTAATACCACTTATGTTGGAAGATATAACATAACCATACTATCCAACGACACAAACGGAAACACTAACAACACTCAAACAACGTGGTTCCAGCTAAATGAACACGATACAATCATAGTAATTGACAAAAATTCAGATTTATTAAACATAACTACTCAAATAATCGAAAATGCTTCTGGAATTCTTGATATCGAAATCCGGATATATGATGATATACCCGTAAAAAAGATAATTATCTATAACCATACTGACACAAGTCCTTATAACACACTAAAACTAGATAGTCCAACCAGCGAAACCAGTGATTTGTTTGTAAGCACATATTCTGTTAATTTTGATAACTTAAATTTATCCAGTGCAAACTTCACAGTAACTGCTCAAGGAAACTACTTACTAAAATGTGCGGATTTTGTATTTGAAAATCAAACTTGTACGAGCATAGACGGTTACAAAACTCTCTGGACCAATCTAACTGTAGGCCAAAACTATACCATCCTACTTGATTCGTCCGATCCTGGATTCGGTGAAACACTCACAGGCCCCTCCAACACTAGTGATTCTTATGTGTATAGTAAATCTTCTGAACAAGATGCCAATTATGGCACTTCTAGTTTGATTGCAGTAGGTTCTGATGATTCTTCAAATGATTTAAGAGGAGTAATTACGTTTAACCTATCATCTATACCTTCTTCTGCAACTGTTGACAACGCAACCTTGGATTTATATTTTTATGATATTCCTAGTGGAGATACTAATTCCTCTAGAACTCATGGGGTGCACAGAATTCAACAGAACCCTACTAGAAATTGGACTGAACTTGGTGTTACTTGGAATAATTACTCTGTTAGTGGTGAATGGTCTACTTCTGGAGGAGATTATTCTTCAACGGCAACTGACACTGCAAGCTTAAGTAATACTGAAGAAGAGTCTTGGATTTCATTTAATGTCACAGAAGATGCACAAAGTTTTGTTAGTAATTCCTCTGCTAACTTTGGTTGGTTTATAAAAGATATTACTGAATCTGATTCTAGT
>JAIOSL010000021.1 GCA_021107635.1 archaeon | reverse complement strand
TATGCCATCCTGGATGCGTTCAGTTCCAGTTATTACTGCCTTGCCAATCTGATTTGTGTTTTGAACGTGTGTGCCTCCGCATGCTTCAACATCCCAGTCTTTAATACTAACAATAAAAAGCTCTTTTGCTGGAACTGCTCCGCCTTGATACAATCTGAAACCATGCTTTGCTTCTGCTTCAACGCGAGGAGTAAGCTTTTGAGTAACTTCCCTGTTTTCTTTTATGGTTTTGTTGACTAAAGATTCAACACGTTCTACTTGTTCTTGTGTAAGGTTTGCGTAGTGAGTGATATCTAAGTGGGCTTTATCTATTCCTTTCCAGGCTCCTGCTTGCCAAACATGCTCGCCTAGCACTCTTCTGCACGCTCCGTTTACTATGTGGGTGCAAGAGTGATGATTTCTGAGAATTTCTCTGCGTTGCCAGTCGATTTTACCTTTGACTTTTCCGTGTAGTGATTCTATTTGATGGATGGTTACTTTTCCTACTTCTTGAACATTGTTGACTTTCTTGTTGTTAAGCCAGCCAAGATCATGATCTTGTCCTCCTTTTTCTCCGTAGAACAACGTTTCGTCAAGCACTACCCAATTTTTGCCGTCTAGAGTAATGTTTTTTAGGACATTGGCTTTGAATTCTTTTGCGTTTGGTTGTTTGTAGTATAAGTGTTTGGTTGGCTGAGCATCAATTTCAACGAACTTTGTTACTTTTTCTGTTGCGTGTGTTGCTGTTAATTGTGAGTAAAAGTCGTAGGGTAGTTCAATGTTTTTACCTTCTTTTTTGGCTACTTGCTTAAGCAGTTCTGGTGTAACACCCTGTGATTCATACAATTCAACCATTTTGTCGCGTGGTACTTCGCTGGTTTTTGATAGGATTGTTCTGGCTGTACGTTTTGCACGATCAAGCGAACGGGAGTATTTTTTTTCTTCCACGTTAAGTATCTCTTGGACGCCATCTAAGTGATTGACTAGAGTGGGATAAATTGGTTTTAGGTAGTTTGCGTGCTGTTCACAAACATCGTAGATTGTGAAAGGGAATTCGTTTTCGTTTATTAGATTTAATGCTCTGCGAAGAATTACGCGAAGGTTGTATCCGCCTCCTACGTTACTGGGAAGTCCTCCGTCGGTGATTGCAAACGTTAATGCTTTTGCGTGGTCACAGATAGCATACAGTGCTTGTACTGGTCTTATTTGATTGTCAAGGTCTTCTTGAGAGATTTTTAATTGATCTGCTACTTGTTTAACTGATTCTGATAGATTTCTTGTGTCTGCATCTATTTTTCCACTTAGCTTGGAATAGCGAAGGAATAGTTTTTCATCGTAGGTTACATGTTTTTTCAGTTTAGCGATTACCGGACCATAAGATGCATCATAAATGGTTGGAGTACCTTGACTTATCCAAGTAAATCGTTCAAGTCCTGCTCCCATGTCTATTACGGGTTCATCCATAAGTGTGTAATTTGATGGGCTGCCCCAGAAGGAAGTAAAGACTGAGGTACCTAACTCAAGTCCATCCACAAAGTATTCTAGTGAAGAACCAAAGGCACTGGGTCCTGCCCAGATGTCTTCAAGAAACATCAGTTTGTTTTCGTTAATACCAAGAACTTTTGTCATGAATTTATAATCTAAACGCATGCACTCGTCTTTCCAATAGCCTTTAGAGTGCTGTCCAATCATTGTGAAGCAACTCATGTGTCTGCCAGAAACGCCAATGTTTGGGATGTCATTAAAGCGCAAACAAGGCTGTGGTACGACTAAGGGATCTGCTGGAAATTCAAAAACGGGTTTGCCTCCTACGCTTCTTTGAAAATCTACTATGCTGGCTACAGTAAAATATAATCCTGGAAACCATCTACAGATCACGGGATAACGTTTAATGCTTTCATGACCCTCTTTTTCAAAAAACTTTTCGACTGCATTCCACATTTGAATCAGGTCAAATGACTTTTTGGTTGGTGCTTTACCTAAAAACTCGTATTCTCCACAAGGAGGATCTCCACAGTACTCGCGGTCATCCAAAGACCAGAAATACTTTCCACAGGAAGGGCATTTTTTGCGCTTGTAGCCTCGTTCTTCAAAAATTTTGACTTTCCAGTATTTGTCTGGGTCCTTTCTCAGGAACTTCATTACTTCTGGAGTCTTTTTTGCCATGTTAAACCTTTGAATTAAGTCGTGTAGAATATAAAAAAGTTAGGCTTCTGGAAGACTTTTATATCTTGAAACAGTTAATAAAAAAGATGCCAAAAAGAAAGAAAGAATATGTTGGTTTCAATCCTCTACCTAAAAAAGAGATCAGAGGCCAAAAAGTTGAAGTTTTAAACAACAAGAAGTGGGAAGAAATAGAATCCCATAAAGTTTGGGACATACTTAAACAAGAAAAACCGGAAACACATAGGGTTAGATGGGAAAAACTTCATGTTGGAGCTGGAAA
The DNA here is from genome assembly GCA_021107635.1 of archaeon. GTDB lineage: Archaea > B1Sed10-29 > B1Sed10-29 > WALL01 > JAGHAM01 > JAIOSL01. Next base: position 23,814 of record JAIOSL010000021.1, on the reverse strand, counting down.
ATTTCATAGTGTTAAGTTAATGCTTGGAATGATGGAAGCGGATAGCGTAGAAAGAATGCAAATTGGGAAAAAAGAGATTGTAGAAAAAGTTTATGTATATGATCCTGGAAATAAAACACATTTGAACGCTTTGAAAGAAAAAATTACTCGAATAATAACTCAAAAACACTTGTCTAGACATACAAAACATGTGAATCCTCCAATAAATTATAGACTTACAGAAGAAATAGGATTTGAATTAAAAGATGGACAAGGCAATAAGATATTACATTCAAAAGAAGCAGTAATGAGAAAAATTAAAGAAAAAAATGACAAATCTGTAACAGTAAGAGTACCATTAAGACTTAGGTTTAAACCAGGAAACCAAGAGCTTCAAGAACTAGTAGATAAAGTAATAGATGAAGAAGGAAAGAACGTCAAATTTGCTGCCGCAAAAGGAAATTTACTAGAAATTGAAGGGAAAAAGTATAAAGTAAGTATGAAAAAAGTTTTGATGCTTGTTACTGATGAATATTTTGGAACTCCTTACAGTCATTATCAAGGAAATAAAAAAGAAATTTTAAGAGAACTCCAGTTAAACAAACACGTAGAATTTGGAGAAATTCAATCAGAACAAAATATGGTTCCGTATGTTAACACAATAACAGATAAGCAAGGCAAAGGATTCCGAATAGATGGAATTATGACTAATTGGCTTGTCAGGAAAGACAAAAATAATAAACCGTATATTGCATTAACAGATATTTGATTATTTTAAGTACAATTCGCCTAGTCTTTTAGTGTAAATTCGGAAGTCTCGGCTATCAGTGGTATCTTTTATCGTAACATATTGATCGATCTTTGAATCTGTTTCATCAGCGTAATGCACTGCCGCTGCTTCTGGGAACTGAGGAGTTTTAGGAGAACCATACTCATGTAAACCATGATGAGAAAGCATCATGTGAGCAACTTTCATTTTAAGAGTCTGAGGGAACTCAGGGATTTCTTTAATCTTCTCAAGAATCATTTCCTCTCCTAACGCAATATGGCCTCTTAACATTCCTTCTTCAGTTACCTGAATGCTAGTTCCCACCTTGAACTCCTTGATTTTTCCAATATCATGTAATACCGCACCAGTAACCAGTAAATCTCGGCTCATGGAAGGATAAATGCGATGTATGGATGCACAAAGTTGCAGCACGTGCAAAGTATGTTCAAGTAGGCCACCGATGTACGCATGGTGCATGTACATTGCTGCTGGGGCATGTTTGAAGTTTTCAGTGAATTTAGGGTCTTCAAAAAATGCTTTCAGTAACGCACTTAAATGGGGATCGCTTACTGCGCTTACTTGTTGTTTCAGAAGGTCAATCATTTTTTCAGGATCTTGTTTGCTTCTGGCAACAAAATTTTCTATGTTGTAATAAGTCGCTTTTACCAAACCGCTTTCTTTATTAACATCAATCTTTTTTCGGTCATTGTACTCACTGACGTTACCATTAACAGTAACCACGTCTCCAGTCTCAAATGAACTCCAGACTTCTTGAACTTTTATTGTGTCTTGGCCTCCCCAGTAGGTCAAGTCTATTTCCCCAGTCTTATCTGAAAGTCCTATACTAAACATGTAACCCCTAGCATAGCTTTTCACAGGCCTCTTGTACTTAACAGCAAAGTAGGTGTTCACACGCTCATTCAATTTCAAGTCTTTAATGAACTTTTTCGTGGATGGCGTGCTCTTCTTTTCTTGTGGAATTTCAGGTTTTTCTGGTTCTGGAGAAGAAAAGCTGTGTATTTTTGCTTCAGATGGCTTTTCATGACCCAAAGAACCGGTTTCAGTTGGAGGGGCAAAATCGTTTAAAGATACTTCTGGCATGATAAACTCCTTGAGAATATTTTATTTGTAATAGTATTAAACCTTTAGGCGTTGTTTTATTTCTTCTAAAGAAAGACCTTCAACACTTAGTTTCTTTCTAGAAGATTTTTCTCCGGAAACCAGTTCTACTTTAGCATCCAAAAGCAAAGATAATTGCTTTATCAACTCTTGATTAGCTTTTCCCTTGACTGGCAAGCAAGTCAAATGAACTTTCAGTTCTCCGCTCCAACCAGTGCTAACTGAAAACTTTTTTGCGTTTGTTGTTACTTTTACTGGTAAAACAACCATTATTCTCTTTTCAGAGTAATAATAGAAAAAGGTTTTGGAAAAGTTTATTAGATACTATTGCATAAAAGAAATTAATGAAACCTTCTGAGGTATATCGTGAGGAAGGAAAGAAAGCTACTCTTGTTATAGTGGTCTTAGCTGTGTTGCTTTTACTTGTGTTTTTTTACACTCTTTCTAGTGGAATTACGGGACTTGTGACAGGAAGAGTACAAGAAATGGAAATTGAAGTAGAACCGCAAGAAACAGAAAAGCCAGCAGTGCCTGCTGAAGTCCATGTTATACACAGCCTCAAAGCAGATGGTTTTCACGTAAGATATTATAATAATGGCGGTTCTAAAGCCAAAGTCTGTGATTGTTTTTCTTTTGGAGAATATGGAAGTGTTCAAGGATGGGCATACTTAAAAGAATGCACTGAAGTTGATGCATATGAAAGTGTGACAATGATGCTTCCAAGAGAAGAATTGGATAGGATTCATAAAAACTTGTTCGGAAGAAAAATCAGAGACCTGAAAAACATAGGTTCAGAAACGCTTGGATGGTGCCTGCCCAGACAAAAAGTAGATTATGGTTGGATAGAAACCACGGAAGAACTTCCATTAAATAAAGCCAAAGAGAGCACTGCATGTTATGAAAAAGAAGGAAAATTTGTTTGCACAGAATGCTTCTTTGAAATTGGAGAATCTCATCCCAGCAAGTGCAGAGAAATGGAAAGAACCTTTATCAACGTATTATAAACAAAAGCTTAAAAAGAAGAGCTGCTTTTTATAGGATTGGTGCCGTTAAATGAAATTTATTGGATTACTTGCAATAGGAATGCTTTTTTTAACCATTGGCTGCATAGTCACAGAAAAAACTGTGTATGTATGTCCTGATGGAAGCGAAGTAGAAAACCAAGAGAACTGTTCAGCAGGTTTATTCAAAGAAACAGTATATGTCTGTCCAGATGGAAGCATAGTAGAAGAACCAACTTCTTGTACAACACAATACGTATGCCCAGATGGAAAAGTAGTAGAAGATACACGAGACTGTGATTTAACAGCAGTCCCTCCAACAATAAATGATGAGTACTGGTCAGAAGAAGCAGAACCATTCAGATTCTTAGACTATAAGATAGCAGGAGAAACCTTGTTCTTGACCGTTAAAAACGCTGGAAGCAACACACTTGAGTTCACAGAAGCACGCTTTGATGGCATTCTAGTCAGGCTAGGCTTCATTGACACAACATTCGCCCCAGGAGAAGAAAAACCAGTAAGCGGCAACATAATCGGCGCAAGTTGCGGAGAAGAAGGTGACGCATACTCATATGTTGTTTCATTAAACTATAACAACCTAAACTCAAGTGAAACTGGCCTAAAACAAATCGGAGAAAAAAAGCTCAGCGGCAAATGCACAGAAATGCCAAAAGCAGTGGTTGCAGTTTCATGCACAGGATCTGAAAAAGACGTTAACGGAACAATCAAAATCACCAACTCAGGAGTTGAAGCAATTCCAGCAAACAGCATGAACATTAAAGCAGGAAGCATAACAACAAAAATAGAACATACTGAAATTCCTCCAGGAAGCAGCATCAATCTACTAAGCGGAGATGTTAACGCTTTATTAACTTCAGGAGTGCAAGGAGAAGCTTGGATTACAGGAGCAACACCTGCACTGTTTGTCTGTCTAGAGTGAAAAACATGGCTTCGAAAAAAGAGGATGGCGTTTGGTTTTACTTGATGGTAATTGTAGGACTGCTCGTCTTTCTCTTGCTCGTTAACACTTTTGGCCATTCATTATAAGAAACTGCTTTTTCTTCCTAGAAAAAGATTTTATTTCCGCTTCCCGCTTCAAAGCCCTGCTCAACGTTGAATAAGATTCTGAATAAACAAGCCGTACAGGTCTACGCGATCGAGTGTAACGCGCGCCTTTTCCAGTATTATGAACTTTTACTCTAGCAACAAGATCTTTAGTGTAACCACAGTAATAGCTATGATCACTGCACTCAAGAAGATACACGAAAAAGCGCATAGTAGAACAAACGAACGAAAAGAATAAATACTAGATGTTATATAATTCTAATATCGAGTTAGAATAACATAACAAAATGTTAGAAGTATACACGGTGAAGGAAATGAACGAGATGTTTAGGTATGTATTGATGGTGGTCATGGGAATAGCTGTGGTGTTAGGAATGGCAATCTTTTCTTTCACTGCCTGGATGGAAGGAGATGATATGAAATGAAAAACATGCTTTGGTACCTGGGCTTCCTCTCGCTTGCGAGCCTGCTGTATTTCGTGGAGGGTAAGACTGCGTTCATTTGGTTCCTCGGCTTTCTGCCATACTTCGGGCTGTACAAGGTAAGCGATGAGATGATAGAAGTGAACATCGGCAGGGCGACCAGGAACGCGTTCATGTTCACAACGTTTTTTGGGGTTGGGGTTGTTGCGTATGCGTACTTGACGCATAGCATTGAATTGCTAGTTCCGGCGTTCGCAATCCTCCTCGGAGGGAACCTTTTGGTATGCTTGCTCTCCGTGTTTTACTATGAAAAGGTGGGTAAGTGATAAAGACCCGGATAAAAGAGTTCAGAGCCAGGTATAACTTAACCCAAGAGGACCTTGCCAAAAAAGTCGGCGTCAGGCGCGAGACCATACTTTTTCTTGAGAAAGGTAAGTACAATCCCTCGCTCAAGCTAGCGCATGATGTGGCAAAAGCCCTCAAAACGAACATAGACGAGCTGTTTATATTTGAAGACTGAAAACAGGGCATGTTTTTATAAACCCCATGAATAAAAGAGATGGGTGAACTGATGAACCTAAAATGGGGATTGACTGTAATTGGGATCATAGCAGTAGTATTGTTTGCGATGCTATTTTTTCAGGGAGGGAGCGCGCCGGAAGAGTATTCTCCAGGAGTTTGTAGTACAGTAGAGCCAAGTGGTATCAGCGAGGAAAACAAAAGCCAGGATGAGTCTCCCGAACAAAACGAGTCTCTTCCCGAACAAAATGAAACCAACCTGTCTAACCCCTGCGGTGAGAAAGGCCAGCCCTGCTGCGAGAGCGAATGCAAAGAAGGCCTCGAGTGCATAAATGATACCTGCAGCCTGGTATTAGTTATGTTCCACAACGATGCAGGTCCTATGTGCTTGGAACAGTTGGCATTCTTAGAAGAGATTAGAGAAGAACACCCGTACTTGGTCGTTGAAGAATACTACACTTTCGAGGAGGGCACTTATGACCTGCTCAGTGAAATGAAAATGGGCTTTAACCAAAGCGAGGGCGTTTCAACCACTTTTGGCTATCTACCAACCACTTTCATTGGGGGGAGAGCTTTTTCTGGATTCAACGAGCACGTTAAAGATAGCTTGAAGGAGCTGGCAGAGGAAAAATAAAAACACGCGGGAACCGGATTCAAACGTTTAGTCCTTTTCACGCGCATTCTGTTTGTTCGGTTATGAAGCAGTTATTTTTTTGACTATGACTTTTTGAACTTGCCTGTCAACCTGAACGTCCAAGTCATACATTTAAAAGCAATGTCTGGCATCGGCTTAAATTTTTCATCACTCATTTTTCATCGCTAAGACAGAAAAATAGATTATTAGTGCTCCTTGAATAATCGGGAAAATTGGATACCACCAAATTCCATTTTGGTCAGGATACCCTCTTATTACATGTACCACAATCCACTGGAGCATTGCCCATACAGCAGGTATCATTCCAAGAAGTAATCCTTGTTTTTTTCCTAGTAGTAAAAGGATAATGCTAATTGCAAGAATTCCGGCCATTCCAGTCGTGAAAAGGATGCCTATCATTCCTTCTGCAGTGAGATTCATTGAACCAGGGATTTCACGCACGATTTTATGAATCAAGTTGATGAACAACAAGGCAATAACTACTTGGAAATAAATTGATAATTTTTTCATTTCCTGTAACCCCCACATACCGTTTTTTACTGATTTGGACAACAATAGTATAAAAACGCGCTGGGGCAGGTGCTAGACCACAAGTATAACACCTACATCAAAACCAACACGAACTGCGCTTGAAGTACAAATTCTGTGATTCAGTCACTCTTCGAATTCTTTTTATACTTCTTGTCAAGAAACTTATAATCAGATGACTCTACATTTGCATATGCAAAGTGAAGACAATCTTTTTCCAAACAAGTATAGCAGAGAATATTCTTGCAGTAACTGGGCTTTCTGGGTGTTCAATAGGTGGAATCGTATTTCTCGTTCTTAATTTTTGTAAAAGACCCGTCCTTTTCCATCAAATACATATACTTGTCTTTTTTCGTGCTCCACTTGCGTGAGCAATATGCTTCAAGGATTACATGCATCCAGCACATAGCAAAAACCTAAGCAACCACTTCGACCACGAATTCTTTTTTGTTCTTTACTCTTAGCTCTACCTCAGTATCTTTGTTCATGTGAAGGGTCCTAGCTATATCCTGAGGTATCCTCAGCACCAGTGATCTCCCGCTCTTGCTCACACGCCTTTTCAGACTTATTTGCTGCAGCTGGATACCCTCAGTGAGCTTATCGACTTTATTCATTTGTTCTGGGGTGAAAAGTTCTTCCTTGCATTTCGGGCAGTACTGGACCTTCACTCCTTTTAGGGTTACTTTCCCATCGTACAAATCAAGGACAGTCCTCGTAGTGACCAGCTTACCGCCACAAATAGGGCATTTTTCTTCCCATTTCTCTTTTTTCATTTTTCAACCACCTTCTTCTCCCAATTCTTGCTTTCCCAGCAGCTTTTGACTACCAATGCCTTTTTGACGAGAACGCTTAAGGTCAGGTATCTGTAATTCAGTTTGCAAATAACTCTAACCTTACTCTCATCCTGCGAGTCCGGGACTGAAATTCCTTCCATCAAAGCTCTTCTAACCTCTTTCTGAGTGAAGTTCCTCTCCTTCAAGCGTTTCAAAGCATGTCTCGTTATGAAGAACTTGCCTTGCCTTGCCCGCTTTTGGATTTCACTCACTTTTCATCACACAATGTTATCACAGTTTAGCTATTTAAGACTTTCGTCTATTGTTTTCCGAAAGAATAGGCGCTGGGGGCAGGAGTTTCGTTCGTAACGAAACGAATTCGAACCTGCACGGGCTTGCGCCCACCGGTTTGCTCGAAATGGGCTTGCGCGAAGCGCAACCCATAAGTGTTAACTGATTTCAGTTATTCGAGACCGGCGCGTTGAACCGGGTTCCGCCACCCCAGCAGTAGCTAGTCTTTGTGTTTTTTTGTTTAAAATAGTGTTTATGCTCTCGAGATTTTAAGGATTTCGAGTACTACTTCTATGTCGTCTTTGAATACGCATCCGATTATTTCCTGTTTTTTGTCTATTACTGAAAGTGCTTCTAGTCCTAGTTCGTTCATTTTGTTGACTGCGAATGATGCAGAATGGTCTTGTGTGACTGGATGTTGCTCTCTTGCTATTTTCAAGAATTTAGTTTTTTTCCAGATTTTTTTCGGTACGCGTTGGATGTCGTATATGTTCACTGAGTATATTTTGCCTTTTTCTTTGTAGAATGCAACGAGTGAAGTGGATTCTATCATGTCTTTCAGGACTTTGTCGAGCATGTCGTCATCGTCTACAACTAGGTAGGTTTGTTTGACTAGTTTTGTGAGTGGGAAGTCTCCGAGCAGTCGGTTTGAGATGGTTGCTTCTAGTTCTGCTCTTGATGATACGAAGATGAATGCTGCTATAATGATGAACCAAAGGTTGCCTATATAGAATCCTGCTAGAAACATCAGGGACATGAGTATGTTTGAGATTAGTGTGGCTAGTCTAGTAGCTTTAAGGTAGTCCATGAACATTGCTAGTCCTGAGCGTAGCATGCGGCCTCCGTCCATTGGAATTGCTGGGAGTAGGTTGAATGTTCCTAAGACCAGGTTAAGCCAGAATAGGGTTGAGAGGACAAATGATATGAGGAGTCCTGTTTCAAAGAGTAATGGTGCGTCAGTGAATTCATTCCAGCCGTACAGGTAAAAGCCTGTGAATAATTGGAGTAGGATGATTAATGCGCAGACGGTAAAGTTGAAGAATGGTCCGGCCATTGCCATGAGGAACTCTTTTTTTGGCTCAAAATTGGTTTGTTTCATTATTGCCATTCCGCCAATGGGTAACAGCACGATTTCTTTAATTTGAATGCCCATCTTTTTTGCTGCTAGTGAATGAGATAGTTCATGTAAACCAACTGAAGCAAAAAGTAAGAACCACATTGCAGGAAGAGTTAAGGGATTATCTTGTGTTGTGAATCCGATTAAGAACAGTGCGGCAAAAAGCAGGATTAGTGTCCAGTGTATGCGCATTCCTATTCCTTGTATGCTAAAAATTTTCCAAGAAGTCATCGTATAAGTTTCCTTTGTAGGGTTTATATAACTATTGCGGACGGGAAAGTTTTTTATTAGAGTGCTTGCATAAGCTGTTGTATGAATGTGGGTGGAATTTGTGATCTTTGTCACAGACCTGCAGAAAAAGTTTACACTTGCTTTAAGTGTGGCAAAAGAGTTTGTAAGCGTTGCTATACTCATGATGGTCTTTGTTTGAATTGTGCTGGCCACAAGCCGAAAGCAGGTCCTGCTTCTGAAATTATTGTTCCTGAGTGCGCAAAACCTACTAGCGTGGATGTCACTCAAATAAAAAAGTAATAAATATCATTGTTTCTTTAATGGACACATGACAGATAGAGTATTGTTTAAAGCCGCGCGTACTGCTGTATCCCTCGCAAAACCTAAGAAGAAAGAAAGTTTTTTGGTTGTTACGGATACTAAGACTTTAGAGATTGGTCAAGCAATTTTTGATGCAGCTAAAGAAGTAAGCAATGCTTTTTTGATTGTTATGACCCCAACTGGCCGTCATGGTAGTGAACCTCCAGTGATTGTTGCTGAAGCCATGCGAACAGCAGACATAGTTTATTGTCCGACAAAGTTTTCGCTCACTCATACTAATGCTGCGCGTGAAATCAAGAAGAGGAATGCACGTGGAGCTACTTTGCCAGGAATCACTAAAAGCGTGCTAGTACGCGGGATGAACGCAGATTATTCTAGTATAAAGAAGACTAACGCTCGGTTAGCAAAAGCAATGAGTAAAGCTAAGCGCATTCGAGTGGTTGCTCAGGATACTGAGTTTGTTGTTGAGCGAGGCGCAAGGAAAGTGATTACGGATGAAGGGGCTGTCATAAAGGGAAACGTAGTCAATCTACCTGGCGGCGAAGTCTTTTTTTCTCCAGCAGATTTTAAAGGTTATTTCACTGGCACGCATGGAAAAGTTAAAGCCAAAACTTTTGAAGTAGAAAATAATAAAGTCATGCATATTGCTGATAGTGCTTTGAAGAAAGAAGTGTGGGGCATAAAAAATGCTAGGAACATCGCAGAGTTTGCTATTGGAACGAATCCTGGTGCGGAAATGCGTGGTGTGACTTTAGAGGATGAGAAAGTGCTGGGCACTTGTCATGTGGCTATTGGTGATTCTAAGAGTATTGGAGGCAACACTGAAGCTGCTATTCACTGGGATTTTGTGATAAAAAAGCCGTCAATTTGGTTTGATGAAACGTTGATCATGAAAAGAGGTAAACTGGTGAAAAGTTGAATAAGATATTGGGGTGGATTCATGGATATCTTGCAATAGGTGTAATAGTAATTCTTGCTATTGTATTCTTATCCATAATGTTTTTCATTGGTGACCCCAAAGATTTCACAAATTTAGTTTTAAATGTAGTAAACCCTCTTTTCATTTTTTGCGTAACAGTTGTTCTTTACGTAGGGCCGTTTTTTGACTATTTGAAAGAAAAGTTAAACAACAAAAACACACGAAAAATTCTGATTCCATTAACTAAAAAAACTATTTATGTAGCATACTTATTTCCAGAAAATCTTTCTGGAGTGATTAGAGCAATTATATATAATGTAGTGTCTTTCAGTCAAGTTATCTTCTGGTTCATAGTTGTATTGTTTCCAGCATGGCTGATTGTGATAGACATGTTTGGTATTTTTGGTTTAGAAAGAAACATAGAACTTCCGTTGATAGTATTGGGTATAGCCAGTGTAAAAATATTTTTGAAACTGATGCAATTGTTTGGAAATAAAAAAGCTAAAATAAGAAACGTTTTCAAAATATGGAGTTTAGTCATGGGAGTAGCCTCTATCCTGTTTGTTGGAGGAGTGTTTTTTCAAATTTGGACCGAAAGCATTCCAGTACATGAAGCACTCTGGACCACATTATACAACGCTTACTATATAGTATGGATAATTACATACGTCACACTCGTTATCAACGTTCAAAACGCTTTGAAACTAGACTAGGAGTATCCATATTATTTGATGAAAAGATTGTTATGAAAAAAGGGAAGTTTCTAGTACAAACTACTACTTTTTAGCTTTACGTATTTTCAGTTCTTTCGAAAAACTGCCTTTCTTTCCGTCAAGTGTCAAAAATTGGAGCTTAGAGTATCGTTTGAGATAGTCAACTCTGTCTGCTTTCAAATTTGTGAGTATACTTTGGTAAACTTCTTTTCCAAACTGTTTGTGCGGATCAAATCGTGTTGAGTATTTTTTTACTCCTGGGATGGTTTTCGGGATGAGCGTGCCAGTGTGAGTGCCCTCAACCCACATTTTCTTGTCGTCCATTTTGCCTGTGATTACTGCTTCCATAACAGCACGAGTATCTTTTATTTTAATGTTTTCTGCTCCAACGCTTCCAGTGTTCATTAGATATACTTGAACGTGCGGATTTTTCTTGAGAAACTTTCGGAATGCAGCTATCCGCTCATTTTTGAAGCCTGAAGGAGTAAACGGATCAAAACCCATTTCTCTGACAGGCTCTTCGCGCCAAGGTTTGTGTTCCATAACTTCATCAAAGTTTATTTTAGCTTCTTTTAGAATCTTCTGGACTTTTTTGAAGTGTGCAAATTTTGGTCTCATTCTAGGTTCAACAGTATACAATGCATTGAGCATGTTCATGAACGCATTCTTTGACAACCCGTTTTTGTCGACTATTTTTTCCAAAGAATGTTCTTTGGCTTCCAATTTTTTGATTATATGACTTTGTTCTTCGACTACAGTTCCTTTACGTTTAATGGTTTCTCCAAGAGCGAAGAACGTTGCTGCATGATCAGCATTTTTAAGTTTTTGGAGTAGTGGGAAAGGCCCCCTAACATTGAAAAACATCACATCTACCTTTTTCAGATTTGGATCTCTTGAAGCAAAATGGAAATCATCTCTTGCAACAAGCGCTCGTCCATTGGGATATTCTTCCTTGCTCCCAACAAAGTCTGGTTTACCGTTTTTGACGTTTACATTTTCAATCATGGCACTTGGTCGCATGGCAGATTCGATAACAGTTCCTTGAATTGGATTTTTCTTTGGATCATTATTATCCCAATCAGTCTTGACATACATTCCATTTTCCATACCGTGTGCACTTCCATCCCAGTTGAGTAACAGCATGTCATCTTGTTTAAAATGATTTTCGAACTTATCAAACTTCATCATGGAAGTAGTACTTTTTCCTGTTCCGCTCAAGCCAAGCACTAGCACTCCTTTCCTGTCTTGTTCTATTCCCTTTTTGTCTGTGGAAACCGCGTCAAAAGCTCCTGCGTGAATTCCAAGTCCTTTCTTGAGAACGTGAGTGTGAATAAACTGAGCCAAACGCATATTGCTCTTTTTTCCTTCTCCGCCATAGGTACTTCCAAGTATAAAAGTAACTCGTGTTTTGGGGTCAAAAAAAATCTGCTTGTTTTTTTCTATGTTTGGAGAGTCCATGTCCTCTCCTTTCGTCCTCCCAAAGTCTGGAATAAACATGATTCGTCCCATTGGTCCAGCTTCTCCTTTTTTTATCCTTCGTTCTTCTTCAGGAGTATGTTTCCATTTGGAGAACTGATGCACCATGAACTGAGTTAATCGGGGAAAATCTGTTGGAGCCATGAATTCAACCCATTGAGCTGAACCATGATGTAAGCTTGTGGAAATGTCTGCTATAAACATGCCCCTATCTTTTAGAACTTTTGGAAGCTGATCTAATGCTTTGTCCATTTTTCTTAAAATTTCAGCATCCTTTGGTTTTCTCCTTTCGAGCAGTTGAATATTGTCACAAGTTTGGCCAACACTTCTGCCTCGTGAATGGTCTAAGGTTTTAACCATCCATGCTTTAGACGGATCAATTTTTCCATTAACAAGAGTCAACTCAGGTTCCATTTTTGCAACATGACTAAGTTCGCGCATTTTGTGATAACTGAAAGGAGTAGCAATCTTGACTACAGAACGTATTTTGTTATACGTGCTCTCCATTTTTTTGCTTATTTCTGTAGGATGAGGAGCAAGACCTATCTTTTTATTTAATCGTCTTTTTCTAGCCATACAAACCACTGAAACATTTTTGCACTATTATGAATATTGCTCAATAGGAGTATAAAAAACTTAATGTTATGCTGATGAATAAATTACTAAAAGGAACCAATAAATAACTTCTCTCTGTAATCAAAAAACGATGGAAAAAGGAAAGTGGGAAAACCGACTTGTTGCAGCCCTTGTCTTAGGAGTTATACTAGTGGGGATGTTCTTATTTCTTATAATAATATTGACCCTACCAACAGGATACAAAGACCCAGTAGGAATAGGAGAAGACAGAAGCACATGTGCAGCATCAGGAATACAGCTAAATAATTACGTTGAAAGAAAAGAAAACGCAGAAGCATTTGCTCAAAAAAATACCATCAAGTACATGGGGAATGAGATGCAATGCCAAACAGTAAATATTGAAAACGCTGAAACGGGATGCAAAATACCGACTTCAAAAGCAGGAGACGACTGGATAAAAATCCTAACAAACACAGAAACATGTTCTGTCGAAAACATTAAAGACGAATACCACGAAGAATACATAAATCCTAAACAACCAATAAATTGGGCATATATTATCTTCATTGGAATGATCTTGTTAATTATTGTAGACACCCTCTTCATTGTAGCAGTAGGAATAAAACTAGCACTGAAAAAGAAAAAAACAGACGCAACCAATAAATAAGTCTTCTTTGTAATCAAAACCAATGAAACCCGCCCTGAAAAAAATCAAAGAACGCGTTGAAAGCAAAATTGACGCGCTACTAATTGTGAGCAGTGGAGACGCGCCGGATCCAAACATGAGGTATTATGCTGAAATGGATGAAATTGTATCAGGTGTTTTTTACTGGAATCTGAAAGGAACACCTTTTGTTGTAGTCTCAGATAGCAAGCATTCAGCAGGAGTACGCAAAATAAAACGTAAAACACGCGATACTCCTTATGAATTGATATGCAAGGCAGGAGGCAAACGCATTGGCTACAACGCCAATTACATCAGCATTAATCGCTTAAAAAGTCTGAAGAAAAAACTGAAAGGCGTAAAATTTATTGACGTAAGTGAAGAACTTACGTTAGTGCGAAGCATTAAAATGCCTTCAGAACTTAAAGAAATGAAAAAAGCCAGTTCTCTCACAAAACGCGCGTTTAAGATTGCAGAAGAAAGCGTTTTAGCTGAACGTAAAGAACTTGAATTGTTTGCAGACTTAACCAGTTTTTATTATAAGAAAGGCGCGCAGTTAGCGTTTGATCCGATAGTTGCATCAGGCAAAAACACGTTGTACATTCATACTAATGCAACCAACAAAAAAATGAAATCAAGTGATACAGTCATCGTAGACATGGGAGCAAAATGGAACGGTTATTGCAGTGATTTCACGGAAACGTATTGTGTTAATCCTAACAAAGCAAGATATGAGTTGTTGGAAACAGTAGGCATGGCTAATGCGTATGCGCGAGACTTAGTTTGCCCGGGTATGACTGCAGGAGATCTTTGCCTTGCTGTAAAAGATTTTTTCGGAAAACAAGCAGAGTATTGGCCGTATGGACTTGGGCATGGTGTTGGCGTAGAAATTCATGAATATCCAAGCTTAAGCCTAAATAGTAACCATGTGCTTGAAAAAGGAATGGTTTTTACTATTGAACCTGGTTTAGCTGTGCCTGGTGTTGGTGGTGCAAGGCTTGAGCATACAGGAGTGCTCACAAGCAAAGGATTTAAAATTCTGTGAGTTTTTTTGCATAAAAGTAGCAGACAACGCTTACTTTTTAACTAAGTAGACTATTGCAAGCTCGCTGTCGGATTGACCGACAAGCTTCTTATCAACTAAAGTCAATCCTTCTGTCAGATCATCCATTTTTTTAACTACATCAGTTTTAGTGAAAGTGTTACAATAATGAGATAAAAGCAAAAACTTCCCTTTTTTCAGGACGCGCAAAGCTTCACTCAAAGCTTTTTCAGAATCTTTCACTAAATGAATAGTATCTAAACATACAACAAAATCAAAACTTTTATCTTGGAATGGTAGTTGTTCAGCAGTTCCTGAAGCAACTTTGTAACCTTTTTTCTTGGCTTCTCGAATCATCTGTTCATCTGGCTCAATGCCACTAAAGTCCATGTGTACGCCTCTTCCAGAAAGATAATCCTCAAATAAGCCTGTACCCATTCCAACATCCAAGGCTTTACCACTAAAATCAACTTCAGCGCGCTCAAGCATTGGGAAAATTCCGCTATACTTTCTGAATTGAGCTTCACGCATCCAAGAATCATAGATTAAACTTGAAATTCCCATGCTCTGCATTAGGTCTTGCAAACTATTTAACTCTTGTGGGCTTGAATAAGACGTGCAGGAACACCTGCATACGTTCCTTTTGACAAAACTTCATCCTTACCAACAAATGATTGCGCGCCTAAAATAACTCCGTCTTCTAGTGTTACTCCAGGACTGATTATTGCACGAGAGCCAACAGTACAATCTTTGCCAATGCATATTTTTCCCCATACTATGTTGCCGTTCTCAAAATAATGTCCTGTGATGAGCGAATTATGACCAATGATAGTATTGTCTCCAATCTCTAAAAGCCACGGATCAAAAAAATCTCCTCGAGTTATCAAAACATTAGAACCAATGTGTGCACCAAAACCGCACATTATAAAAGACGTGAAATGATCTAAAAATGGCAGGAACAACCTCCAGATCATTGCATGGGAATATAAGGAAGTGAGCATGGTCCATTTAATGTATTCTTCGCTTTTTCTTCTCTCGACTCTTTTGGTTGGAATGTATGAGTTGAGGAAGAGTTTTCTCACTAGGACTGGCAAAACAAGGTTAAGCAGTACAAGGGAATACAAGAACAGCCAGATGAAAGGAGCTAACAAAATGAAAGAGAGTAAAGACCAATTAAAAAGATACGTGTAAAACACCCATAGAAGAAAAGATCCAGGCATGGCTGAGATTATCATGATTAGAAGTGAGGTAATACCCATAACCAAGTAAGCAGCCTGCTGCTTCATGCTTTTTTTAACTCCTGATTGTTTAAAATAGGATAGGTGCGCCAGCCGGGATTTTCCAACCCTATAGGGGTTTAGAAAGGGGGCTTGCCCCCTTCTTTTGAACCCGGGTCGTAGCCTGTCTCCCTCACCCACTCAAAGCTTTCCGGGTTTTCCGTGAACGCTTTTTCTGAAAGGGTTCGTTGGGAAGGCCAAGTCATACCGAGCTAAACTACTGGCGCACTAGTTATATGCAATAGCTGCTTCTTCTTCGCGTTTCTTTTTTTTGCGCAAACGTTTTATTAAATCCTCACGCTCAGCATCAACAATAGCTTTAATCAAGTTTTCATCATGTCCTACATCATCTTCAATACTCTGCAAAATTTTGATTGCATCTTCTTCACTAACCTTTGCCAAACGCGCAACCAGACTAACAAATTTCATCCAGCAAGTCATTCTTCCACCATCAGTTCAGAAACTTGTTTATCCAAACTTGTTATGAAGTTTATGTCTAGACCATACTCTTCAAGCTGTTCGTTAGAATAACGCGAAAGCAAGTAATGTTTTCTTTCTTCTGCTAGTTTAAGCAGTAAAAGCTTGGTTTGATCAAGAACACGTTTTTGTCCTTCTATCAAAAAACTTCCTTTTTGATACACATAGTATTTGCCGCGCAACACTGGCTGTCCTCCTTGAGGAATCAATGAAAGAGAAGAATCATCAGTGGTAAGCGTGACTTGAACTCCATCGCTCAATGTTTTTGCATTAAGAAGAGGAGCAAGACTGCCTGCGAGCAATTCACCTGTTTTAACCAAGTTTCGTCCACCTAGAACAGATAGTGCTCTTGCAACATCGCCCTCCAACAGCATTTTTGCCATAACGATTTTTCAGAAGCAAAGTATTTAAACACTGCCGTATTATTCTTTTTTCATGGAAGAAGAACTGAAATATGCTGGAGGAGCATTTTGGTTTCTTGCTTTTGGAACACTAAGTATTTTCTTGTTTCATGAAACGCGGCTTTGTACAGTAGGTACGCTATGCGGTCCAGACTTTTTTACCAGCAATTGGTTTATAATCATTGCTTTTTTTGTGCTAATAGGACTTGGATTGATTGTAGAAGGAACTAAAAAGTAACTGTAGTCTGAGTTAAACCTTGTCCATAAACCATTATCACGGTACCAGACGGAACCGAAGAAGAAAAAGTGCACACTTCACGCAAACCTGGCTGGAGTATTGTAGAAGAACTGAAAGAACAATTTCCCACGCTAGTACTTAAAACATCTAAAGCACGAGAATCTTCTACGTCCATATTGACCACACTTAACGCACTTGAATTGATAACATGTACGTCAATGTCTAAAGTATTTTCTGGACGAGATGGAGCAGGAAGACCTCCAACCCAAAAGTAAAGAGTAGTAACACCAGTAAGCACTATGAGCATTACCATTACAAAAGATACAGCTGATGAAATCCCTTTATGCATTAAAGAAACAATGCTAGCAGAGTATTTAAATATTTCCAGCTGAATAATAACTTGGGAGACATGAACAAAAAGGCTCTTATCACAAGCTTAGTACTAGGAACTGCAGTATTCGTAGCCATATTTTTATGGCTAGGCCCAGAACAAATGCTTGATCATCTCTTAAACATGGACCCAATCTACCTTTTGCTTGCGCTCATCCTTCAATTCCTTTCAATTTTAATAGTCTCAATGAGATGGCGCTGGTTCCTCAATGCTACTGGATACAAAACCAAAAAAATAGACATTTTCATGCTTTCACTAGCAGGACAAGCCATGAATGCAATTACTCCGGCATCTCGCTGGGGAGGAGAACCAATAAAAGCATACCTCCTGCAAAAAAAACATGGTATTCCTGCTTCTGCAGGCATGGCCTCGATAATTGTTGAAAAAATAGCAGACATCATAGCATTTGCAATAATTTCAATAGCAGCCATTCTCTATGGATTCTTTTACTTTGACGTGCCAGGCAACATAATGCTTCTCATGTTACTAGCACTATTCTTCACATTTTCAGTGCTCATAGCACTGTTCTATGTTTCATTCATAAAAAAAATACGCTCAGAACCAATCATTAGACTAATCGACAGATACAATTGGATCACAGACAGAATACCCATATTAGGACAATACAAACACACGATAGAAGAAAGTCTTAACAATTACTACACAACCATTGCACGAATCGGAAGTCACAAAAGCACATGGGTAGTAGGCGTGCTTTTTTCGTTAGGCTATTGGATAATAGAAGTTAGCAGAGCATATGTTATTTTTCTAGCATTTGGAATAACCCTGAATGAACTTCCTCTAGCTGTAATAGCTACAGCATATATTGTATCCAGCCTGATTGGTTCATTCCCACTGCTTCCAGGAGACTTAGGAATAGTAGAAGCGACGATGATACTTATTTATTCAACAACTTCGATACCTGTACAAGTAGGAGGTCTAGTCACAATCATCGACAGGATGTTCTCCTACTGGCTAGTAATAGTAATTGGCCTACCATTAACATGGTACATAGGCACAACCTCAAAAAGTGATAAACATGGCAACAAGAATGGGACTAGTAAAAGACCTTAAAAATGGAAGATACGTCGTTATTGATGGCGTACCATGCAAAGTAGTAGACTTTCAAAAATCTAAACCAGGAAAACACGGTTCAGCAAAAGCAAGAGTCACAGCAATAGGAATTTTTGACGGCTCAAAAAAACAACTGATGAAACCAGTTGACGCAAACGTTGAAATACCTGAAGTAGACAAACGAAACGGTCAAGTAGTAGCAGACTTAGGCGCAAACTTACAGCTAATGGACATGAAGACTTACGAAACTTTTGAAATCAAGAAAGGTGAAGTCAAAGCAAGTCCAGGACAAGAAGTCGAATACATTGACTGCATGGGCCAAAAACAAATCATTCGGGCTAGAGGCAATTGAAACAGCAGAAACTTTGAGTGGATAGATACTTCAATGAAACAGGTTTATACTAACAAACCACATCAAAGCTTTTATTAAAAAAAAGCTTAGAAGAACATATGTCTTGGCAAGTCAAACACGAACGACCAGAAGACAATTCTGAGCCAGGAGAATACTTCCACGCTTCTTCTTATGAAACATCAGGCATGCGACGCACTCAAGAACAGCTAACCCAACGCGCTCTTGAACTGCTTGCAATTCCACCTAAATCTAGAGTGTTAGACGTAGGATGTGGGACAGGTTTTTCAATGAAAGTGATTGAAAACCAAGGCCATACAGCAGTTGGAATTGACATTGTAGAATCAATGATAGAAAAAGCGCGTGAACGCGGCTTGAATGCAGTGGTTGCAGACATGGCAGACCTGCCGTTTGAAAAAGATAGTTTTGATGCAATAGTTTCAATTTCTGTTATTCAATGGGCAAAAGATTTGAAGGCAGTGGCAAAAGAATTTAAGCGTGTGTTAAAGCCGAAAGGTGGAATGGTAGCACAGTTTTATCCTTTTTCTGAAGATGAAGCCAAAAGCATGGCAAAAATCTTTGCGTCTCAAGGATTTCAAGGTGGATTAGCTATTGATCAACCTGAACATGCTAAAAAAAGAAAGGTTTTTCTTGTGATGAAATTAGTTTAAATCAAGTTTTATGTGTTCAAATAATAGCATAAGAAAAACAATGCCTACTAGAACAAGCGTGACAGATGAGATACCAACTAAATCAAAATTGTCTTCAATGTTTGGTTCTAAGGGGAAACTTTCTTTAACAGCATAGCCAGTAATGCTCACGCTCAGATTATCAGAAGATAAGTCTTTGGTTCCATTTATTGTTACTGCACTTGCACTAGAAATAATTAACAACAATGCTAAAAACGTGTTTAGTTGCACGAAAAAACAAAAGAAGCCAGGATATTTAAAGGTTTCAGGAGATTTGTGTACCTGGCTTGATATCTCTTTCAAAAGTAACTACGCAAACGTTATTGCCTGATTCTGCTGCAAGCAACATCCCACAAGATTCAACTCCGAAGACTGTTCGAGGCTCCAGGTTGGCCACATATCCTATCGTCTTGCCTTGAATTTCTTCTTTTTTGTAGTATTTTTTGATTCCTGCAGCAATAGTACGCTCGCCTAACTCACCAACATCAAGCGTGAGTTTGTACAATTTGTCTGCGCCTTCAATGTCTTCTACGTTTTTGACTAGTGCTGCGCGCAAATCAACTTTTTGGAATTCGTCGAATGTTATGGTATTGTCCATGGTTTCACCACCAGATTCTTCTTGTTCTTTTAGTTCTACTTTTTTGAATAAAGGTTTTGAAGTATTAAGTTTGTGGCCGGGTTTTAAGGCTAGAGTACTTGCGTTTTCCCAGTTTTGGCTTGAAACTTGTCCTTGCTCGCCAATGGTTTCCCAGATTTTTTGAGAAGATGTTGGAATCACTGGAGATAGTAGAATAGCCGCGTTTCTGCAGAGGTTCAAACAGACGTAAAGAGTATTTGCGCGTACTTCTTCGTTTTTCCAAGGTTCTTGTGCGTTGAGGTAGGCGTTTCCTTTTGTGACTAACTCGAGGGTTTCATCCAGGCCTTGTTTTAGCTGTAACTCATCGTATTTTTTCCCTATGGACAGTGGAGCATCTTTTATTGCTGCAATCAACTCGCGGTCTATTTCAGTGCAGTTAGATGGTGTTGGAACTTGCTCTTCGAAGAACTTTTTGGATAAGATTACTGTTCTATGCACGAAGTTTCCGAGTATGTCTGCGAGTTCGTTGTTTAGTTTTTTCACTACTTTTTGTTCTGAGAATACTCCATCTCCTCCAAATGCTGTTTCGCTAATCAGATAATAACGTAGTGCGTCTGCTCCATAGCAATTTGCTATTTCGATTGGGTCGACTACATTGCCTTTGCTTTTGCTCATTTTTTCTCCGTCTAAAGTAAGAAATCCGTGTACTCCGACCATTTTGGGTGGTTTTATTTCAAGCGAGAGTAATATTGCTGGCCATATGACAGAGTGGAACCAGTTTATGTCTTTCCCGACTAGATGTATGTCTGCGGGCCAATATTTCTTGAATTTTTTGTTAGGATAGTCTAAAGCAGTGATATAATTGCTTAACGCTTCTACCCAAACGTATGTAACGTAATTATTGTCTATTGGAAACGGTGTTCCCCATTTGAATGCTTTCCTAGTTATGCACAAATCGTTTAAACCTTCTTTAAGTCTGTTTTCAACTTCTTTCTTTCTGCTTGGAGGATAGACAAAATCTTTGTTTTCTTTAAAGAGCTTGAGTAAGGGTTTCTCATATTTGGATAGGCGGAAGAAGTATCCTTCTTCTTTCTTTTTTTCGACTGGTCTGTTACAGTTAGGACAGTTGTCTTCAACGAGCTGAGTGTCTGTCCAATAGCTTTCGCACGGGACACAATACCAGCCTTCGTAATTCCCTTTATAGATGTCTCCTTTCTCGTAGAGTCTCGTTAGAATCTTTTGTACTATGCGCTCGTGTCGTTCATCGGTGGTACGGATAAAATCGTCGTTTGATATTGAAAGTACTGAACAAAGTTCTCTGAAGGACTGTGAGAGTTCGTCTACAAACTCTTGTGGGTCTTTGCCTGCTTTTTCTGCAGATCGAAATATTTTCTCTCCGTGTTCGTCTGTGCCAGTAAGGAAAAACACGTCGTTTCCCTTCAAGCGATTGTATCTAGCCAGAACATCCGCTATAATTTTCTCGTATGCATGCCCGATATGGGGCTTGCCGTTCACATAGTCTATTGCCGTTGTAATGTAAAATTTTGATTTGGTGAAAAAAACCACCCCTAGAGTAAATTAAATTTGGGGTGTTTTTATTTAAAAATCTATATATAGCATATTATTTGCAGAGGTTGCATTGATGAACAAGATTAACACAGGAAGAAACAGCAATTTTCAATACTTTTCACACAACCCCAATAGAACCAACAAGAATATAAACCCCAAAAACAAAAAATATTGCATAACTGTAACCACGTTATAGTAACAAAAAATGGGGGCTTTACGATGAATGAAAACATGATATTAAAGCTAAGTATAGTTTCATTAATCTTCTCGCTGTTATTGACTTTTGCGAGTGCAGATGAAACCTTGTGTCCTCCTCCAGATCCAGGATGTGAATATATCACATTTACTCCAAATTATGGAATGGATACAACAACTACACCATACGAATTAACTTCTTCAGACTTGAGCAAAATTAGCTCAAGCGACAATGTTAGATACCAGACCCAAAAATACTGGTATGGGAATGACTACACACCATCAAGATACCTAAACTTTGAATTCCCATTTGACATACACCCTGATGCTACAATCGAAGACGTTGACTTATACTTTGAATGGCTCACAGGCTGTCCAAACATTGAATATGCCAAACTAGTAATTTGGGATGAGAGTTCAGGAACATGGATTGAGGATGAATTCCTTGCTCCTCCAGAAACTCCTCCAACCAGTGACAGCACAGAACACAAAGACTTGTTTGGTTTTATCAACACCCCAGAAGACCTCAACAATGTTCAAGTCAAATTCCAAGCCCATGATGGATATGGACCTGGCTGGACAAAACATGACCTAGTAAAAATAAGAGCATTAGTTTGTGAACACTACTGTGGCGACGGAGAGCTCGACACTGGCGAAGAATGTGAGTTGAATGCAACAGACGACAACCAATACTGCAGCCAAACCAAAGAAGAATGTGAAGGCAACCAAACCATGACCAGAGATGCTTTCGGATATTGTGACGGAGAATGTTTCTGTATCGAAGACAACTGGAACAATCCAGTATGCATCGAAGGCAGCTGTGGAGCAGAATGTGATGAAGACGCTGATTGTGATGACCTTGATCCTCACACACTAGACTGGTGTGAATTAGACGCTTGTTATTGTGACCATGAATACATGCCATACTGTGGTGACGGAAACGTAGATGCAGGTGAAGAATGTGAACTGAACGCAACAGACAACAACACATACTGCGACCAAACTTCCGAACAGTGTGTAGGCGCTCAAATCCAATACAGAGACTCTTTCGGATATTGTGATGGAGACTGTGGATGCGTCGAAGATTCATGGAGCAACCCTCAATGCGTTGTAGATGAATGCAACGCTGAATGTGCAATAAACGCAGACTGTGATGACCAAGATGAATACACCATTGACACCTGCAATCTAGACACTTGTTCTTGTGAATATGAAGACATTCCTTACTGTGGCGATGGAAACGTCGATCCTGCAGAAGAATGTGAACTTCCAGAAACAGAAGACAACAATTATTGTGACCAGACTACAGAAACTTGTGAAGGTACTAAAACCAAGTACAGAGATGAAGCTGGTTACTGTGATGGAAACTGTGGATGTGTCGAAGATCCTTGGAACACACCTGAATGTGTCGTAGGTTCTTGTGACGCGACTTGTGCAATAGATGAGGATTGTACAGACCTTGATCCAACAACTACAGATACATGTAACTTAGACACCTGCTCTTGCGAACATGAATACATTGGCTTCTGTGGTGATGGATACTTATATCCACTAGAAGAAGAGTGTGAATTGAACGCAACAGATAACAACACATACTGCGACCAAACCACTGAACAATGTGGTGGCGGAACACACGACAACAAAGTTATGTATCGCGATGCTTTCGGATACTGTGATGGAGACTGCGGATGCATTGAAGACCCATGGAGTGAACCTATTTGTGAGGTTGGTAAATGTGGAGCAGAATGCGACGCAACACACTTATGCGAAAACTATTGTGAAGGAACTGTACGCAACTATGATGCCATCTGTGGATGGTGCTGGAGTTGCGAATGTGAAGATTATAGCATAGAAGACTGTGCTGACGGCGATGGATGGTACCCAACAGAAGAAACCAATGGAACACACATCCTAATGGAACACAGAGTATACTACTGTGAACCAGAAGCATGTCAATACGATGTCACAGAAACAGAATGGGCTGAACTTGATATAGATACTGACGGTGATGGCATACTAGACCAGTATGATAACTGTCCACTAATCGCAAACCCACAACAAGAAGACCTAGATCAAGACGGCATAGGAGATGTCTGTGATGACGACAGAGATGGAGACGGTGTGCCAAACGATGTTGATGAATTCCCAGACAACCCAAACGAATGGGAAGACACCGACGGAGATGGTGAAGGAGACAACTATGACACAGACGATGACAACGACGGCATACCAGACGAACAAGACAACTGTCCAAAAACACCTAACCCAGAACAAGAAGATCTTGACCAGGACGGCATAGGAGATGCATGTGACAACGACATCGACGGCGACGGAGAAGACAACGACACAGACCCAGACGACGACAACGACGGAATCCCAGACGAACAAGACAACTGC
>JAIOSL010000049.1 GCA_021107635.1 archaeon | reverse complement strand
CCCAATTACCAGCAGAATCATTACACCACACCAACAAAGTATGATAACCACTAACACCAGACAAAACAGTCCCATTCACATAACCAATAGTAACATTCCCACCACCATCCAAACTATAAGTACAATTTCCTGCATTAGTCTCAGAGTAGGTAAAGTTTAAGGTAACAGATGTTCCAGAAGCATAAGTTGTATTTAGTGGTCTTGTTAGGGTTAAAGCAGGATCTACAGTATCTACCACAAGAGTAGTATTACTTGAAGTATTCGTATATGTACCATTAGTACATGAGATATGTACAAGCCCATAGCTACCCTCATTCCATGATGCATTTGAGCTTATGTAGTTAAAAGAAGCATTAGTAACGTTTGGACTGTTGATTCCAAACGCTGTTATATTTCTTGTGAAAGTACAGGTATAGTTTAGACTTTGATAGCAAGTCACAGTATAATTAGATATTAAAGGAGCGCTTCCACTACCATTTTGTTGAGTGTATGCAGTACTTCCAATAGAACCACTAGTCATGTTGTAGTCATTAACTGTTATAGAACAGCCTACATCTGCAGATGCAGTAACAATTAACAACATTATCAAAAGAATTGTAGGAAAAAAATACTTCATAGAATGTCACCTAATATATACTAAATAAAGTAGTCTATTAGATAAATAGTTATGTAACTACTTCTAGATGGTAAAACTGACTACCCTATTTTTTTCTTAGAGTTTTGGAACGCCAGGTTTAGCTTTTTTCTTCTTTTTTTCTTGTTTTTTAGAGTAGACTTTTGCATAAAAGATTATTCCGACTACTGCAAGAACTAGCACTAGTATAATTATTCCTGACATGACTGCTACTATCGGACCGAATAAACCTGTTTCTTGTTCTGGCTCTTCCGGTTCTACTTCTGGTTCGGGCACGGGCTCTACTTCGGGTATTTCTTCTGGTTCTGGTTGTTCTTTGACGACCAGTTTACAGTTGATACAATCTAAATCTTCTGGTGGAGGTCCATCGCATTCTTCGCCCTCTTCTAAGATACCATTACCACAGATCGGAGTAGGTTGTTCGGGTTCAGTTTGTTCTTTTATTCCTTGTATGAGCACGGTTGGACCAGTCATGTTTGCTTTGACTGTGTTTCTGTTGACTCTGACTCCAACATCAAAGAAAAATTCCAGAATTTCTTCTGCTCCGAGAGTATCTATGTTAAAGGAATACATAGGATCTTCTTCTAAGATGAGGATATTGTTTTCTGAGAGTGCTGGTTGAAATGTTAATGTAATCTCACTTGCGGTTGCTGCAAAAGATTTGGGTACGGTGAATATTACTACTACTCCATCAAGGGTTTCTTCTCCAGTGTATTCTATGTTTAAGGTAAGTTGGGAACCATTACCAACGTGATCAGCATTAGTAGTGAACTTGAAATCAGATGCTAGTTGCGCAGATAATTCTGCGATTTCACTTATTTGGGTTTGTGATGGTGCATGTCCTAAAGCATTTTCTAGAGCTTCATTCACGTTTTCATCATTGTTGATGAGGTCTTCGAAGTAAGATACATTTTGTTCTGGAGTGTAAGTAGTTTCAAATTCTGAACCTGGAGGAGCATCATAACTACCACCCCCAGGACCGCTTCCTTCATTAGTAGTGCTTTGGTAAACTCTTAAGCTACGAGTGGAAGAAACTCCTGTGTGTGATCCATCTGTACAGCTTACATACCAAGTATATTGACTATAGTCTAAAGATGGTGCTGCAGTAATTTGGTTTATTGTAGATCCATCTGCAGCGCAAGAACTATTTACTCCTCTGGGTGCCCCATTAAAGTATAAAGTGCAGGAAACCGTGCTATTGTCATCATCTGATACGGTAAAAGTTACTGTAGGGGTTGTATCTGTGGTAGATGAACCAGCTGCTGGAGCTACTGAACTTACTGAAGTGGTTGGATCTACGACATTTTTGATTTCAGTTACTTCTGTTTGATAGTCACTGATTTCTATATAAGAATCTCCTACAGTAGTTGAGGAAGGCTGGACAATCCATTCAAAATTTGCTGTTGGAGTAGAATTTGAAAAATTGTAGCTTGAGTAACTGAACGTGCCTGAACTTTGAGTTATTCCTGTTCCTGTTGAAAATTCTACTGGTGCTAGAGTGCTACCAGAGCCAAGATATGTTATTTGTGCAGTTACAGTTATGTCATCCTCATCTACCCAATAACTATCTTTTTCTGGACTCACAGAGTATGAAACACTGAATACTGATGAAGGAGTACTAAAGGTTACTGAATGAGTAGAATCTATTGGAGTGGCTTCTCCTTGAATCATTCCGAGAATCTTAAAGTCGTAAGTTTGTGCGGAGGAAGCTGTGAGTTGGTAGGTGGTTGTTACAGTAGTTCCGCTAAAGTCGTTTTCTGATATTGTTTTGGATGATGGAGAAGCGCTTAATCCTTCTGTTAAAGCAGCCACCCTTACATCTAAAAGCGTTGCTGCATCTCCTCCTGAACAGGTAAGTGTAACGTATGCAGTAGCAGAGGATCCTGCTGCTATAGGTTCTGCTGGTATATCTATGTTTACTGTTACTGGTGCGCAGCTTGCTAGTGCTCCTGTGAGCAGGATCATCAGGCTGAGTAAGATTTTGGTTTTCATTTTTAATCACCTTAAGGTCCTCCTCCAGGAGGTCCCATGTCACTTTCCTTGTGTAGGTTGATGTTGAATGTGTCTGTCTTGCCGATGTTTGCGTCATTGACTGTGAGGGCTATCCTTATTTCTGCTCCTCCTATACCTTCTGGCCAGCCTGTCTGTGGAGGTATCACTGTAAAATATGTCCTGCCATCAGTTCCAAGAGTCCAGTTGCCAGGTGTGTTCCAGTAGGAAGCAGGATGAGCATCGGAACCATTGAAGCTGTTCGCTATGACTGTAATGTTATTTGTTATGTCTCCACACTGGGCTCCGCCTTTTGGTGGACCGAAACAATCTACGTTGACTTTTATTGAAACGTTTGATCCATTGAGTGGCTCTCCATTGAACTGTGATGCTTGAAGGAATGCTGAAATGTTGGTGTTACTTTCGTTCCACTGCCGCATATCACCATCGCCTTGGTTAACGTCTCCGACCCACATTTCAATTGTGGTGGAAGAGATATTTTCCAGAGAAACAATCAATAGTTCTCCATCGGAACCGTCAGGGCGGAACATGTTGTCCCATTCCAGGGAAGTTACTGAAGTACCGAAACCATCATAATCGGGATGGGAATCATTTCGATCAACCTGCTGGTTTAGGCTCTCGTTCATTATATTGTCGTTGTCCATTACTAGCAGCCATTTTTTATATTCTTCTTGCATCTCTGGACTTGTATCATAAAAGTAGGCTATGCTCATTTGGTCGGTACTATTTCCGCTCCAGTCCCAGTCAAGGCTTTGGTTGCAGAACCACATTGAGAGTCCAGTTATGTTGAAAGTACCGTTGTCTCCAGTACTGTTTGGCGGGCGTCCCCAAATTGACATGTTTACATGCTTTGTGTTGTTTAAGCTAGCAGTGTTATTGAAGAGGAGAGCATTCCTTGGGTTTGAAAACCTGTCCAGCCATCCCATGAAATGCTTTATCTCAAAGTCGAATTTCCAGGAAGTTTCCATGTCTGCCATTTCAGGAGTCTTTCCTGGTCTGGTTATGTTAAAGAGTGGACTGTAATGCCCAGTGTCATTCGCGCTGACTGTTAAGAATGCCAGGCCGGCAGCGTTGGTACTCACATAGTTTGGATACTTTGCGTTTGTGGTTATACTGGATGTTTTATTTATTGGAGGCCAGGTCCATCCAGATAAGACTTTGTAAATGGAAATGTTCGCTTGTAATGGAATGTTATCGAGTCCATACAGTTTCAATGGTAGAGTGAAATTGGTGTCCACTGGATGCTGTCCAAACCATGGGACGCACCAGTATTGGTGGCAGTCGAAGACGTCTGTGTTGACTGTTTCGTTGCTTACCACCCAGAATTCGCTTTCACTCTTTTCTTTCATTTCCCAGAAATAGATGAAAGCATTGGAAGAAATGTTGTCGCCCATTTCCACGATTGTGAAGTTGCTGCTCATGTTATGGTCTCTGGCAAGCACGGTTCTGTACTTGCCTGGAGCATTGCTATTGTTGTCAACCAGAATAAAGTCAACTAAAACGCCACTAAAGTTGACCTGGCGGCCCTTGTACTTTCCACTGGCGCTGCTCACTCCAGTAACATTGATTTTTTCTATAGTAGTGTCATTCATCCTGCCACCGCACTCTTCCCATTCTTCCGTACCATTAGCTTCATAGTCAAGATTGCCAGCTTGTATCACCTTGGCAGGTGCGATGGTGTAACCGAAAGGAGTTATCACGGTGAACAAATCAAATGGAGACTTAGAGCCATTGGTGTCATTAGCTTCCATTTCAATTATGTATTCGCCTTTGCCTGGTAGACCTTCAGGGACAGTAAAGTTCAGCCAGTAGGTGCCATTTGGAACGCTTATGTTGGTTAGGGTTGCGACTGTTGGAATGATACCTGTTTCTTGCCAGGTCCAGTCATCTCTTATTGCTTTGAATGAAACGTTGTTGATTGAGATATTGTAGGGTGTTCCAGTAAATCCTTCTGACATGTTGCCTCCTTTGTAGAGTTCTTTGAACGCTTGTATCTTTAGGCTAACATTGCCTCCTTCGATGAGTGGATTGTCCATTGGGTCAAAAACTTGTTCGCCTTCCCAGAGCATGCTGATTATTTTAATTTTGTATGGGAATGATTCGAAGAAACCGAAGCCGAAAGCTTGCATAGAGGTGTCTGAGGTGTTGTAGGCTAAGACTTCTAGGTCTAGGAAGCCGGTGGGAATTTTGTTGTCTGGGAAGTGGCTTTTGTTGAGGGTGACTTGACACATGTAAGTTGTGTTTGGTGGATCTGAAATGTTTGTGGTCGTGCAGTTCGGTGGGTTTATTAGGTCTATGAGATTCATGTCTTCTTCCATTCCTGGTTTAAAAGCAGATACAGCTATGGGCATTGCGATAAAGTCTGGCAGTGTATCTCCTTTTATGCCTTCTTCCTCGAACATTGGGTCAAAATCTGCACTCATGTTGATTCTCACGACGGAAATGTTGAATGTCATATTACTGTTTGGGTCAATGACTTCTTTTTCAGGAATGACGTTCACCCAATAGTTGAGCACGGGGAAGCCGCCGAAACCTGTTTCGTTTATTACTGTACTGGTATTTCCGACTGTGACGGTCCTTTGCGCCCAGAAAATTACTTCGTAGAAACCAATGGTAAAGTCTTCCTGACAAGTTTTCACAATTGGAACCATTGCAGGACCGTTACCACTGGTTCTTCCGCTTAGCGAAGTATTGAAGCAGTTCGTCCAGTTCTTGTTGTCGATTTCGTTCACTACGGATTGTATGCCTATGGTCACGCCGCTGAGTTCGTTGAAATCCATGTCGAATGCTTCTGCATAAACAGTGAAGTTGGTTACGTCAGTGTTGACTGGTGGTCCTCCGCCGAACACCATAAAGTTTTTGACTATAAACATTGCGTCTCCTGTAACGTTCATCCCACCAACAAGTCCATTAATTTTGAGAGAGTAGACTCCAACCGTTGAGGGAGCTTGCATGATAATGTTGCCATTGGAAAAGGGAGTTTTCACGTATGCACTTGCGTTCAGCTCGGTTCCGTTCTCATGAAACATTTTAACTATATTTGCGGTTGTTATGCTACTTGTTATGTCGGTGCCACTGGATGCGTTGTAAGCGTTGAGCTTAAGTGAGAATTCTTGGTCTGGAACAAATAATGCTTTGAATTTGAAGTCGTCTCCTTGTGAACCTCCTGTGAGGAGAATGTGGTGTATGGATACCCTGCCATTAGAAGTTAGGTTAGTGTCTGTATAGTTTTCTTCTACAACAACTTTGTACTTTCCAGATTCAAGGTCGGCAGTGAAATTAATTGTGCAGTGCTGGTCTCCAAACATATCTGTTACCAAGTGTCGATGGATGCTTGAATTGTTTACCATTACATTGCCATTCATTGCTTCAACATACACATTGGGTATGTGAGTGCTGTTGCAGTAGAATTCACTTGTGTTCTTTACAGTTCCGTTTTCTAGATCTAGCAGTTCTATTATCATTAAAACGGTTTGATTTCTCCCAAATCCTCTGTATTTACCCCATTCTAGATAAGTTTCAGATTCTACATAAGGACGAATGTTGAGATCATAATTTTGTATTTTTAATGGAATTTCCATTACTACGGTGTTATTGGTGCTAGTGGTCATTGCTACTCTTAATAGGTATTGTCCTTCGTTTCCTGAGCTAAAGTAGGATGAGAGTGTAAGAGTTTTATAGTCGTATCCTGAGATTGCGTATCCACTGCCGATTGAGTGGTATTGAGAGCCATTATTGTAGTAGAAAGAAAGTGAGTATATTCCATTTATGGGTGCGCCTGTGGAAACGCTTGTTGTGGTTAAGTGTATGGTCATGTTATCTGTTATTGAAAAGGTGTCTGTGTGAATGTGATTTTGATTTTTTAAGTCTATCCACAAGTCAAGGGATTTGACTATAAAGGATGCTTGAGTTGTGGTGGCGTTTCCAATGTTAACAAAATACAATCCTTCGCTTGCATTTGACGGAATGGTAAAATCAACAAAAACTGTGCCGTTTGAGGCAGTTGTATCTGTGCCAGAGGCGATTTGGCCTCCATTGGCTTTAAACACGGAGTAAGCAATGCTGGTACTTCCAAGTGCTGTTCCATTGTGCCAAGCAACCTGTGAGATAACTCTAACTCCATCTCCAGGAGAGAAAATACCTGTACCGTTGATGTCTGTGACGTTAACAGCACCTATTTTGGTAACTTGAACAGAACCGTCTTTGTTTATGAGAGTGCCTGAAGCATTAGCGGTGACATTCCAATCGTGCATGCCTAGCTGGGAAGAATAATCAGAACAGTTGATTACTGTAGTAAAGTTAAAGTGTCCATCGGACTGAGTTGTGGTGTTATGGTTTTCAGCGATAGATCCGTTTGAGTAGTCAAATGTCAGATTCATTGGAACTGAACTTATGCCCGTATGGTTATCATAGTGTACAGAACCTGTCAATTGTAGAAAAGTTCCTATTCTGCATGCTTGACCTGTGTTAACAGCAAGATAACTTGCTAGCACAGGTGCTGAAAATAGTAGTGCTAAGATTAAACTTAATAAGAATTTGTTTTTCATGGGCATCGCCTACAATGAATATGCTCAAGAAACGTGAGTATAAAAACTTTTTGTTGTGTTAAGACAGTAGTTCTAAGTATTGTTTTATCTCTTTGTTGGTTATCGCGCAACCAGAATACTTGAGTGCGTATAGGCATGCATGGAGTAGTTGGCCGTTGCCTAAATCTTTGAACATTCCTTTGCGATAAGCAAAAGCTGCTAGTTCGCAAGAACGAATTACATTAATTTTAGAGAACCTTTTGGAGATGCTTTCTGCTTTGTTTTCGTTTAATTGTGCTTTGGAATGGGTTCTTCTTTGAATGAATTCTCCTAGAGCATGTGGGTCTTCTACTAAAAGCCTGGTCGTGCGTTCATCTACTAGTAGTGTCCGTGAGTTTGTTTGCTCTAGTAGTGCTAGGCATTCTGCTTCTCCTCTGTGCAAGATGTGCATTCTTGGTTGGAATAGAGAATTTGCTTCATCTAGTATGTCTTGAGCATTTTGTTTTACTTTATTGTCATCTATTGTAGTGATAGACCCATCGAGTATTGCTTTATTTAAGCGTAAGGCATTTAGTTGGAATTGGTTGACTTTTAGTGGTTTGTGTACTATTTCTACTTCAACTCCTTTTGGAATGACAAATTTCGCGTTCAGTTTTGGTAGAATGTTTAGTAAGCCAGTTTCTGCTAGCGATATCAATGGACTTGCATCACAGACAATCGTTTCCATTATTTTCCCTCCAGAATACTTTCAGTGTATTTGTAGCGTTCTGCTATGCCTTTTGATGGCAAATCTTCATGAATTTTAGTGATTCCTACATAAGAATATACTTTAAAGCGTTCTGCTCCAGTCAATTCTATGGCCGAACTAAGTGAAAGTCCTAAAGAGTATGCTCTGGAAGCTTGCTTGACTTTAGCTTTGTCGATTAAATCTCCAAGAAATCTTCCATGTTGTTCGTCCATTTGAGCTAGGTCTTTAACAAGTTTTTCTCCTAGGATTTCTTCTATGCTTTCAGGATTTTGTATACACCGTTCCAGATGGTCTATGACAACTTTAGAGAATTGCTGCCATCCTTCTGCATGTCGATAATGGCTTTTAGTTAGCATTTTGTATAGTGCGTAGGAGACCAAAGAGATAGTCACAAGTTTTTTGTTTCCATTGAGCACGGATTGGTCAAGAGAATTGTTGCTTATTCGCTTTAATTGTTTTGTGTTTCCTTTGATGAATGCTTTTTTTAGGTCTTCAAGTATTTTTTTCATTGAAACATAATAGGTAAGTATCATATAATACCTTTTCTATTGTGTTTTTAATTGGGTTGTGAGTAAATTCTTGTCATGTCAGAACAAAAGATTTCTCATGTTGGCAAGAAAAAGATAGAAGTGAAGCTAGGAGAATATGTTAACACGGAACGATTGATTGCAGGAAAACCCAGGTCTTATGCTTTTTGGAAAAATAACCCGAGTAAACTTCCTTACAAACCGTTTGGAGAGATTGACCCTCTGCCCATTGGAAGTAAGGGTTTCATTGATTTTCAGCATGATGAAAAAGAAAAGATGATTTGTGTTGCTGCTATTGCTGCTGAAGAACAAAAAGGCATTGGAAGCAAACTTTTGAAGGAAGTTGAAGGAATAGCAAAGAAGAGAAAGTGTAAGCTGATTAAATATTTCTTGGATACTCACAAAAACAAGCGTGCTATTAGAATGCTTAAGCGCAATGGCTATGAACTAAGCCCTGAATGGAAAAAGTATGAGAACAACCTTGCTAAAGGCAGGAAAGAAAAGAAAAAGTTGATAGAATTCAGGAAAAAGCTCTAGAAGAATTGGTCTAACCGGGATTGGGTGCCTTTGACTGAAAGATTTTTTGTCATTGAATCTACGACTTTTTCTATTCGTTCTACTGAAAATTCATATTTGTCGTGCATTAGTTTAATTGTTTTTTCTTTGTTTGGTAGTTTCCATTGCAAGTTATAGTTTGTGGTAGTTTCTGGTTCAAGAAATAAGCTCCGTAAGGTTTCAATTTCAGGCAATTCTTGTTTATGTTCTTTATAGATGCTTTCTGCTGTTCTGTTTTTTTTGACTAGAACAAGCGCGGTTTTTGGTCCAATTCCTTTAATACCAGGATTATAGTCTGTTCCGATTACTATTGCTAAATCTACTAATTGTTTTCTTGTGATACCAAGCTCTTGAAGCACGTTTTCCAAACGTATTTTTTCTGGTTTTAGGGTTATGTAAATGTCTTTTTTTGGTAGTTTTCTTTTGCCTGTGATTGTTAGATTCCGTACTAGGAGTGGAGCACCGAAAAGCAGTGAGTCAAAGTCTTGTGATCCTACTGCCCAAACTGAACCTTGTGATGCCATAAAAGATGCTTGTGACTCTCCTTCGCTTGGCGCTTCTATGTAGGGTATTCCAATGCTATCAAGAAGTTCTTTTGATTGTTCTACCATTTGAGCAGTTAGTTTGAGTGCTCGTTGAGCATACCTGTATGCTTCTTCTGGTTTACCTGCTTGAACTGCTTCTTCCCATTTTTTCTTTGCTTCTGTTCGAACGCGCTGGCGTTTTAATATGGTTTCATGTTTTTGTTCTGGTGGAACTCCATCAAACACGTAGCATGGTTTGATGCCATGTTCGATAAATCTTCCGGTTCGATAGAGTAGGCCTGTCAGATGGGAGGTGATCAGACCATCACTGTTCATTAGTGGAGTGCCATCCTTTTGTCTGATTATGGATAAGAATTGGTATAAGGCATTGTATGCATCTACTGCTATTATCCTGCCATTTAAGTGTTCTAGTTCTATGGTTTCTCTTGAGATTATTCCACTAATGTCTACGCCCATTGGTTGTTGTTAAGAGTGGGAAAGAATTTAAAGTTTTTCAAAGTCTGCCTTTTCTTGAAGCTTGTCGCTTATAATTTTCCAAAAGGAATCTTCCGCCAAAAAAGGCTAGTATTACTAGAACGGCTATAGCAAATATTCCAGTACCTAAAGCAAAAACGCTGAAACCGGTTATGTTAAGTGAACTGCTTCCTTCTTCGCAGTCGTTGCATGCTAAGTCTTTTTCTAGGGCAGTACATATACCATCATCAATGCAATAGCTTTTGGTTTGTACGTTGGTTCTGCAATCAATGCAATCGCCTGCATCCAGTTCTTCACTCGTGCATTTTCCATCGTCTATGCATTGAGCAAACACTAGAGAGAACAATAGGATAAAAGCTATTGAAGCGGTTATTGCTTTCATTTGGAACACCTGAGATATATTTAGTTCAATAGGATATTTAAGATACAGGTATTTTGCCTTTTGCTAGTTGGTCACAAAACTTGTCGATGTTTGCAAGTTCGTTGTTCATTTCTTCGTAAATAAATTTTTCGACTTCTTCCATTCCATAGCCTTGCTTAAGTGCTACTTGAGCAGCTGCTTTTGCTGGTTGGTCTATTGGAGTGCCAATCTGGCTTAACAGCCAAATGTAGACTTCTTCTACTCCTTCCACGTTTTCGACTACACGGTTTGCTATTCTGTGTGAAAGAACATTGTAAATCTTCCCTACGTGTGATACAGGGTTTTTTCCTGCTGCTGCTTCTAGCGTACTTGGCCTGTTGAACGCTATGATTCCGTTAGCTCTGTTGCCTCTGCCAACTTGTCCAGAATCTGCATCTTCAAGTGAAGTACCCGTGACTGTCATGTATATTCCATTCATTCCTCTTCCTCTTACATCAAGAGTGTTGATATCCACGCCAATATCTTTGAAGTGAGAACTATGTTTGTTTGAAATAAAATCAGTCACTGAACCTAGAATCTCTCTTTTCTTTGAGAAATAATCCGTTTCATCGCTCACAAAGCGGTCAACAAAAGCTAGTGCCACTGTTACAAGCAATTCATCATTTTCGCGCATTGCCATTACTTTTACATCTTCTCCTGCTTCAGGGAATTTTTTCTTGAATTGTTCACCATTAATGAATTGTTCAGTTTCTAACGCTACTTGTTCAGTTGGTGTTAGCGGAGCAAATCCAACTCCTACACTCGTGTCATTTGCACCTAGAAGACCATCTGACTCTCTTGAAAAGATGTCTGTGAGTTCTGCTGATCCTCGTTTTATTTCTACTTGGTATCGCACATGCTCGTTTGGATCGACAAAACGCAGATTTTCGCGCAGCCATTCTTTGGCTGTGTCTATTGCTATTTCATCTACTGGTATTGAACCTTGGTCTGTTTTGTATGTGGCTCTGTCGCCAAAAATGAATTGCATTGGTTCTGTGACTTTGCCTCCGTTAAAAGCTAGTTTTACTGCGCCTGATGCTAAGAAACCTTTGTCTACGTTGTGATGAAGTATTTTTCCGCATTTTTCCATGTATGCTTTGCATAGTCCGACGCTGACTCCGTCCATGATTGAGTCGCATATTTGGTCTGGATGTCCAAGTCCTTTTCTTTCAACAATTTCAATCTTCTGGTCTGTTACTGGTCTAGAATAATGTTCAATAGCAATGTTTCTCATGTTTACCACACTTCTCAAATAATGGGCCTGCCCGGAATTCCATGCCCAATAGGGGGTTTGGAAAAGGGTTTACCCCTTCCTTTTGAACCGGGGACCTTTCGATTATCAGTCGAACGCTTTCAGGCTCTCTTAGAGAGAGTCTACCTGGCTAAGCCACAGGCCCATGTTCAGAATTTGTGTTTTTACTCCTTTATATGTCTTTTTCTGGTTTTCTTCTTACGTAGGTAGTAGGCTATGAGTGGAATAGCAAGGATTATCAAAAGTAATGGCAAGAAGGGGTATTCATCTCCGGTCATTTGTTCATCTTCTGCGACTAAAAGAATGTTTATTTTTTCATCGTTAGTGTCAAAACTGACTGTGTCGATTACTTTTGCCTTCACGTCATATTCTCCAAAGTCTCCTGGAGCAGTGAATTCC
This sequence comes from archaeon, assembly GCA_021107635.1. Lineage (GTDB taxonomy): Archaea > B1Sed10-29 > B1Sed10-29 > WALL01 > JAGHAM01 > JAIOSL01. Next base: position 573 of record JAIOSL010000049.1, on the reverse strand, counting down.
CATTCAGTTAATTTTGTTACTCCCTGTACATGTTTAGTATTAATTGTAACTACATGAGAAAGTCCAGTAGGATTTCCTGTTTTTCTATCGATTACGGTAAAGTTAACAGTGTAACTGTTTGATTCTCCTGGGCCATGATTGTAAACTTCGGCAGTTGCTTTAGATCTATGGCTTTCTTTTGTAGGCCCTAAGACTCTTACTTGAAGCATCCCTAAATCAGGTCCACCACAGTTTAATGTACAATCGGGAACATCATCACAATCAATAAGCAAATCGCAGTCGTTATCTATGCCATCACCACAGTTATTGGCTGCATCAGATTCTTCCCGGTTAACACAACCAAAACCATTTTCACAAAATTGTGAACCTTGCACACAACCTTCTTCAGCAGCAGCTGGCTTGCATTGACCGTTAAAACATATTCCCTCAAGACCTGGTTGGTTAGTGCAACTAGATGAACACTGGGCAGCACTATCAGAGCACTGGTCGAAAATGTCTGTGTCATCAAACGCATTGATACAACTGGTAATTCCTAGAGCCGGTTCTGTACAATTTTGACAGATTCCACAGAAG
>JAIOSL010000028.1 GCA_021107635.1 archaeon | reverse complement strand
GTAAAGTGTTCCCAGAGCCAGAATAATAACAAATAATTCCTTTCATTTGAATCCCCCAATAAATTAAGGGTTAAGAGATTAATATTATTTGTGTGATGGCACAGGAAGAACTGCTAGACCCGGACTAAGATTACCGCATGTCCATTGAGATATGATGCGTCCAATATTTTATTTCTTTTGTTCTTCCAGCCAAGCATCCTTGCCTTTCGTTTTAATCTCTTCTGAAGCCTTGATAACATCATAGAGCATATGTTCACTTGCTTTCTTGAGAGTGTCACAAGGCATTTCGCTGCAAGATGCACAGACTTCCACTCCTTTACTTTTAGCGCAGGCTCGTATCTTGCAATCTGGAGGCCCGCCTCCGTTCTGGCAGCCTGGGCAAGCACTGTATTTTTGGAACCATTTCATTCCTTTTTTCCATTGCTCGTAATCAAATTTTTCATCTGGTTCACAAGGAACCATGTTAATCCACTCACTGAACTTGTATTTTTCAACAAACTCCTCGAGTTTCTTGCTAGTTTCTGCTATGATGCCACTGCCCATGTCACAGCCACCACAGTATATCCCACAATAAGAAACTTGTTCTTTGATATCAACCATTAAAAACACCTTTCTACTTTGTGTGGCTCTGGAGTAATAAAAGTTTCGAAATGATCTGATGCACTAGATGCATGAACTCAGAGACTCGGGGGTGCTGCTAGACCAGGACTAATAGCGCCACATGACATGCAATTACTAGGAAATGAAGCAAGTCATTTGTTTTTATAATCAAACTCTTTTTGGAGAGTAGTAATGACAGTAGAATATTCTACAGGTTTGTTTGTTAAATGATTGATATCTTCATCCCATTTCGAGTAAATCTTACGAGCATTCTTAAATATCCTGTTAACATCAAAACTTTCGCCTGCTTCACTCAATTTTTTTCTAAGTAGGCTCCTATCAATAGTATATCCTTTTTTCAACAAGTTGTAAACATCGTAGTAATCCCTAGGCTGATTCCTTGTTAACATGGCCCTCAATTTTTCTGCTACTAGTTCTTCGGGTGAAATTGTTTTAACTTTGAACGCTGGGATAGTTTCATAGAAGTGTGGCACTGTCTTTTCTTCTGGTTTGTTGTGAACTGAAGCTTTGCTGTTAACATCAAGAACCACATAACTGTTCTTTGAGAAATCGCTTTTATAAAAGATTTTCAGACGGAAAAAGCTTGGTGTCTGGTTTTCGAACTTGTGACGAGGAAAAATATTTTTGTTCTCCTTTAAGATTTCAAGTATTTCTTCTCGTATCTTTTCTAAATTTTCAGTGCATGTGAAGTCTAAGTCCTCGCTGAGGCGTGTATGATTGAGGAATATCTTGTTCAGGGCGGTGCCGCCCTTAAAATAAATGCCTCCAACGTCTCTCAGCAGGTAGAGGAGAATTGTCAGGAAGTAGTCTTTTTCCAAGTAGATTAAATTGAATCCAGTTTTTCCTGCAACATACTTCAGTTCTGATTTGCTGATTAGCGTGATTTTAGCCATTGTTTAACCTTCTCTTTTGATAGTACCCTGAAAGAATGTTTTCCGATCTTTTTTTTCACAAATCCTTTCATGCTCTCAGGTCTTATTCTCTTGAAAACAATAGTAAAACCAAAAATTTTTCTCTTTCCTTGTTTGTTTATGCAGGCAACTTCTATTTGGGTTGGTATCTGGTCGACTAGTCCCCAGTAATGAGCCGCGGCCATTCCCTTGATAAAGTAGTTTTTCCCATTGAAAATCTCGTCCACGATTATAAAGGGATGTTCTGCCCAGAAACAGTCCACTGCTTTCACGGGTATCAGAAAGTACTTGTTCTTGTTTAGCTTCACAATCCTCTTTTTTTTCTTGAGTCTATGAAAATAGACGTTCATATCGTTTTCGTTCTTGGAAAACTTTTTCACGTCGTCTCGTGTAAAAAAGTATTTTTCTTTCAATTCAAGAAATGAGACAATTTCCAACTCTCTGCCAGAAAGACCTTCCATATGATACACCAAAATTAACGTTTCTTTAATATTAATGTAACAAGGTATTTAATGCTTTTGCCTATGGCTTTCCTAAAACATAAGCTGGGGGTGCTGCTAGACCTGGACTAATAGCGCCTGGTTTCCGCGGAAATAAACTGCCGCAAAACTTTTAAAAGCTGATGCAGGATAAGGCATCGAATTTCCATGAAAATTTGGAGCTTGAAATTAAGTACAGTGGTATCAAAGGCTTTTAATCTCTTCCAAGAGTGTATCTGCAATTTCTACTGTTCCGTTCTTCAAATTATCTTGCTTTACTCTTTCGCTGTGCTCTCCAGGAAGGAATATCTCTTTAACCTCTGGAGCCTTACGGCAGGCCTTTATTTCCTCGGCGAAAACACCAACTTCTTTCTTGAACTCCTCGATGTTTCTGAAATTGTTGGGGTTGATTGCGATGAACAGAAATCCCCTATCAAGTTTTTCCTTCATCTCTTTTCCCATCTTTGCGTTTATGAGTGCTCCAGCCAAAACTTCAAAAGCAACTCCAAGACAATATCCTTTGTATCCGCCCATCGGAAGAAGAGCATTCACTTCATTAACATCTCTAGTCAAATTTCCGTCTTCATCAATAGCATAGTTATCTGGCAAGGGTATTCCAAGTTGTTTTGCTACTGCTTTTTCCCTCCCTGCCCTCACAGAAGTGGCCATATCTACCACAATTGGTTTTTTGCCAGGAATGCCAATGCCGATCGGATTGGTTCCATGGCTTGGATCCATCCCACCTGCTGGTGCAACAGCTGAACGAGCGTTGTCTATCACAATTCCAATCATGTCCGCTTCAACAGCCTGTCTCGCGAATGTGCCTGGCATTAGGTAGGAAGATGTGTTGTAGAAACCTACCATTGCAATGCCTTTTTCTCTTGCTTTTTTTATCGCGAGTTTCATTGCATAGTTGCCAACTAATTGACCGTAATGAGCATTTCCGTTAATAAGTGCGTAACAGTCATCCTCTTTGACAATCTCAAATTTGTTTTTGAGTGCAATTTCAACACGTTTTATTGCGTTTGGGAAAGAGGATATGCCGTGGCTTTTCCTGCCTCGTAATTCACCGTCCAGGTATTCAGCAGCGATTATTTTTGCGTCTTCTTCAGGCATGCCATACTTTACCAAAGCATTTGTCATGATATTCTCAAGTTCGCTAATCTGGATCTTCATTCAAACTCCCTCTTCTCTACATCAAGATATATATTTTCTATATTTTAAAACCCATTCAGAAAAACAGAGAATCTAAGGTGTTCGGCATGACCTAGACGCCTCAGAAGAGCACAATCGTGCCTAGTTCTGCATCAAAGAATAAAACCACTATCTAGCACAAGCCAGGCCATGTAAAAACATAAAAAGTAATGCATGGCTCATAGAAGAGAATCACAGGCACTTTCACGGCGCTTAACGAGAAAATAGCTCTGCCTAGTTGGCGCTACTAGGCTGAGCCTAGGAGCGCTGGGAGCGAGATTCGAACTCACGAGGGCATAAGCCCACCAGCTACCTGCAACCATCGGATTGAACTCAAAGCGAAATCCTACAATCGTCAACCGATTGCGGTTGTAGCAGGCTGGCGCAATACCACTTTGCGACCCCAGCAAGAGACAAAATTATGTAGCGTAAGGTTTTTATTTGTTCTTCCAAAAACAGTAAAAAGAACGTCTAATATAATAAATATGTGAAATCCGAAGAATTATCTAAAATAGCTGAAAAGATAAACCAGTGCACCAAGTGTAAACTTCATGAAACCAAAAACAACGCAGTCCCTGGAGATGGAGGTAAAGATTCAGGTTTGCTGTTCATAGGAGAAGCTCCGGGCTATTGGGAAGACCAAAAAGGTGTTCCTTTTGTAGTCGCGGCAGGTAAAATTTTGGACGAACTGCTTGATTCAATAAACCTAGAACGTTCGCAAGTCTTCATAACCAACGTAGTAAAATGCAGGCCACCGAACAACCGGGATCCACTGCCAGAAGAAATGAATGCATGCAGGCCTTCCCTTGAAAGACAGATCGAAGTTATTCAGCCAAAAGTGATAGTCACGCTTGGCAGGTTTGCCATGGACTACGTCTTCAAAAAATATGGGCTGCCTGATGCGAAGATAGGCGAGGTTCACGGGAAAGACTTTGAGATTAACACTTTGAATGGCAGAATGAGAATACTGGCACTTTATCATCCGGCAGTAGTAACACACAATCCATCGTATAGACCAGTATTGCTCGATGACTTCAAAAGATTAGGGGAGCTCATAAAGAACTAACGCTTACTTCTCGTTTTCTTCAGCAACATCACTGCCAAGGAGTTCTGTTCCAGAAATCATACCTAGATGTCTTCGCTTAGTCACTCCAAAAAGCAAGTCTTTAGCACTAAAAACACCAATCAACTTGTGCTTACCATCTACCACAGGCAAACTCGTCAACTGATGATCCACCATTTTACGAGCAGCGTCACCAATAGTCTCATCAGGTCTTAAAGTCACTTTATATCTGCGCATTAACTGGCTTGCGTCTTCTGCAAAATAACCAAAATCAAAACCGAACCCCATTACATGTTCATGCCGGATATCTCTACGATGAAAAAACAGTTTCATAACATCACTTTCTCTGATTTTGCCCTTAAGAAATCCTTTTTCATCAATAACCGGCAGCAAATTCAATTTGCGTTCCACAAAAAGATTTATGACTTCTCCAATCTTATCCTCAGGAAACACAGTAACAATGTTAGTCCTCATCCAATCACCAACGAGCTCTTCTTTGATTGGATGGAACTCATCTGAAATGCTCGTCATGCAAAAAATTAAACAGTAGAGCTATTTATTTGTAAGCCCATTAAAATATATGATGAAAAGCAAAGCAGTACTGATTCTCGCGCTAATTTTGATGGGTTGTACAAGCACAGAACCAACAAAAGTTGAAAGAGTCATAGATGGAGACACACTAGAACTTTCTAACGGAACAAAAGTAAGACTTTTAGGCATAAACACACCAGAAAAAGGCGAACCGTTCTACGAAGACGCAAAACGAGAACTTCAATGGATTGAAGGCTCAAGAATTTCCCTGCAAAGAGATGTTGTAAGCATAGACAAGTATGATCGATTGTTAAGTTATGTGTGGTTTGAAGGAGAACTAATAAACAAACGCTTGGTTGACAAGGGTCTAGCGCACGTGTACCGCACTAAAAACAAGCTGCATGAACAAGAGTTGCTTGAAGCAGAACGTGTTGCGCGTGAGCAAGAATTAGGGCTTTGGGCACGCTCTAATGAAAGTTGTGTGGAATTGCTTGAATTAGATGAACAGGAAGAACTAGCAGTGTTTAGTAATGCATGTCCTTTTGAAGTGAATATGACTGGTTGGACTTTAAAAGACGAAACCACGAAATCGTACGATTTTGTGTTTGTGTTGGACAAGCTGGTGCGAGTGCATTCAGGAAAAGGAGTGGACAACAGCACTGATGTCTATTGGAATGCGGGTAATGTTTGGAATAATGATTATGACAGGCTTTTTTTAAGAAATGAAGATGGTTTGTTAGTAGTGTTTTATGAATATTAGTGGTGAACGAGTTGTAATGGAAAGCCTTTGAAAAAAAGGCTGAATCCCGGAAACTCCTCGATCCTGCGAGCCTGAAAGCGCCCCGAAAACCCGTTAGGGCTGCTCCCGTCAAGGTCTGACCCGGTTCGCGAACAATCAAAGCCAATCAGGACAGGATGTCAGCAGAGAGACAGAGAACCTTTCCAACAAAAAACTTCCTCTCACAACGTCACCCCCCCATAAGGCGGATTTGGGGTTACAAGAGACCGCCGACCTCCCAGCTAGTTCACCATCCTATTTAATACAAATGATAGTTTTTAAAGTTATCCGCTTGGAAGAGCCTGTTTGAGACTTAATATCTCTGTTTATTCTGCCTTTTTTACTCTTCAAGAAGGTAACTCGTTCTGAATGACTGTTTTAAGACACACTCACACGTTTTCGTACGACTTTTTTGGCATGGTTTTAGCTAAGAAGGCGAAAAATATAAATTTTTGTACTGTGTTAAAGTATTAAATCAACAGATACGCGAAAACAGAACAAAAAGCGAGTAGCAGTGACCCCCAAAAGTTTAAAACGAGAAGCAGAATGCCTGAAATGGTTAGAAAAGCAAACTGTGACTTTTTTTCAATATGTATATATACAAAAAACGAGTAAATATTATCGGTGGTTACATTGGAAAACCTAGTTAGAGACGCCGTTTCATACGAAAAAAACATCCCTTCTCCTCAAAAAGAGATTGAAGGGCCGAAGATAGTGGTAATCGGATGCGGAGGTGCTGGAAACAACTCCGTAAACCGTCTAGCACGAATAGGAATATCAGGAGCAGAACTAGTAGCATTAAACACAGACAAACAACATTTGACTCTAGTTCATGACTCGGTCAAGAAATTGTTGATCGGTCAAAGTGTCACTAAAGGCCTGGGAGCAGGCGGATACCCTGAAGTTGGAGCAAAATCAGCTGAAGTCAGCAGAGCAAGTATTGTACAGATCCTAGAAGATAGTGATTTAGTCTTCTTAACCGCTGGAATGGGCGGAGGAACTGGAACAGGCTCAGCACCGATTGTAGCTGATATCGCAAAAGAACAGGGCGCGATAGTCGTGGCAATGGTAACTTTCCCTTTCCTTCTGGAGAGAGCGAGGCTTCAGAAAGCAGAGGAAGGAATCATCACGCTCCAAAAGGTTACAGACACTGTGATCATAATTGACAATAATAGGTTGGTTGAACTTGTCCCAAACCTACCCATCGAGCAGGCGTTCAGCGTCGCAGATGAAGTAATCGCCAGAGCAGTTAAGGGGATCACTGAAACCATAACTGTTCCGTCTTTAGTAAACTTAGACTACGCAGATGTTAGATCGGTAATGAGTTCGGGGGGCGTCTCTGTCATCAGCGTAGGCGAATCAAAGGGACACAAGCGAATTGACGAGGTTGTTAATGATACCTTGAAAAACGCTTTGCTAGACGTAGATTATCGCGGAGCCAAAGGAGCTCTTATCCACATTAGTGGAGGACCTGATTTGACTTTAGGAGAAGCT
>JAIOSL010000050.1 GCA_021107635.1 archaeon | reverse complement strand
TTTTCAAGGATTGTCTTTCCATCGACTTTAGCTGTGACCGAGCGCATTACGAAATCCACGTGCGTTTTCGAGTCGTAAGGAACTGGTTCGCCTTTTGAGATGTAGGGATGTCCTGCTGCAAAGTGTACTGTCGGGTATTTTTCATCTAAAATCATCTTTCCGATGAACTTTTTTAGGAACAGGTTGGTACCGAAAGCTACCTCGCCTATGCGATTGCTCTCTTCATCTGTGTGTAAGTAGTCACGCAGTTCGCTTGCTAATGTGTTGTTCTTGCATTCTAAGCTAGTTATCCTTCCATTTGAGAGGTTTAAGGTCAGTGGAGAGGAGGCTATAGAACCATATTTTATGAAAAAATCGCCTATTACGCCGTCTATTACTGCTTTGCCGTTAACATTTTCAGGACAGACTGCTACTTCTGCGCCTGGGAGGTTAGTCCAGCCGTTTTCTTTTAGCATGGAACCGAAAACAAGCCATTTTCTGTTTGGTTTTAATGTAAAAGTCAGATCTGTTCCTATCTCTGAGGTTACTTCCATTTTTGTTTTTCCATTGATTTCTGTAAAAACACGCTCTGTGAATTCTTGGATTGCGCGGTTGTCGTTTGATAGGCCGTCAATCATGACTTGCTCGTTAACGTTTGGCATGTGTGCGTAGCGACAGCGTTGTTTGGCATAGAGTCCTAGAGGTTTGCGTAGGGCTGTGAGTTCACCGGGTACTGATTCTGCAATGAAGAATGCTGCTTGCGCGCGATCAATTTCTTGTTTTATTTGTTCAGGAAGCATTTCAAGCGGGCGTTTTCCTAGGTCTTCTAGAATTAGTAGAGTAGTGCTTGCGTATGATGCAGCGTTTTCTATGGCTTTGCCTATGTTTAGGTGTTTGTTGTCACAGATTATCAAGACGTGCTCTTCTGGTTTGATGGCAAGGCATACTTTTACTGCTTGTTGTGCTGCTTTTTCTAGTGTCATTTTTTGTTCCCTTTGATGTCGTGGATTACGTTGTGCATGTAGGATTGGTAGAGTTCGTCGCTGTAGTCGTTATTGTGCATCCATTTGACTACTTTGGTTAGGTCGTTTGAGAATTTTTTTGGTTTTATTTTAAGCTGGTTTAGTATGTTTTTTTCTTCTGTGGTTAAGTGCTTGGTTATGTCTTTAGTTTGGTTTAAGAGTTGGGCTGTTTTAAGTTGTTGTTTGCATTCGTTGAATGCGGTTCTGGTTTCTGGGAAGTCGTGTCCAGGATATCTTTTAGCAGAGAGTATGTGTTCTGGGGATAGCTCTGTTAGGATGTGTTCTCGTTCTCTTTTTGTGTTCCTTGCACCTTTTTTGATTCTGAGGAATGCGGATCTTACTGTTTTTCCTATTTTGCTTTGTTGGGTTGGGTTTGTGTGTAGTTCTCCGAATTTCATGATGGTTGTGATTGCTTTGTTTATTGGTTTTGAGGAGATTGGTTTTTTGTGGATTTGGTCGTGGAGGAGTTTTGTTTTGAATTGGAAGGGTTTGTGTAAGAGTTCTCTGCTTGGTTCATATTTTGGCATTTTTATTCTTCCTTTTTTTCTTCGGTTCCTTCTTCTAGTTCTTTTTTACATTTGCGGCAGAGTCCACCTTTCAGTCTGGCATATTTTCCGCATTTTTGACAGTTTTCCATTATTTTCATTTTATCACCTTGAACAGCTTGTAGTGTTCTTTTTCGAATCCTAGCGAGTTGTAGAAGTTTATGTTTCTCTTGCTTTTAAATTGGGTTAGAAGCAGGACCATTTTCAGTTTCCTTTTCTTAGCTTCTTTGACTGAGGCTTCAACGAGTTTGGTTGCAGTTTTGTGTCTTCTGTAAGGTTTTTTTACGAAGAGCCATTGCATGTAGAGGAAATCGCCTATGGCGTAAAGAGATGGCCGGTATCTAGTGATCTCACAGGCAGCAAAGCCAATAGGCTCTTCCTCGATTGCTATCAGGATGTAGTGTTTTTTATCTTTCATGAATTTTTTGAAAATGTTTGTTGCGTCTTTCATGAATTTCTTTTTTGGTGTTGGTTTGTATATGGGCTTTTTGAATTCTGCGTAGGTTTCCTGGCTCATTTCGAAAAGCAGTTCTGCCAATATTTTTGCGTCTTTTGTTGTTGCTTTTCGTATTTTGTATTCCATGAAAGCGCCTACAGAAGCTTGTATCTTGAGATGTACTTGTCGAGCACGGGTTCTGGTGCAGGACCGAGACCTAGTGCAGTGGTTGTGCCTGGTGTTACTTGAGTGTGGCCTGCATCAACTATTAGTTTGGCAGGTACTTCTCTTTTTGCTTCTAGGAATAGGTCTTTTAGTGCTTGTTCACTTGAGACGCGTAGGACTATTTTCTTTTGGCCTTCTTTTAGCCATAATTCTGCCCATTCAGGTTGTTTTTGTGTGGTTAGAATAAATGTTTCTATTGCTGCATGGCTGGCTTGCGCGCATAGTTTGCCTTTTCCCATGTTTAGGTCTGTGCGAAGTATGATGGCTTGTTTCATGTGTTTATTAGGCTTTTTTTGGTTTTAAAACTCTTGGTTTTATTTTGAGTTCTTTGAGTTTGTTGTGTTCCCATTTTCTTATTGGGTCGTAAGTCTTTGCTTTTTTTGATAGTGCCCATTCGTTTAATCGTTCTTGTTTTATTTTTCTTTGATTGTGTGTAAATGTGTGTATTACTTCGTGTGTGTAAACATTTTCAAGTTCTGTTATTGGACATAATGCGGCTTGTTTGTAGTGGCTTGGTGGGTCTTCTTTGTTTAGATTTGCCAGTCTTTGCTTTATTGGTAGGTTTGTAGATTTGCGGAGTGTCTTTTTTTGTATTAGTATGGTGATCATGTTTTGGTGGAGTATGGATGTATGTTGTGTGTCTTTTGTTCCAAAAAAGAATGCTGCTTGTGTTGGTATGTATGGAAGAATTTTTTTCAGGGTTGCACTTGCACCTATGTGTTTTTGTTTTTTGTTTTCAGTGTAATTTAACATTCCATATCTGTGGAGTTCGTGTGTTGTTGTCGCTTTTCTGTTTTTGTGCCAATTTATAAGTACTTTTTCAAGTATTTTTTCAAATTTTTGTTTTGATAGTGGAGTGAGTTTTTTGTATAATTGGTACTTGTTGAGGTTGGGATCTCCAGAATATTTCATTGATTAATTATTGTTGTTTAATGGTTATTAGCTTTAGGTTTTAGAATAGTCCGAGTTGTTTACATGCTAAAAAGAGTATAAAGAAAAATCCTAGGACCATTGTTATGTTAGCGACTTGATAGGCTAGTAGCAGAACATAGTTTTTTCGTATTTCCCATTCTTTCATTTGTTTTCACTTTTTGCTTTTATGACTTTTAGTCTTGAGAAGCTTTCGCGTTCTAGTTCTTCAAGTTTTAATGTGATGAGTTTTTCTTCGTGTTTTAAGCGTGGAATGGCAATGTATTCGAGTGAGTTGACTCTTCTTTTGGTTTTCCTTATTTCGTCTGCTAGTTTGCGGAGTGCGAGCTGTTTTTCGATGAGTTTGAGTAGGTCTGGGAGTAGTTCGCGGTGGAGTGCTACTGCTTCGTCAAGTTCAACGGTGAATTCGTAGTAGCCGTACCATTGGTGTTCAACTGGTTTTAAGTCTATTATAGGTACTTGAACGCCCATTACGTTTCGTGTTGTTTGTTCTAGTTCGACTCCGGATGCTGTGCCTAGCGCGAGTCTTGCGACGTCTGGTTGGCCTTGGAGGGCTTGGGCTCTTTGCATTGCTTTTTGTGCTTTTGAGAAGTTTTGTCCGAATCCTTTGCGTAAAGCTTGTATTTCTTTGAGTGTACCGAAGAATTCCATTACTAGGGTGTCTCGTTTTTGTTTTAGTAGGCGATATCCTTTTTCGGCTAGCTTGCGCTTTACTTTTAGTTTGAGTAGTTCCATGCGTGTTAGTTTGAGTCTTGCCATGTTACATCTCTGGGCTTTTCTTTGGTTCTTTTGGTGGGATTGTCAGGCCTTTTTTGGTTGGTTCGTCTGGTCGGCCTTCTGGAGAATGGTATTTTTTGATGAATTTTTCTTTGATACGTTTCAGTTCTTTTGCTGGTAACAGTTTGAGTAGTTCCCAGCCGATAGTTAGAGATTCTTCTATGGTGCGGTTTTCTTCAAATCCTTGTTTTACAAACTTTTCTTCAAATAGGTCTGAGAATTTTAGGTATGTGCGGTCGATTTCGCTGAGTGATTCTTCTCCTACTACTGCCATTAAATCGCGTACTTCGTTGCCATGAGCGTATCCTGCGTAGAGTTGGTTTGAGAGGTCGTAGTGGTCTTCTCTGGTTTTGCCTTCTCCAATTCCTTTGTTCATTAGTCTGGATAGTGATGGCAGGACAATAACTGGTGGGTATATGTCTTTCATGTGGAGGTCTCTGCTTAGCACAAATTGTCCTTCTGTGATGTAGCCTGTGAGGTCGGGAATTGGGTGGGTAATGTCGTCGTCTGGCATTGTTAGGATTGGTACTTGGGTTATTGATCCTTGTCGTCCTTTGATTTTGCCTGCGCGTTCGTAGATTGTGGACAAGTCTGTGTACATATATCCTGGATAGCCTCGTCTTCCGGGCACTTCGTTTCTTGCTGCAGAGATTTCTCTTAGGGCTTCGCAGTAGTTGGTCATGTCTGTGAGTATGACTAGCACGTGCATTCCGCATTCGTATGCTAGGTATTCTGCTGTGGTGAGTGCAAGTCTAGGTGTAACAATGCGTTCGATTGTCGGGTCATCAGCTAGGTTTAGGAACATGACTACGTTTTCAAGTGATCCTGTGCGTTCGAATTCATTTTGGAAGAATAGTGCTTCTTCTTTTGTGATTCCCATTGCTGCGAAAACTACTGAGAATGAATCTTTTCCTTTTACTTGTGCTTGTCTTGCTATTTGTGCGGCAAGCATGTTGTGTGGGAGTCCGGCTCCTGAGAAGATTGGGAGTTTTTGTCCTCGTACTAGGGTGTTCATTGTATCGATTGTTGAGATTCCTGTTTGTATGAAGTCTTCTGGTACGTCTCTTGCATAAGGATTTATTGGGTTTCCGTTGATGTCTAGTTCTTTTTCTGGCAGGATTTTTGGGCCGTTGTCGATTGGGTCTCCTCTTCCGTTGAATATTCTGCCAAGCATTTCTTTGCTGACGCCGAGTTTAAGAGTTTTACCAGTGAATCGTACTCTGGTGTTTTTTGTGTCGATTCCGCCGGTTCCTTCGAATACTTGGACAATTGCCATGTCTTCTCTTGCTTCTAAGACTTGGCCTAGTCTTTCTTCTCCTGTTTGTGTGGTTATGTGCACTAGTTCTGCATATGCAATACCTTTAACGCCTTCTACAACTAGTAGTGGTCCTGCGACTCTGCTGATTGAAGTGTATTCTTTGATCATGCTTCCACCTCCTGTTCAATTTGCTTCCACAGGCTTGGGGTGTGGTCCTCAAAGTTTTGGTCATATTTCATTCTGCCGATTTTTTCTTTTACTGGTAGGTTTGCCAGGTCTACAACTTTCGTGCCTTTTTCTAGTGCTTTTAGTGCTACGTCGTGGAAGTGTAGGATGGTTTTTATCATTTTGTATTGTTTTGTTAGTGAGCAGTATGCGTCTACATCATGGAATGCGTTCTGCTGTAGGAAGTCTTCTCTGATTGATTTACTGGTTTCTAGAATGAGTTTTTCGTTTTCTGGTAAGACATCAGGGCCTACTAATTGCACTATTTCTTTGAGTTCTGCTTCTTTTTGAAGTAGGGTCATGGTGCGTGCTTTGACTTTTGTGAAGTCAGAAGCAACTTCTTTGTTGAAGTATGGTGCTAAGGCTTTGTCGTATAATGTGTAACTGGTAAGCCAGTTGATTGCTGGGAAGTGGCGCGAATACGCGAGCGGTGCGTCTAACGCCCAGAAGACTTTGCTTATGCGTAGCGTTGATTGTGTTACAGGTTCAGATAGATCTCCTCCTGGAGGTGAGACTGCACCGATTACTGATATGGATCCTTTACTGGAGTTCAAATTGATTACTCGGCCGGCGCGTTCGTAGAATTGTGCTAGTCTTGATGAGAGGTATGCAGGGTATCCTTCTTCTCCTGGCATTTCTTCTAGTCTTGCAGAGATTTCACGCATTGCTTCTGCCCAGCGGCTTGTTGAGTCTGCCATTAAAGAAACGTCATAGCCCATGTCTCTGTAGTACTCTGCCATTGTGATTCCTGTGTATACTGATGCTTCTCTTGCTGCTACTGGCATGTTTGAGGTGTTAGCTATTAGAACAGTGCGTTCCATCAGAGGCTTTCCGGATTTTGGGTCGATTAATTCTGGGAATTCTTGGAGGACGTCGCTCATTTCGTTTCCTCTTTCTCCGCAACCGATGAAGATTACAACATCTGCGTCGCACCATTTTGCTAGGCTGTGTTCACTTACTGTTTTTCCGCTGCCGAAGGGTCCGGGAATAGCTGCTACTCCTCCTTTTGCTACGGGAAACATGAAGTCAAAGACTCTTTGGCCTGTAATGAGTGGAATGTCTGGAGCTAGTTTTTGTTGGAATGGTCTGGCTTTGCGTACTGGCCAGTATTGTCGCATTGTGATTTTTTTGTCTCCTTTGTTTGTGTGGATTACTGCGATAGTGTCTTCTATGGTTTGGTCTCCGTTTTCAATGGATTTGACTTTGCCTTGTATGTCTGGTGGAACAAGAACTCTGTGTTCAATGAGTGATGTTTCTTGAACTCTGCCTAGTATTTGACCGGGAATAACGGTGTCGCCTGGTCTTACTGCTGGTTTGAAATCATGTTTTTTCTTGGCGTCTAGTGTTGGAACGTTTACTCCTCTGGTGATGAAATCTCCTGCTTGTTCTGTAATCAGTTTTAATGGTCTTGCTATTCCATCGTATATATGATTTAACAGTCCTGGTCCTAGCTCAACGCTAAGGGGCATGCCTTTGCTTTCTACGGGCTCGCCTGGTCTTACGCCTGTGGTTTCTTCGTAGACTTGAATTATTGCTCTGTCTTGTTCTAATTCAATGATTTCTCCTAAGAGTTTTTCTTCGCCTACGGAAACAACATCGTACATTTTTGCGCCTTTCATTTTAGATGCTGTTACGACAGGTCCGGCAATTTTAGATATTTTTCCAGTGGTCATTATTTTCACCTTATTCTAGTTTGATATCGAATCCTATTGCTGTTTTAACTATGTTTTTGAGGTCGTCGACTGAGTTGAATGCTTCTGGATCATCGGGAATTGTGACTAGGTTTTCAAGTTCTTCCAGTGGAGAAAAAAGGTCTACTACGCTGGTATTTGCAACAACAAGTTCTTGCTTTGGGATTTCTGGGAAAATCTTGGCTGCAGTTTCTTTGTCTTGGACTACGTAGCTTTGTTTGACTCCTGCTAGTTTCATTCCTGTTGCAAAACTTGGGTTGCCTAGGATGATCAAAGTATCAGCTCCTTGATTTCTTCTGGAGACATTTTTGATTGGATGCCTTTGCTGATTATCATGATGTTTTTCATTTCAATTTCTTTTTTGACTAGGTGTGTGAACAGGGAGTAGGGTCCTTGGAAGTGTAGGCGTTCAAGTTTGAGGATGGTTGTTTTGAAGTATTGTTGTAGCACGCGTTCAAAGTGTGAGAGTGAACCGTCCTGTTCGTATAGTGCAAGTGCTTCTGAGAGTGGTTCGTGATAATGCAATCGCGAGCATTGTTCAACGAATTCTTGAATGTTTTCTGTTTTGATTAAGTGGTGTCTTAGTGTGTACAGTGAAGTATCATTTTTTATCAGGTATTTTTCTCGTTGGTCGCGTGGGACGTTTCTAGCTTCCATTTTTAGTAGTACTAGGAGGTTTTGGATGTCAAATTTGAAGTTGAGCAGGTCGATGACTAGATTGCCTTCGTAGATTTTAGTGTTTTTTACTTGGTTCACGAAGTAGTGGAAGACAAAATTGTCTAGTGCTACTTCTAGTTCTTCTAGAGTAGCATGTTCTTTTGTTATGATGTCTTGGTAGGGTGTTCCTGCGAGTACTACGTTTATGTCTGCTGTTGTTTCTGCTTCTTTTAGGTGTGTTATCATTTGTGTGGTTATTCTGCCTACGGGAAAGACTAGGTTTTCTTTGAATTCTTGTCCTGTGAGGAATGCTCTACAAAAGGTTTTGAGCATTTTGGCTTCCCAAAACATGAGGTATGCGTCGAACAATGGGTCTATCGAGTCGGGTGTAGCTTCTTTTATTTCTTCTATGCTTTTTGAGAAGCTTTTTTCAATTGAGATGTGGTAGTAGTATATGTCGTTTACTTTGTCTAGCTCTTCAGCATACTCAGTGTCTCGTAAGTTATTAGTCAGTTCTGAGAGACTTTTGGATTCTGCTAGCGCTGGCCATTGTGTGTCTTTCACAAGGTATTTACTTTTGGCTTGGATTCTGGCGTTGGCATATAGGAAGGGTACAACTGGTATTGTCTGTCTTACAGCGAAGTATACTACTCCTACTACTATTGCGCTTCCAAAGCCTAGCAGCGCTATTGATTCTATCATTGGTTCACCTAAAGAGGACTTTGCTTGCTTCTCTTCTGAGGAGTTCTTTGTTTGCTTGGAATGCTGTGCTCAGAGTGAAGTCATAGATTATGTCACCGGATGTTAGTTTTATTCCGATTGCATCGCTTTTAGTGTGTTTCGAAAACATTTTTTTGTAGTAGTCGCTGTCTGCTAGCACTTTAAAGTGTTTGGTGTCTAATGTTTTGGTTTTTTTTGTTAGGTAGGTGGTGTAACGTTTGCTGTGTGCTAGTGAAGGCAAGCCGTTTTCGACTTCAGAGAAGATGTAGTTGATTAATTCTTCGCGTGATTGTTCAAACTGTTTTTTTGCGTTAAGTTTTTCTTCGCTTAAAGTCTTGCTTTTTGCTTGTGCGACTTCTTTGTGTGTTTGAGCAGCAATTTTGTGTGTGAGCGTGTCAATCTGCCTGGATGTTTCTTCTTTGATTTCTGCTGACTTTTGTTCCTGCTGTTTTTTGACTTCGTCTATCTCTGAGTCATACTTTTTTTGTATGAACTCTTTTAGGTCTTCCGCTTTCCCGTACACTTGCATGTTTTCACCTTATGCGAGAACGCCTACTCCTACTACTAGAATGATTAGCGCTACCACGAAGCCGAAAATTGCAGGTGTTTCTGCTTGTCCCGAGAACACGATGCTCGGGGCGAAAGCATCAGGGTTTTTTGCGCAGGAAGCAATTCCTGCTGCGGATATTCTTCCTTGGAACACTGCTGATACTGCTGTTAAAGCAACAATTACTCCTGCAGCAAGCATGATGAAGCCGGTTTCCATTGTGACTTCTTTGCCTGCTCCGCTGAGTAGACCGGTTCCCATGACAATGAACAGCGCGGTAATAAACGCGTATATTGTCTGGGTCTGCGGCATTGCTTGCAGTATCATGGCGTTCTTAAAGTTTTCCTTGGATTCTGCTACTGCGCCTGCTCCGGAAATTCCTGCGGCCATCAGGCCGAGGGCGGTGCAGATGCCTGCGATTCCAAGTGCGATTCCAGCACCAAAGAGTGCTAGGATGGTTCCTGTTAAAGCTACCATTTTTTCACCTTTTTAGTTCAGTAATTTTACGTGTAGCATAAAATGGCTTGTAGGGTATGCCTCCTCCGTCATAAAATTTTGTGAAAAATTCTAGGAAGTGTAGTCTCAAGCCGTGTACGAATGCACCTAGGCCGTTCATTCCCATGTTGAATGTGTGGCCTACTAGAAGAATTGTGATTCCAATTACTATGCCTACTATGGGAATTAGATCGATTACCATTAAGGCCATGAAGTTAACTGCTAGCGCGATTCCTGCTGTGCCAACTGCTAAAGCCATTAATCTTGTGTAGGAAAATATGTCTCCTACGAATCCGCTGAATCCAAAAATGGAGAGGATTGAACTGACTATTCCTTCGTCTTTGAAAACAAACGCCATCTTTAGTATTGCTGAGAGAATGATTAACCCTATGCCTGGCGTAGTAAACAGTGGTATGAATGAGCCAATTATGGCTAGGATCATTCCTGTGAGGAATAAGAGCCATACTCCTTGGTCGGAAATTGCTTTGTAGTATTCTTTGTGTTTTACTTTGTCTATTATTCCAAGTACTAGTCCTAGTGCTAAATGTAGCACACCAATGCCTACTGTGATAGCTACTAGGAGTAGGATGTCTGTCATTGGATCAAGCAGCATAGGAACTTGAATTCCTAATTGTTTTGGCAGGTCTCCAAGGTAAGAGCCTAGCAGTGCTCCAAGGATAGCTGTGGCAACGCCGCATATTATTAGGAGTGCACAGAATTGACGTAGTCCTGGTTGGTATTTTCCCATGCCTCTGTAGATTCCATAAGCTCCTAGTACTAAAAGTATGCCATAAATTGCGTCTGTTAGCATGAAGCCGAAAAATATGGCGTAAGTTAGGGCTAGTATGGGTGTGGGATCTAGTCTGCCATATTTTGGATAGGAGTATAGTTCTGTGAGCAGTTCGAATGGTTTTACTATTGAGGGATTTTTGAGGAGGGTTGGCGCTTCTTGTTGTTCTTTTAGTTCTAGGTAGTGTTCTTGTGAGAGTCTATTGACAATAGTATTGAAGTGTTCTGCTTCTTTTGCTGGTATCCATGCTTCTAGGATTGAAAAGGATTTTCCTCCACCAAGTGAATTTAATGCATCTATTCTTTCTCTGCAGATTGTGATTTCTTCTTGAAATAATTCTAGAGCGTGATAGTTTTCTTTGGTTGCTTTTCGTAATTCTTTTTTGAGTGAGATTCCTTCTTGTCGTTCTTGGATCCATTGTTGTTTGATTGAGAGTGCTTGTTGTTTTGGTGTGGATGGGTGGTATTGTATGTCAAGCTGTTCAAATCCTATTTCGTGAAGATTTTTGGTGATGTGTTTTTCTTTTTCTGGTGGGTATAGTAAAGCAATGAATTGTTTTTCTTTTGTCATTTCGTGAGTTAGAAATATTACTGGCTTGTTTTCTAGTTTTTGTTCTAGTTCTGGAATTGATGTTGATGTGATTGCACCGATTGTTGTGTGGATTTGTTTGTCTGGTTCTAGGAGGTTGGTGTTTAGTTCAGGAAATGAGAGTAGTTCGTTGATTTTTTGTTTATGTTCAATTATTTTTTCTCTTTTTTGTTCTAGTTCGTTAAGTTTGTTGAGCAGTGGTTTTTCTAGTTTTATTAATTTTTCTTCTACTTCTTGGGTTATTTGTTTGTTGGTTCTGATTTCTACTACTGTTTTTTCTGGTTTGCAAGGAAAGAACATTTTTTTGATTAGGTTTTCTGGTTGTGGGACTTCTTTGTATGGTTCAAGTTTAACAAGTAATTCAGTCAAACGAAGTTCAATTTCACGGACTTTTTCGTTGTTTTGTTTGGGAAGGTTTCGTTTGGACTCGGATAGTTGACATACTCCTTCCTCATGCAAAGCTAGAATGAGCGCGTTTTTCTTTTCTTCTGGAACTAAAAGCGTGGCATGATATATTTTAGCAGGCCAAAACATTGTTTTCCTCCGGTCATTCTTCTAGCAGGAGAGCATAGCATTTTTCGATTGCGTCTTTCTCGTTTTTGCTACTTTTTGCTTTCAATTCTTCTGCTCTAGAAGAATATTCGTTCAATGCAATTGATGCATCTTCTTTTGCTTGTTCTGTTGCTTGCGCGACAAGTCGTTGTTTTTCTTTTAGTAGTGTTTCTTCTGCTGTTTTAAGTTCGGTCGCTCTGTTTTGTTCTAGTTCTTTTGTAGCGCTAGCACTCGCGTCTTTTGCTCTTTCAAGTCTCTGTTCTTGCTGTTCTTCGAATATACGAATATCTTCAATCACAGATGAATGTTGTTTGGTCATGTTTTCTCCTCTTGGTCCCCTCTCCCACGAAGAGTGAAACTATTAGTAAGTTAATAGTTTTATATAATTAACTGTTCAGTGACAACTTTCCTAAAGATACGCCATCCAGTAGAGTTATCTCAGCATTGTTAAGTTCTATCCATTTATTGGTTATTTTTCTTACGTCAACGCCGCCTAGAAGAGGATTGAATGAAGGCATGAGTAGTAATGGTTTGCCAAGCGCGTGAGCTTGAACCCATACTTTTTCTGTTTGAGCACCAAGGCGGTCTCTGAATGTGTATACTGGATGCCAATGAGATGCAATGATTCCTTTGCTTTTTTTCAGGTCGTTTGGTAATGGTTTAGCAGAACCATGAATTAAGCATTGGTCAGTATACACAAAGCCTCGCGCGTCATAAAAATTAACTTCTTTTAAGTAAGGTTTTAGTCCTCCATCGTGGTTCCCGAGGATAACGGTTATTTCTGCATGTTTAGATAATTCTTTTAGGAATTCAGGTATTTCTCTAGCTTCCTGCGCGCTTACTGAAGCGATCCGATGCTTCAAATCACCCATTAGAAACAGTTTTTCTGCTCCGGTTTCTTTCAGCATTTCTATGATTTTTTCTTTCATTCTTTTGGTTGTTGATGCGAGCCGGATGCCATGGTAGAAGAGTTCTTGTTCCAAACCAATATGTAGGTCTCCGACTAGAAGGGCATCGTTTAGTAAGATGGCAGGTTTGTCCCATAGAAGGTGCATTGGTTTGTTATGGATGGTGGGGTTTTTTGGTCTTTGGGTTTTTCATTTTTTCTAGTTGTTCTTTTTCCCATTTTGCAAGATAGAAGTAATGGTTGGGTTCAACTGGTTTTTTGCCTAGAAACCATTCGTGTTTACGTTCTTTGAAAAAGGGAGAGAGTTTGCCAAGAAATTCTTGGGTTGATACTTCATTTATTGAATGACAGGGAAAGAATATGACTTCTTGGTTTGTGGAAGGAGCTTCTTGGTTGAGTTTTTTTATTGTTTTGTTTCGGGATTGACCGCTTGCTATTAGGATAGGGGAATTCAATCCTGTGAATCCGTTTCTTAGGTTTTTGTGCATTGCAGAATCGGTTATTGGTGGAGTGCCGTTCGACTGTCTAGTGAAAAGTTTTCCTGTTCTGATAGGAATGTAAGGAAGAATTTCTTTTAAGATGGAAGTAACCTTTCGGTTTTGGATAGGTTCTTGGTTAGGTGGTTTATACCTGACTGCTGTGTCATTGAGATATTTGCGTAGTTCAGATGTTTTTACCGCTTTTCCTGCATGCCATTCTTTGAGGACATATTTTATGCCTTTTTCTACTTTTTGTTTGCCTGCGGATTCTAATCTTTGGTACGTTGGGTGCTTGTTTAGATATTCGTGTCCTTTGTAGTTTGACTTCTTACGCATGAAGATATTTATAAATTTAGAGTTAATAAGTGAACGGCACAGAAAGGTTTTATAAATACCAGTGGTTAGAATATTACGTTATTCTTTGGTCTAGAGGTAGATTAGATGATATACACAAAATATGAAAAAGCAAGAATTCTAGGCGCACGCGCTCTACAGCTTGCAATGGGTGCTCCTCCACTAGTAAAACCTAGCAAAGAAGCAACACCAATAGACTTGGCTTTAGAAGAAATTGAAAAAGATGTAGTGCCTATTACAATCTTGGAGGAATGATTATGGGAAAACAAATGACAAGTATTTTGAAAAACAAGGCCCAAGAACTGTACAATAGATACCCTGAAAAGTTTACTGACAAGTATGAAGAAAACAAAGTAAAAGTCAGAGAAACAGGATTGTTTGACTATTCCAAAACCGATAGGAATATTGTCGCAGGATACATCACAAGGCTAAAAACAGAAGAAGAGAAGGAATGACTTTTGATTTCTGTTATAATCCCAGCATATAACGAAGAAAACAACATCAAAGCCTGCCTTGAATCGATTAGATCTAAGTTTTATGATGATTATGAGATAATCATAATTATAGGTGGGGATGACAGAACGTATGATATTGCTAAAGAGTATGGTAATGCTGTAAGAGATAATGAAAGTCAAGGAGCAGGACCAGCGCGCAACAAAGGCTCAAAATTAGCGAAGGGAGACGTTCTTGTTTTCATTGATGCAGATACTGTGGTTAATCCTCATTGGCTTGAAAAGTTTGCTAAAGTTTTTGAGGATCCGAAAGTGGTTGCTTCTGGTGGCCCTGTGAGACCATTAGAAGGTACACTTATTGACAAAGTTTTATTCAAACTTAATCAGGATTGGGGTTATAGGTTTACCTCGTTTTTTCATATTTATCAGTTTAGTGGACAAAGTTGTGCTTTCAGAAAAAGTGTTTTTGATAAAATTGGTGGTTTTAATGAAGAGATGAGTTTTTTGGAAGACACTGAAATTTCTAACAGAATCAAAAAAGAAGGAAAATGTGTTTATATTCCAGATAATTGGGTTGCTTCCTCACCAAGACGGTTCCATAAGAAAGGTTATTTGCAAACTCTCTGGAAATTTTTAAGAAACTATTTTTATATGATAGTATTGCATCGTTTGCCAAAAGAAGCTTATTTTGCAAGTGTTGAAAAGAAAAAAGATTAAGAGTATATGGCCTATTTTTTTAGATAGTTTTTACATCTGCTTTCTTGATAACTTTTATTACTTTACTTATTTCCCATTTAGAAATGTGTTTGACTGCTTTTTGGTTTTTTTTGGAAGGAATCAATCCCCATTCTTTAAGACGGTTATCATTGATTTTTCCCAGTTTTTTCAGGAAGCCGGTGGTGGAGACTTTCCTGGCTGTGGAAGAAGGAAAGAATAAGACTTCCAACTTACATGCATGCTCACTCTTGTTCAAGAGTTCGGTTACTTGAGGTGTTGAAACAGCAGTATCCTTTTTAGAATATCTCCCTTTGGTTAAAGGAAATGCATTCTGTATGTTTTTGTGCATTGTTTGGTCGATAATGTTTGGTTTTTTCCAGTGCCCTCTTTTCTTAACAAAATATCGTCCTGCAGACACTGGAAGGTAGGGTAATATTTCTCTGAGAAACGTTTCAGGATATATGTTTTTGAGGTGAGGATATTGTTTTTTTATTTCTGTTGGGTAGCAAAGAGCACTGGTTTTTGCTATGGCACGTATCTCTGCAAGCGTTGTTGCTCTTTCATTGAGCACCCAATTTTCAACAACTTTGTGCAGCATTGCTTCGACACACCGTTTGGATTTGGGAGTGAGGTGCTTGTATATTTCCAAGTTGTTCAGATGACGATTGCCATTATATTTCTCTCCTTGTTTGTGCAGGCGCCCTTTTGCTGTCTTGCTTTTTTTAATTAACTGGCGTTTTCGTGGCATTGATATGTTTAAGGTGTTTACCTATTAAATTAGTAGAAGTGGGTATGGAGCCAAAACCTTTTATTAATGAGTTGAGTTATTCCGTTAATGGAATTTCTGCTGACGTTGGTTTTATTACTTATACTAGCCAAGATTTTTGGAGAAATAGCAGAAAGATTAAACTTTCCTAGCGTATTGGGTTATTTAGTTGCTGGAATGTTTTTGGTTTTTGGGGGTAACCTAATTGGACTTCATCAGTTAGTAGAACCAAGTGCAAACATTGCAATTTTTGGTCAGTTAGGAGCGATATTACTGCTTTTTGTTGCAGGAATGCGTGAACTTAATACTACACATTTACTTGAAAATAAGACTGCTACGTATGCTTCAGCTATTCTTGGTTTTATTATTCCTGCAATTGCTATTGCTCTCGTTGCAGTGAATGCTCATGTGATAGATCCAATAAATTTTGACCATGCGATTGGTTTTGTTGGTGGAGCAACTCTAGTTGCTTGTTTATCAGTGAGTTCTGTTGTTACTAGCATGAAAGTTCTAATTAAAGCAGGAAAACTTAACACGCAAGTTGGGAAAGTAGTGTTGAGTACAGGAGTTATAGATGCTTTGTTTGGTTTGGCTGTTTTTACTGCTCTCTCTGCTTTGCTGCCTGGAGGAATAGATGCTATGGTACCAGCATTGCTTTCTATAGTTTCAGTAGCAGTAATCTTGTTTGTCTTGTTTGTTGTAGGAATTAACATTTTACCAGCAATTGTTAAGTATACTGCTAGTTTAGAAGTTGAAGAAGCTCAATTTACTTTAGCTTTTGTAGTAATGCTAGCTCTTGCAGTTTTAGTAGGTGCATTTAATTTACATGGTGTTATCGGTGCGTTTCTTGCTGGAATTATAGTTTCAAGAAGTCCATTGAGAGAAAGAAATTTTTCAGATAAGCTCGCTTCTCTTTCATATGGTGTTTTTGTTCCTATCTTTTTTGCATGGATGGGAATGCTTGCAGTTACATCTACTGCAGAAGGTGGCTTTTCTCTGCCATTTTGGAGTCCGGTAATGATAATATTGATTGCTGTTGCCCTCTTCGGAAACTTTTTAGGAAGCTTCATAGGAGCATTACTTGGTAAGATACCACTAAAATCTTCTGCTATTATCGGATTAGCAATGGTTCCTAGAGGGGGTGTTGGGTTAGTAATTCTGGCTGCTGTTGCAAAAGGAGGAGGTAATATTCTTGGTGGTAACGTAGGTGCGTTTGTTTACTCAAGTGTCATTGCAGTAGTACTTGTTTCTGTTCTAGTCTCTCCTTTCTTGATTCTATTAGGATTAAGGGAAAAAGCTATTTAAAGAGCACTATTCATATTATTGATTCTTGTTTTTTATAGCGGGGTGGAGTAGCTAGGAGTGCTCGTCGGGCTCATAACCCGAAGGTCGTTGGTTCAAATCCAACCCCCGCTACTGATAGCTAAACAAAACAGTATCAAAACTAGCTATTTTACCTTTGTTTACGTAAACTCCATCTTTATGTAATCTCTTAACCTTCTCAGTAACACCTAAAGAATAACCACCCAATTGACCATTTGACATAACTACTTTATAACAAGGAATACTATCTAAATCTTTATTAGAACGAAGTAGACTACCTATTACTCTAGGAGAGGTACCTAACACTTTCGCTAACTCACTATATGTAGTGACCTTTCCCTTTGGGATACGCTGTAAAAGCTCCCATAGACAATCTTTCATCTAGGACCCCCCCTACTTCCGGTATTAACATTATCTTGGTCGAACGATTGTAATAGAACTATTTCCAATATGCTCAATTTGAACATATTTTTTGATTTTAGGCTTGATAAACTTCCCTTTGTTGTCTCTGTATCCATATAAGTAGTTACATACACTTGCAGGACTAATATGGGCTTTTCTAGCGATTTCACGTATCCATATACCATTTGGATTATCACGAATGATACGTAAAGTCTCATCACTTGACATATTATATATTAAACAATGTTCAATTATTTATTATTATAGTATTTATTAGTGTTTTGTTTAGTTTACGTATTAAAATTCAGTTATTTTACGTAAGAAATTTTTAGCATTTTCTTGGTCTGGTTTGAATGGGAATTGTATGTGGGTGTATTCTTTTCCATATTCTAATATTCTTTCTAAGATTTCTATTTTATTGTAGTCTATTGGTAGTTTGTAGAGATATATCCTCAACTGATCTTCTTCTTTACTTGCTGCTAAGAGTAAGTTCAGTAAGTCCCAAGTGTATGTTTCTGTTTTTTTGAATTTGGATAGTAGAACAACTAAATCTAAATTTAATTCAGGTTCTGGTTTTGGTAGATTTTTTATCAATGGAAATACTGTGTCTTCTAAATATAGAAAATTTGTTTGGTATAATTCTGTGATTTTTCTAGGTTTTGGTTTTCCTTTTTCATGATATAGTGTTAGTAATAATCTTGCTTTTTTCCATGAAGTTTTTTCAGGTGTATACTTTATTAAAAAACCGTCTTCTTCTAAGGGACCTAAAATGTTCTTTTTCATTAATGGTGTTATTTTTTTTGGCGGTGAATTTGGATAGAAACCAGCAACTTTCTTTTTTAGTTGTCTTGCTATACTAATTGATGATCTGGGTATTTGATGTCTACAATGCTTAATTGTTTCTTTTTTTGCTTTTTCTTTGTTAAACCGCATATTATTCTATTTGAATTACTAATATATATATTTAAGCCAAAAAAATAGGGTACTTAACGCGTCTTATTTTTTTCTTGTTCTCACTACTTTATCTTAATAAACTATCAGAAATAAATTGCCGCTTTCCCTCTCCCAATATGGTTATTTAGACTCATATGTTTGGGGAGGTTACCTTGTTCTCCCCAAAAGGCTTCTTCCCATGCGTCTTTTTTGTAGTTCTACTTTAACTTCTTCATCAGAGGGTGATGTATTCCTTCCCCTACCTACTATTAGGATATCTCCTACTGTTCTAACATTCTTGTAAAGTATACTTTTTTCTTTTAAGACGCTCTTGGCTTGAACCTTGGAAACAAACCTGAGTGGCTCGGTTGTGATTCTTACTACTCTTCCTTTTTCAAGATTGAGTATAACATCATTTACTTTGCCAACATATTTTCCGTCATCTCCGTATATATCTATACCATAGAGCTCTGAAATGTGAATCATTGGTTTCACCCGTTCCTATTAGCATTCTAGCTAATAAGGAAGTATAACGCAGAAGGAGTATATAAACCTTTTCGTCTTTGTTTGGTGCTTTCTCTCCTTTTTTTAGCGGGAAACATCAGGTATATGAATACCGGAACTGTGGGGGGTCCTGGGTTTTAGTTGTTTTCCACGTATTGCGTATATTTTACGTAATGTAACGTAATATCTAGTTTACGCGTCATGTGACATGTAATCTAATACGTCAAGTGGTATGTCATTTGACGTGTTATTTGTCATGTCATTTAGCTTATCTTTATTTTTTATGTATTTGGTTTGTCTTCCGCTTTTAAAGCTCGTTACTAGTCCATCCGCCTGCATCTGCTTTAGTCTGCCCCAAAGATACTGTCTTGTGTAACTTAATTTTTCTGAGAGTTCTATTGTGCTAAGTTCTTTGTCTCCTAATACCTCAAGTATCTTTTTGTCTGCTTCTAAGAGCTTTATAGAGCGTTCTACATTTTGAAGGTTGCTTAAATCTTGTGTCAACTCGTAAGTTGACGTGTCTATTTTACGTGTCAACTCTTCTTTCTTTCCGTCTAATAGAGCGAGTTTCCGGTCAAGATTGGTAATATTACCTATTATATCATTACTTTTATCTAGGGTTTGACCGACCAAAACCTTGAGTTCATCAGTATCTTCACGTGTTGCTACCTTTTTATCTATTTTTTCGTTGAGGCTGCGGTAGATTTCCTCTAATTTAGATATCCTGTCTTGTATTGTCAATAATGGGTGTTCAACTGTTGGAGAGTAGACATCTGGTGTTTCTATTGGTAGGATCTCACTTTTTTGGATTGTGACTGTACTCTCACTTACTTGTTTCTTCTCAAGTTGTTTTTTTAATTCTGACTTTTTCTCACTTTTCTTTCTTGTGAGCCAGTCAATCAATCCCATTGAAGCACTTACACATAACAAGTTTATATGGCTTTGCTCTAACTCTCACTTTACGTAATATTACGTCAACTCTCACTTTTTTTACGTAATGTTACGTGTTGTTAGCTGGTGTTTAATGGTGCATTAATGTAGGGTTGTTAGAAAGATACTCACGGGGGCCAACTCTCACTTTTTTCTACTTTAGTTAGTTATTTACTGTTATATGTTCTAATTCTCACTTGTTTAAGGATCTATAGTTTTTTCTGCTTTTTTCCTTGTTTTTAGTGTAACTCTCACTTTTTCTCTATTATCTTAACCCTCTCCGGTTCTAACTTTCATTATCTCATATCCTCATGTTTCTGGTTTGCTTAATTCTCACTTTTTACTACTTTCCTACTTTGTCCCTACTCTTTCTTATCCACTCTACTCCTTTTTTCATTTTTTAGTTCTTTCTTTCTCAACTCTCACTTTTTTCACTTCTCACTATCAACTATAAAATATACTTTCTTAAATATTCTTTTCTAAATCTTTTTTTGACTTCAATAACTTGGATATATACAGTTAATTATATAAACTAGAATAGATTAATTAAAAAATCTATATTTAAACTGGAGGATGAGTATATGCAATCAAATTTTTTTATCAATGAAAAGCCTGTAAGGGCTCTAGTAGCGCTTTCTGAGAAGGACCGTACTTGGTATGCGTCTCTTTTAGCTAAGGATGTTGACTGTACTTACGCACATATGGTTAATGTTCTAGATGAGTTTGCTAGTGCTGGTCTAGTGGTCTTTGATAGAGAGGGTAGAATTAAAATAGTCAAGCTAACAGAAAAGGGAGAAGATTTGGCCCGTGAATTTGAAACAGTGCTTCGCAGGATAGAAAAAATTTCAACTGTGCAAAAAACTTAACTCTCACACCCCCATTTTTGCAAAAAACTTTAGTAATACTATCCGGTAGTTATTTATCCCTTGAAAGCCTAAGAATAGTGAGGTATTTTTCATGTACGATGATTCTAATATGTACATACGAACTAATTTTGTTCCACTTAGAATGATTGTTGGACAAAAAGACCCGGTGAATCTTCACATAGCTGTAACCAACAAGACTGATGAGGCTAGAGGCTATTCTATAACAGTAAAAGCGCCATCCAAGTTTGGATTTGACCGTTCAGGTCTAATGGGAGAAAGAAGAATACGCGTTGGTTATGTGTCTTCTCAAGAAACCAAGACAGCCGTGTTCAATATTTATGGCAAGCATGGTCTCAAATCAGGATTATATGATCTGGATGTGACCATAAGAGAGCATGATCAGCGATTTGATAAAGTAGCTGGGATTGAAAGAGCTGTGGCAACATTAAGGGTAGAATGATTAAGATATAACCTCTAATAATGACTCCAAGTGTTTCTGGAGAATGCTTTTCGCTTCCAAACTAGGGTGTCCGAGGGGAAAACCCCTCTACTAAGATAAGAACTAGATTAATGCGCGTCTAGGAATGCACGTTTTTATCGGTTATTATATGAGATATAGAATGACTATAGTTAATGTTTAAATACGAAGTTTGCTAAAGCATTAGGTGAGATGGTACCGGTTAAGAGAATAAAAAGACGAGTAAGGGACAATCCGACAAAACCCAAGAGGTACTAGAAAAGGAGGAGAAAACATGCCAAGGCCAAAAAAGGCAAAAAAACCGTTTGAACGACGCCCAATAAGAAAACCAGTTCCTCAAAAACTAAAGCCAAAAAACATAATCTGGGTGCCGCAACCCGGAGTGCCAGAAGAAGCAGGAATCGTCACCCAAGCTAAAATGCAAAAGGACTATGCTAAACACCACTATAATTTAGGATTGGAAAAAAAGGAAGACATTTTAAAACAAAAGTTAGGCGGGTTTCATGGGGGAATGGAACGGCTCCAAATACACTTAAGCACCCTATCAGATCATCCAGTTAAAAGATATAAACAACTAAAAGAGAGCAAAAAAATCTACAAAACAGTCTACAAAGAATACCTTCAAAAAGCACAAACGATCAAAGACCCTCAAAGAGCAGCCCAAGCAATCAAACACATGGAAAAACACTATGTCTTCTTCCATGAAAAACTAGATCAAGAAATGAAAAGACTAGAACTTAAGCACAAGGACCTGATGACCCACTTCATTGCAAGCGACTTGGTATCAAAAATGGATCCCAAGATTTCAAGCAAAATAGTGAAAAACCTGAGGCACTCATTTCAAGAAACCTTAGAAAACGGTGAGTAAAATGGCAAAATACGAAACTACTTTACGAATAAAATCTCGAGAACGTACTCCTGATCTGTTAACAATACTCGAGAACTTATACTATCGCAAACCAGAAAACGCCAAGCTGGCACAGAAGTTTATTTATATGATAGTTGAGAGAAAAAGAATACCATCCAAAGAATGGGAACAACTCCAGAAAGAGTTAGGAGCAACACACCAGGAATACTATACTACAGTCTCCAAGCTCAGAGACGCTGGTTTCATAACAAAAGTAGACAGCGAATGGATTCTCTCCGAGCAATTCACCAACCGCTGTACCGAAATGAGCGACATCTGGGGAAGCTTCATCAAACGATGGAAAGCGTGAATTAGAATGGTAGAATTTCAGATTACCAGTAGCTTGGGTGATGCAACCGCGTCCGTAAAACGACAAGGAAAAACAGAAAAAATCACTGTAACTAGAAACATCTATGAGAAAGAAATCGGCGTACGCTGGATGAACAGCCTACCAAACGCAAAAATCTACAAAATTCATAGAACCGGACACATTAATAGACGTGCAGAAATCTACAAAGGAAATAAGAAAATTGGTTATGTTAAAACTCTCTTAGGCGTCTCAAACACTATCAAAATCAGCGATGGAGACGGAACACACTTCTACATCAAAGAAAAAATCAATCCACTCAACAGAGATTATGATATATACAAAGATGGAACTAGAATAGGCGCATTCCAACTTACTGGTTTTCACTTTCCTCTTTTCTCAAGAACAGGAAAAGGATTTACTGGATACTACAACTACCTAAAAACCTCTGAAGAAGAGCTTCTTGTCACATCACTCATCGCGTTAGGGGTTTGAGTACAAGCAACCCTTGGTAAAAAACCTCTAAAAACAAGAAAAAACACACTTCTCAAACACCTCTAAAACATACTCTTTCTCCAAAAATAAACCAAATAAACAAATGAAACAACAAAATAAACCAAAAAACACCCTTTTTTACATCTAAAAACGCCAATTTAGCCTTTATTTTAGTTTTTACTTCAATTCTAGTGTTTTTGTCAAAAAAACATAAAAAATATCAACTATACTGCATATACTACAAACATACTAATAGAGTATATATAATTAGATTATATAAACTAGAGTATATACTACTTGAATGTATATGCTAGACTATATAGTTATATTTGCAAAAATTTTAATTCTCACAGCAGTTTTTTTGCAAAAAACATTTATAAATATTTTTAGGTAGTTAAATAAAAAAAGAGGAGTAAACATTTATTTAGAGCCGCTTCCGCGCATTTTTGCTTCTGCAAGCGTTTCATACAAGCGTTCGAGAACTTTCTTCATAACGTCTTGTTTGCGCTTGAATCCTTCCACAAGCGAGTTTGGGAAGGTAAGACCTTCCATGGAATAGTAGATCTCTTCCATTTGTTTGTAGAGTTGCATAGCTTTGTCGTATTCTCCTTTCATTAGCAGCCCTATGGCAGTTCTTTTCAGCTCGCCTAGCGCGTCGAGGACACCTGTCAAATAGGCATCTGGTGGAGCATCCACGTCTGGCAGCTTTCCTTTTTCTAGCACTCCCAGTAAGACTTCAAGCTCAACTATCTCTTGGCAGCATATGGTGAGCAGGTATTGCATGCGAGGAGTTTCTTTGGTTTTTTCTCTCAGTTCTCCAAACTCTTTTTTTGCTTCTTTCAGCTTTTGGTGTGCAAGCTTATAGTCTTCTATATGCACTGCTCTTATTCCCATCGCGCACTTTCGGACTAATAGCCTCCGCTTATCGAGTAGTTCGTCTCTGAGTTCGTGTATTTTCATGAGTTCTTTTTCTGCTTTCTCGACGTTCATGCAGTTATTTTGTTTTTTATGGTTTAAAAACTGCTTGTTTGCTCTTTTGGAGCTGTTTGACTTCAATTGGCAGGTTCAGTGTGAGACACCTTCTTCTTGAATAGGTATTCAAAAACCTAATTGTTTAAGCTATGTTGTTCCAATAATATACCATTCAATGAGGTGTTAATCTGTCAAGAATAAATTTTTCCCTTTTGATTGTACTTCTCTTAGTCTTAAACTTGTCTTTAGTCTATGCTTCTGAGACTAACAACTCATGTGCTGTTTACTTTACTGCTACATTCTGTAACAATTGCAAGGTCACAGATCCACTGGCTCTTGGTCAATGGCCAAGAGTATATCCTCATCTAGTCATAATAGAATACTCATTCGACAGCTGGGGTGATGAAAACTATAATTTGCTTACACAGTACTCAAATGTGTATGGTGGCGAAGCATCTGTTCCACGGCTGTTTGTTAATA
Organism: archaeon; assembly: GCA_021107635.1. Classification (GTDB taxonomy): domain Archaea; phylum B1Sed10-29; class B1Sed10-29; order WALL01; family JAGHAM01; genus JAIOSL01. The sequence continues at coordinate 31,085 of JAIOSL010000050.1, read as the reverse complement.
ACACTGTGTTTGCTGGGCGCTTGGAAGTGTTCAACGGAGAAGAACAAATAAAACGGGGAAGCCGTGAGTGCGCTTTGCTCAACGGAAATTCCAGCTTTGATGAACTAGACTTAAACGCACTAGAAGGGGCTCCTCTAAAAGTGTGGTCAAAGGGACGGTTATTGGTTCGAACGGGTGAAGGAACTGTTTCAAGTGATATTCTACGGAAGGCACTCCTCTCAGAGAATATTACCGACGCTTTGGAAAACCTGACATTATCTGGGATAAAAATAGAGAGCGTTACTCCAGAACCAGCTCCAATAGCTTATGGCGAGATAGTTTTTGAGAATGCCGTGAAGATAGAAGATTCTTGGCTGCTTGAATTCAACGAAAGTATGTTTGTTCCAATGAATGCCTCTGGAGGAGACACTATAAAAACTGATGTTATAACTCTTCTTGACTGGCCATTCATCGGGAAAATAGAGATAGACACTGAAAATAATCCTCTTGTTATTACTACTCTTTTGATAGGTCTTGCAGACGGTTTCAATCCTTGTGCCTTTTTCATCCTGACGTTTTTGTTGAGTATACTAATGATGGCTCGTTCAAGGAAAAAAATATTGATTGTCGGAGGAGTGTTCGTTTTCATCTCTGGCCTGATATACCTCTTATCCATGCTCGCGCTCTACATCTTTTCGGGCTTCATTCTAGATGCTGGAAAGTTTTCTTACCTTGTCATAATAGCAGCTGTGATAGCCGTAATCGCTGGAGTAATAAACATTAAAGACTATTTCTTCTTTAAAAAAGGTGTTTCTCTTACTCTTCCAACAAGCACCAAAGAAACCATTCCTGAAAAAGCAAAAAAACTGATGAGCATAGATTCTCTTCCAGTGCTGATAGCAGCAACAGTAGTGTTTGCATCAACAGTAAACATCTATGAAATGATATGCACTGCAGGGTTTCCATTGATATACATAACTGACTTACAAGAAGGCGCTTTTCCCTTCTTCGATGCTTTCCTCTATCTACTGCTCTACAACATGATCTACGTGCTGCCACTGGCGTGCATAGTGCTATTGTTTGCCACTAAAATGGGAGGCAAAAGCTTTGATGTGGAGAAAGTGAAAGCACTCAAGCTGGTTTCAGGCTTCATGATACTATTCCTTGGGGGAGCTTTGTTTTACAGTCTAAAAGAACCAAAAATTCTCATGAATCCAGCTAATGCGTTTTCCTTGATTATCTTGGCTGTGATAGTGTCTGGAGTAGTAATATTTGCTAAGAAGAAACTAGCAAAGTCTCATAAAGCGTGATTCCGGACATTTCCAGAGATAAACGTATTTGGGATAGTACTCTTATTGTTCTAATACTAAGTAAATAATACCTCTTAGCGTATAATCTCTGATGTGAAACCAGAATATTTTTTTGTTATACTCTCCGGTCTATTTGCTGGGTTGATAGTCTTTGGGGGTAAAATATTTGCAGATATGGGTTTATCTCTTTATCAATTGTCTGTTCTTCCTTCACTTTTTGTTTTTCTCCTTTTACCTCTTCTATTCTTAAGAAAAGAGTGTCAACTGAAAAAAGAAATGCTCAAGACATACTTTATTTTTGGTTTGATTAGTGCGATAATAGTACTATCTCAGTACATTCCAATAATTCTTGGAGTTCCAGTAGCTGTTGTTGTTTTACTCTTGTACACTCAGCCTTTGTGGACAATCATCTTTAGTAATTTATTTTTGAAAGAAAAAATAACCAAGAAGAAAATTGTGGCAGTGATTCTCGTTCTTGCTGGGGTTGTTATGCTGGTCAATCCTTTCCAAGCAGGAACACTCAATCCGATTGGCTTGTTCTTTGCTCTTCTTGCAGGACTTGCACTTTCAGGCTGGGTGTTGTTTGGAAGAATTTGCGGAAAGAAAGGATATCATCCTGTGACAACATTGGTTGTGTGCACGTTCTTCATCCTAGTTTTCATAGCTTTGTCCTATCCCCTAGCTATAACTCTGACTCAAGAGCCTTCCATAATTGATTTTTCTCTTGATTTTTCCTGGGAAATCTGGATATATCTATTCCTTTTCGCTGTGGTTGCGAGAATGGTCACACACTTAGCTTACTTCAAAGGCGCGCAGAAAGTACCTGCTTCTGAGTCTGGAGTGATACTCTTGCTTGAGCCGGTGGTAGGCGCAATACTCGCTTCTCTATTCTTAGGGGAACTTTTCACGGCAAACATCCTTCTAGGGGGAGCGTTCATCCTAGCAGCCAACTACCTGATAATCAAAGACTAAAGCTTTTTAATCTCTCCTTGAGAAATTATTAATGATAGCATGGCCGCAAGAGTGAAAAAAAGAACTGAATTAAAAGTGGGTTCAGAAGAACATAAGATCAGGAGAGTTTTAGAAAATCATTTTGGAGCACTTTCTAAAAAGAAAAGAGGGCCAGAATACAAAAAACATTTAGAAGAACTCCAACATTCAATCAAGACAGGAGAACACACCTCTGCATCTTTGCTTGCTCTGGAAATAGAACACAGGAGGCTTGGGATCATAGAAGCCAGAGGTCCACTAATTCTTAAAAAAATGGAGGAGTACGAAGAAGAAGATGCTCGTCTTAATCTAGACAAGCCATGGCGTTTTCCTGAAGAAAACAAATTCCAAGAACTATTCTCAGCCAGAAGAGAACATTTTAGGAAAGAAATTGAAAACGCAAGCGAAATGAAGTCACTAATAAAAAAAGTATTGAAAGAGCACAGTCGTATCTAGGAAAAATCCAGGCAAATCCCTTTAATATCCCTTATTCATAATCTTCAGCGTGAAAACGGTTTTTGATAGTTTGCATCCATCAGTCAGAACGCTCCTCAAAGAACGAGGTTTTGAACAGCCAACACCAATTCAAGAAAAAGCCATTCCAGTAGTATCTTCTGGGCGTCATACTCTAGTTCTTGCTTCAACTGGAATGGGAAAAACTGAGACTGTTTTTCTTCCAATATTTTCAAAATTAATGGAAAACCCAAAAGCGCTAGGCATACAAGTACTTTACATTACTCCATTAAGAGCATTGAATAGAGATATGCTTGACAGGATGAAGTGGTGGTCAGAAAAGCTTGGTTTGACTCTAGAAGTGCGTCATGGAGACACAACCCCTTACCAACGCTCAAAACAAGCAAAAAACCCTCCACAAATCCTCATAACGACACCAGAAACACTCCAAAACATCCTCCCTGCTCGGAAAATGGGCGCGCACCTCACTCACGTGCATCGTGTGGTCATTGATGAGATTCACGAGCTCGTAGAAAGCAAGAGAGGCGTTCAATTGAGCATCGCCCTGGAGCGTTTAGTGGAACGCACAGGCGAATTTCAGCGGATTGGATTATCTGCTACAGTGGGAGACCCAGAGGAAACTGCAAAGTTTTTAGCAGGTACATACCGCGACGCTAAAATTGTGAATGCATCTTCTGAAAGAAACTATGACCTCACCATCGAACATCCCATGCCGAAAAAAGAAGACAAAAAATTAATCTCTGAACTACACGTAACAGCTCCAGTCATTGCAAGGCTAAGAAGACTTCACGAACTCATAGATCAGCATCGTTCAGTGTTATGTTTTGTTAACACTCGTTCAATGACAGAACTTCTCTCCTCACGAATGAGTGCATGGGACACAAAACACGGAATCAAAGTTCATCATTCTTCGTTAAGCAAGGAAGTCAGAATAGTGGCAGAAAAAGAATTCAAAGACGGTTCGGTAAAGGGACTTTTTGCAACTTCATCGCTTGAGCTTGGTATTGACATAGGTAGCATAGACCTAGTAACTCAGTACATGTCTCCCAGACAAGCTTCCAGACTAGTCCAACGTATCGGAAGGTCCGGTCATTCAATAAAAAAGAAGCCGAAAGGCATTGTTATCTGTTCAAATGCAGAGGATATCTTAGAGGCAGTAGTAATCGCTGAAAGAGCATTAAAAGGACAGCTAGAAGATGTCAGACTCCATGAAGGAGCATTGGACGTTCTTGCTCACCAGCTTATCGGCTTGTCAATGGATTCAGGCAGAATTGACATAAAGAAAGCATTCCAACTTGTCCGGCGTTCTTATCTTTACAGAAATTTAGAGTACGATGATTTTCTTGACGTGCTTGATCAGTTAGCATCTGAACGTTACATCTGGCTTGATCCAGACAACTACAAAAAAAGTAAAAGTACTCTTTTCTACTATTTTGGTTCAGTTTCAATGATCCCAGATGAACAACGATTCTTTGTTAAAAACGCGTTGACAAGAACCAACGTTGCTATGTTGGACGAATCGTTTGTAGCAGAGAATCTTAAACCAGGCATAACTTTCATAAGCAAAGGAACTCCCTGGCATGTTTTAGACATTGCTGAAAGAGAAGTAATAGTCGAACCAGCCTCAGATATTACTGCAGCAATTCCTGACTGGCAAGGATCAGAAATTCCTGTTCCATTTGAAGTAGCTCAAGCAGTAGGCGCGCTCCGCAGAAAAGCCAGAATAGATTCTAAACTAATAACTAAAAACGCTAAACGCGTTGCTTTGGATTCAATCAAAAAACAGAAAAAAAGCGGTTTTGTTCCAGATGACAAAACAATCATTTTAGAATCTCACGGCACGATAGTGTTCATGCACTCTCACTTTGGCTCGCTAGTAAACGAAACACTTGGTAAAGTGATTGCAGCACTATTAACATCAATCACTGGGAGAACAATCCGCATGCGCGCAGATGCGTACCGCATAATGTTTGAATTTCCGACAATAGCAAGACCTGACTTAATAGAAAAATTTTTGATCGAGATTGAACCAAAAGCAGTGGGTGCAATTCTAACAGAAAACATTGCTCGTTCATCACTATTCAAATACGAGTTTGTGCACGTTGCTAAACGCTTTGGTCTGCTAGAAAAAGGCGCTAATTATCAACGCATTGGCATTCGAAAAATTATTGAAGCAGTTATAGACTCACCAATAGCAAAAGAAGTATTGCGCACTCTCTTCACAGAAAAACTGGACATAGAAAAAACCAAAGAAGTGCTTGAATTAATCAAAAACAAGAAAATCAAAATAAAAAAAGCAAACCTTCCAAAACCAAGCGAATTCACTTCCTTTGCCAAAGGAGGCACAGACTTAATCTTACCCGAACGCGCACTGGCAGATATCACTGAATTAGTCAAAGAACGCATTCTCTCAAAAAATGCTCACATGATATGCACTTACTGTCATCACTCCTGGTATTCTGAAATAAGAGACCTGCCAAAAGAAATTTGCTGTTCTAAATGCGGAGCTTCAATGGTAACATACGCACAGAAGCGAGGCGCGAAAAAACTCTTTGAAAAAAAGAAACTTACCAAAGAAGAAAGCGAAGAAAAAAAGAAGCTTGTGCGCATAGCCAAACTAGTAAACGCGCATGGTAGAGACGTGGTCATAGCTTTGACTGCGAGGGGAGTAGGTCCTACTATTGCTTCTCGTGTACTCAGGAAAGCCCAAAAGACTGAAGACTTGCTGTTCAGGGATCTCGTAGAGGCGGAACGTAATTTTACGAAGACTCACCGCTACTGGACAAACTGATTTGCAAAAACCTTTTTAAGTCGTTCTGTGTAATATCCTATTGGTGTAAAACATGCCTAGAAAATCTTTCAACGCTAACCATATCAGAAAACAATTAAAAGAAAAAAAGTTTAGCAAGCCTAAAGTTGATAAAAAAGGAAAGATTTTCATAGACACCACAGCTCTTTTTAACATTCATAGACGCGCAGTAATTCGAAGAGCGGGTGGTTCAAAGAAAAAAATGGCATTGGATGCGTTTAAAGACAAGGTTGGCGGCGCGCATGTTAAAGCTATTGGTTTGAAAGGTACTGGTTTTCATGTTAATGGGAGCGAGTACGTTAAAAGCGGAAAACATCATGGAGTTATCTTACCTGCTTATAAGTCAAGAGAAGGAGCAACAAGGAGAGTTATCGCTGTAGTTGATGACAAACCTAGAGTGTATAAGTTTCCTTTGTTTGGTTGGTCTCTTGCTAATCATATGGAAGTTGCAAAAGAAACTAAAGAAATCGCAGACAAAATTTATCATCTTGTTCCAGCAGCAAAATTTAAGAAGGTTAGAAGAATGATGAACATAGAATTCAATGACAAACATCCTTTAATGAAAGGGGTTTTAGTTGAAGAGCATGAGTTTATCGGTTCTGGTTTTGCTGCGGATAGGCGATTTATCTCAAAAAATTTGGCAGAAGAAAGTTTTTCAAATCCTGATGAACTTGTTGATGTTACTAAGCAGATTACAAAGTCTGTGGTGAAATTGTTTAATCATGGAATTATGTATACTGATACTAAACCAGAAAATTTTGTTAGAGAACATAAAAAGGATAACGAGCACCCTTTTGGAATAGTTAAAATAGTTGATTTGGATGCAGATTATCGAACAAAAACAAAAAAGTATAAATCTAAAACAGAAAAGCTTGAAGTAGCAGTGTTAGCAGAGTCGCTCGCAACTTCCTTTTTTGATCTTTCAGAATCAAAAAAATGTAAGTTCAAAATAGATTCACATGTACAAAAGCAGTTGCATGATACTATTATTCATGAGTTAGAAAAGAATCTTTCAAAAAATGATTTTAAGTCTGCTCAATATTATTTCAAGAAAAGTGTGAAATATACAAAACGTTCTGATTCACTAATCCAAAAATTACTCCATCATTAATTCATCTAAGCCTTATTGTATCTAGGTCCCTTGGGGCAGTTGCCTCTACTTTATAGTTATATGATAAAGTGCGCGCTAGGTTGACACAACTTTTTTCGTCTCCGTGCACGGTTATTACGCGCTCTGGTTTTGGTTGCAGGCGTTTGTAGAAGCCTAGGAGTTGATTGCGGTCTGAGTGCCCGGAAAAGCCTTCAATGGTTTCAATGCGCATGTTGACTTTGAATTCTTTGGTTTTTCCGTTTACTTGCATTGGAATTCCTTTATGGTTTTTTCTTAGTCCCATCATTTGAACTTTCTTTCCTAGTGAGCCTTCTCCTTGATATCCAACGAAAATGATCGCATTCTTTGGGTTTTCACAGAGTGCTTTGAAATATTCTACGCTTGGTCCTCCAGTAAGCATTCCTGCGGGTGATAGAATTACAGCACCTTTGTCTTCTGCGATTTCTTCTCTTTTTGTTTTGTCGACTACGATAAATATGTCTGAGTCAAAAGGACTATTATTGTGAAGAATGCGCTTTTTGACGTTTCTGCGTAGGAATTCAGGGTATGCTGTGTGTATTGCTGATGCTTCACGTGTCATTCCATCAATATAAATTGGAATATCCCAGTTGTTTTTCTTTGCGTATTCTTCAAGAACAAGCATTATTTCTTGTGCCCTGCCGACAGCAAATACTGGAATGAGTACTGAACCTCCATTTTTGGCGGTTTCTTGGACTGTTTTAACCAGGTTTTTTTCGCTGATGTATCGTGCAGGTTGGATTGCTCTTGGTCCGCCGTATGTGCTTTCCATTATCAGGGTTTCAATTCTTGGATATTTCATGTGTACTGGATTGAATAGTTTGGTGTATCCAAACTTGAAGTCACCTGTATACAATAAATTGTGCGCGCCTCTTCCTAAGTGCATGTGTACTGACGCGCTGCCTAGGATGTGTCCTGCGTTATGGAATGTTACTCTCATGTCTGGAGCAACGTCTGTGACTTCACCATAGTTTCTTGTGATGGTGTATTTAATCATTTTTTCGACGTCTCTTTGGCTGTATGGTGCGTCTCTTCCTTCTTTTGCTACTACGTCAACATAGTCTAATTGCAGAAGGGCCATGATGTCTCGTGTTGGTGTGGTGCAGTAGGTTGGGCCTGTGTATCCATATTTGTAAAGGTATGGTATGAAACCTGAGTGGTCTAAGTGTGCGTGTGAGAGGATTACTGCATCTAGTTCATCAAGCGGAAAGCCAAGTGAGTCAAGCATTGGGTACGCGTTGTTTGTGCTTGCTACGTTTACTCCACAGTCTAAGAGAGCGTTTGATTCTGGTGTGCTAATTAAAAAGCAGCTTCTTCCTACTTCTCTGCTTCCTCCAAGCGCGGTTACTTTGACCCAGTCTGTACTTTTGCCTTCTCTGTAAATGCGTTTGGATATTTCCTTCATGATTTTGACGCGTTCGTTGCTATGTTTTAGTAGGTTATAGCGGATGCCTTTGATTACTTTGGATCTGCTGGTGGGTATGCGTAGTATTTGAGGGTACCATCCAGTTTTGATTGCAATGTTTTTGAGTGTCATTCCATGTTTACCTATTACTAGGCCTGGCTTGGCTGCTTCTATGATTACTTCACTGAGGTTAGCATCGAATCCTATGGTTCCTACTCCTGCACCTTCTGGTACGAGTGTTTTTATCTTTTTTTCTGCGTTTGCTGGTTCTTCTACCATTGATGGATCAGAACGTATGTGTATTCTTCGTTTTAATGCGGCTGCTAGGCCTTTGACGATTTTTTCGTCCTCTAGGAATAATGGCAGGTTTTTTGTGAAAATTATTACTTCTGATGCCTGCATTAGGGTTTTTGTGACCAAAGCTTCGCTTGGCACTTTGTCTTTTATAATATCGTCTATTTCTGTGATTTCCATCACAAGTCCCCTCAATTTTTCGCTGGGTTTTTTTTATTTAGTCAGGTATTTGGAAGAATCTACTTTTTCGTATCCTTTTTTTGTTATTTTGACCAGGTTTATGTTGTTTCCTGACATTGCATCTCTTTCCATGGCTGAGCGGAGTGCTTCCACGGCAAGTTTGAGGTTTTCTTCGATTCCTTGTCCTTCTTTATACCTGCTTTCGAGAACTCCATAAGCAAAAGGAGAGCCTGAGCCTGTTGACGTAACTTTTTCTTCTATGACTGATCCAACGGCATCAAGTGAATATAGTTTTGGTCCGTTGTCATAGCCGCCTAGTAAGAGTTGGACCCAGTATGGGAAATATTTGTTTTGTTGTAGAACGTTGGATAGGAGAGTGGATGCTGCTTTTAAGTTGATTGGTCTTTCGCGTTCTATTTGATATAGGTTTGTTTCTACTCGTAATAGTCTTACTAGTGCTTGGGCATCAGCTACGCTTCCTGCGGTTGTCATGCCTATGTGATCTTGTATTTTGAATATTTTTTCGACTTCTTTATTGGCTATTAGGTTTCCCATGGTTGCTCTGCTTTCAGAAGCTAGTACAATTCCTTCTTTAGCGCGCAAGCCAATAGTTGTCGTTCCTTTTTTAATTTCTTTTTCCATTTAATGCACCTAGAAACAGATAGCTTATCTTTACTCGTTCAAGGTTTAAATATCTTTACTGTTTTATTCATCTTCTAGGGTTATTGTAGGTTTTTCGTAGGTTTCTTCAACTTCTACTTTTTTGATACCTTCTACCATGTCGAGTATCCTGTTTATCACAAATGCTTTCCTTGCTGGGTATTCTTTGCCCATCGTTTTGATTTCGATTTCGCATTTGTTTTCTTTTACTTTGATTTCTGCTTCAGGAAGACTGCGAGAAGTAATTGCTTTGATTATTTCTTCGTTGGTTTTGAGAACTTTTGTGAGTGTCAAATCAAAGTCAAGGTCTTTTCCTGCTAGTTCATGGTTAAAGTCTACTCTTACCCTTCCAGCACTAACGCTTTGGATTCTTGCTGACATGTTATCCAGATTCAAAATCATGCCTGGGACTGGTTTTATGTCGTTCTTTTTGAAGACTTTCATTGGAACTAGTTTGACCAGTTCTGGTTTTCTTTGTCCATAGGCTTTTTCTGCTGGTATTTTCAATACTTTCTTGTCGCCTTCTTTCATTTCAAGCAGGGCATCATCTATTCCTTTGATTAATTCTCCTGCTCCAGTTTTAACAAGCATTGCGGAGTACTTCTTTTTTTCAAAACCTTCTTTTTCTCCTACTGCTTGTAGTGTAGTGTCAAAGACTTTTCCGTTGGTTTTTCCGGTATAGTCTATTTGCACGAATGTTCCTTTATCTACCATTATAATTCAACTCCTGCTGTGCACGCAGAATGAGGGAACTTACTTAGGAAAGCATTACTATTTAAATATTTTCGTTTATAGAAAGAAGGAACATGGTTTCTCCAAGAACTAAATCAATATTTTTGTTTGTTGTTGCATTAGGTTTGGTCTTAGGACCAATCAGTTACTTTTTGACTCAGAATGCTCCAGAGCCTACGAATCCACCTATTGATGATAACAGCACACCACCAACTGAATTTCCAACCATAAAACAATCAAAGCGTTATATGGGTGAAGCAAATGGAATGGTTGTGAGCAAAGAAGAGAGCATTTTCCTTATTGGTTTTTCTAATTATGGTAATGAAGAAGCTATTAATGCTTCTTTGTTGAATATTTCTGGAGTAGAACAAGTTAACATTTCAAAACAGGAAAATTCAGGAGAAACTGGATTGTATGCTTATACCATCCAATTAAAGGTTAAACCAGAAAATACTGAAAGAGTTGGATACTTTTTGATGACTACGTTTAGAGCACCTCCTTTCAGTTTTACTTTTGATTCTATTGGAGTGCCTGCGAAAGTAAATTTTCCTCCAGAAGTACTGCTTGCTAAATATCCTTCTGGAGAATTGAGTAATATTACTATGCCAGAGGAAGTTCCAGCATACATATTTACTTATACTAATAACAGACAAGTAACAACTTTTGCTATTGATGCAATTTTCAGTGGAGGTAAACTTCAAGTTGTCGCGCTCGAAAACCCAAGGGTTTACAAGCCGCCTACTGACACTGAGTATGAACTAGGTGAGGCAGAAGTTTTGAATGTTACTGGTTATGGGTTTAGTTCTGATGTTGATTATGAGGAAACAGTGGAAGCAAGTGAAGTTGAAGCTATGCTTTTATCTAACGGAGTTAATGCAACAATCGTTTACAGTGAACCAAACGATTTTTTCTTTGTGACTCCAGAAAATTCTTTTGAATTGGTTCAAGCTTTGAATGTTTCTGGAGTGAAAGCAGAAGAGCAGGGAACAGACGTTAAAGTTTTCATAGGGAATTTAACAGAGACGTTAGCTGTTCTTGACGAAGCTTCTCCTGGGTTGGATTATTCTGTTCCTAAGGGTCTTCTTTTAGTTTCAGCAAACCAGAGTTTTGTTTATTCAGCTGAAGAACCTGTCAAAATCTATTCTTTAACTCCTGGAGAAATGAGCGTAGAGCATTCAACTGGTTGTTTTTTCATTGAAAAGTATGCTGATACTATCTGCAGACAAATGCCTGCAGATGTACAAGAAGGAGAGTTGTTCCCTGTAAACATTACTGTTAAATCCGTGTTTGGTGGTATTTTGCATCCGGTAATTGCAAAACCTATTCTAGGTTAACAATTGCTGTTGCAATATCTCCATCATTTTTTTCTAATGCATTTTTTGCTTTTTCTTTAGAGCACCCAGCTTTTTCCATTACCAGTTTTACGTCTTCTTCAGTATACTTTTTCCCTGTACGTTCACTGACTTCTCCCATTACCTGATACGTTTTAACCCCTTGCATTACAACTTCGGTGACTTGCGGGTTTGAGATTAGTAGTTCACCTTCTCCAGTTTTAATTATAACTTCAGTGGCATCAATAGTTTTCTGTTTGATACCCATTTGTTTCATCATTGCTTTCATTTGTCTTGGATCCATTCCACCCATCATTGTTTTCACCGGCGTTGCTTTTGCCTGGGAAACAATAAAAAGCTTGCAGGAGAAAAACAAGTAATGGATTTTTCGCTTGGCTTTTTGTATGCTCTTATTCCACTTGTTGGATGGGGTACTGCTGATTTTGTTGGAAAACTAGCAATTCAAAAAGAGAGTTATTACAAGGTTTTGTTTTATTCTCACTTGCTTGGTATTCCTCCTTTGGTTTTGTTCATAGCTTTTACTTCTGGTTTTCAGATTCCTTCTCCTGACGTTTCTTTAATGATTTTGGTTTTAGGCGTGTTGTGGAGCACGGGATTTGTTGCTTTTTATAAGGCTATAGAAGTCGGGAAACTTTCTGTGATAAGTCCTGTTGCTGCGTCTTGGGGAATGATTGCTGCTTTGATTGGCATTGCTTTTTTAGGTGAGCAGCTAACTTTTTCCAGAGAAATTGGAATAGTTTTGACTGTTGTTGGAGTGATTTTAGCTTCCACAAGTTTTGTTGAATTGAGGACATCTAGGAAATTTTTGATGAAGGGAATTCCTTACGCATTTTATGCTATGTTTGCTTGGGGGTTAATGTTTGCTTATCTTGGTAAAGTGGTTGTAGTTGTTGGTCCATACTTGCCTGTGCTTTTAATAAAATCTATTTTAGTGGTAGGTATGTTAATTTTTGCTCCATTAACAAAGAAGAGCATTAATTTTCCTGTTAAGAGTGTAGTCCCACTTATCCTTTTGAATGCTTTTTTGGAAGTGATTGCTTTCATTGGATTAAATCTTGGTCTTGCAACTAAAGAATTTGTTTCTATTGTTTCTCCTACTGCAGCAGCTTTTCCTGCTGTAACTGTTATCCTAGCATTCATTTTCTTGAAAGAGCGCGTCGAGATAAATCAAGTAATTGGAATATTATCTATAATAATGGGTGTTGTCTTAATGGCCCTCATCTAAGCAATAATTTTTTAAGTTTGTTCTGTATCAAATAGAATGAATGCCAAAAAAATCAAAAAGAGGATATGCTCGGAAAAGAGTGATAAAAACTTTGGAAGGGAAAGAAATAAGTATACACATATCTCCCAAAGATTGGGAACATTTTAAAGTTCCAAAAACAAACCTTGAGCATGTCAGACCCCAATTTTTTGAATATTTGGGCGTATTAGTTGGAAGAGCATCTCATACCAAAACCAATGGATATCTCATACGCAGACTTGCTCCAAAGTACAGTGATTTGGAGGGAAAGTACCTTAAACTCCACAAAAAACTGTTTGGTAGAGAACCGGACCTCCACGTAAAACCAGATGGAAGTCATGACATAAGAGTCAATTCCAAGGCAACATACGAATATTTGATTGATGCATGGGGTTTTAATCCAAAAGCAAAAACAAAAAACAATATTCTAGCTGAATCTGTGATCGAGCACTTATTTGATAACCGTAAGGACCGGCAAGCATTCTTAAAAGGATTTTTCAGTGGACACTTAAAGCCCAGATACAATTCCCAACAACCTTTAAACTTTTTCTTCTTCTTTAACCATCAGAATCCTAAAGTGTCTGATTTCGTCGCTGATCTTGCTAAGAAAGAAGGAATCCGCATAACCGGGAAAGATCATAGACGTTTTATCAGCTCGAAGAAATCCAAGCTTAAGACAATTGATTTGCTTGGGAACCCGTACGAACAAGCTAGATTGATTGTGATAACTGCAGAAAAGAAGGGGTTTGGAGAAAAACAATCTCCTAAAAAAGTTGCTGCAAGAATCAAAAAAGCAGACTTGAAGAACATCGACCCAGAGCTCCGTCAAACTGGAATACTTGAAAAAGCGGAAAAACACTTGAAAAAAGGATTGTTTGGAAAAATGACACCAGCAGAAAAAAAAGCGTTCCGAACGAAAATAAAAGGCGCGGACATTTCAGCAGGACTGAAACTAAAGCAAATAGAAAGAGAACGAATCAAGAAACAGGAACCCTCCCCAAGTGAAAAGAAACGCGCCGTACATCAAAGAAAAAAGAGAGCAGAAGACTTGCGTTCGCTAGGGCTTACACAAGAAGAAATAGGGAAGACCCTTGGAGTATCCCGTCAAACCATCAGTATTGACTTGGGAATAACCCAAAGCCGAAAAAGCGAGAAGTCCAAAAAGCCCAAAATTTTACCATACTCTTCCAAGCGTATGATACTAAGCAAAGGAAAACTAATAGATCCAGAACATCAAGTAAAAATAATTCAAGCATTTCTCAACAACAAAAACCATAAAATAGTAGACACACACATCAAAAGAATTGATACAGACAAAAAAGTGATAGCCAAAATAGAAAAATATGCGCGCACCTACCACCCAAATAAAACACGGGTTATACAAGCATTCAAAAAATATCGAGAAAGCAGTTAGAGCAGTTCTGCTGCTTTTTTTATGTTCTCTGGGATGCCCTCAATAAAATTTTTGTTTTCCAAATTTGAAACAGGCAGCCACGCCCATTCTCTGAACTCTCTGAAATCAACTTGCGGACTCTCTCCGTTAACATATCCCTCAAACTTGCACGCAAAAACAACTCCTGGAATCTTTCCTCCAGAAAAGTCAATCTCATAAACACCCACAACACCGACAGGTACCACTAGAGCTCCAAATTCTTCTCTGAACTGTCGTTTGACCGCGTCTTCAAAGCCTTCCCCCGGCTTGACTTGTCCGCCTCCACATTCCCATTTGCCTGGATAAATTTCTCTTTGTTCAGTTCTAAGCCCAACCAAAACCTGCTTTTCTCCGTTTTCTTCGCGCAAGCAAATGCCTGCAACGTGAACTTCAATTTGGCTTTTTTTGTTCTCTCTCATTCACAATTTTTACTCCAAAGAGTCTTAAATACATTTCGAGCAAAAACCTTTAAAACATGTTCTTCGTTTAATACTTGATATGCCTAAGACAATTGGTTCTTTCATTGACTTGAAAAAAGAAGTTCCTGAAATGACGGAAAGCAGAGCAAAAGCAATGCAATCATACTTGAAAACAGGAATTGTCAAGGTTCAAGGTAAGCGATTGGTTTATCCAACCACACAAAGACTTGAAAAACAGATTGGAGAGAAAAGAAAAAGAATAGATTATCTTGATGAACAGATTAAAGAGTGGGGGCACAGACAAAAAAACATGGATACTGATAAAGTTTCTGACTCAATGAAACGCGCGTTATCTCCTTTATATTGGGAACATCAGCTTAAACTGATGACTGATGGGGAGTATCGGGAAGTTTATGAGCTGGTTAAGCCTCCAATGCATTTGATTAATCATAAGAAGTGGAATAAACGGCTCTCAATTTTTGTGAAGAGTGAAGAGTATCGTCTGAGACTTAAGGAATCAAGGCTTAGTTCTATTGGTAAGAAGAGAGAAAAAATGTCTGAGGAAGTTCAACAGAGAATGGAATTTAATCGTCAGTTAGCTGCAATGAATAAAGAAAAAATTGAGAAGCAGAAGAAAGAACTGGAATTCCAGGTTCGGGCTATGCGTGAAGTAATGCGTTGGGCTAAAGATTCAGGAGTTTAAGTTTTTGATTAATTCTAATTTTTCTACTTTTATGCAGTATTCAAGGTGTTTTCCGCATTGTTGTTTTTTTGTATCGTTACATGGGCCATGGTCTATGGTTCTTCCCTCAACTTTTCCACCTATGCTCATATTTTTCCCTTCTCGGAACTCATCTATGTGTTGACTTTTATCTAAGAACAAGCAATAGTCTTCTCCTTCTTTTGGTTGAAGGTAAAATCCTTTTAAAATTTTTGCTGTTCCATTGAATATTACTATATCCCCTAATTTTGGTTTTAGAACGTCGTTTATTTGATTAAATGAATGGTGTTTGGTTTCACTGCAACAGCAAGGTGCGTCTGATGCGTTCCACATTCTGTGAGATTTTCCGTTTGAATCATCTATTATTGAATCCGTGCCTCGTTCGCACCAGTTAGTACATTCAGTTCCTCCCATGCATTGTAGCGGGGGTTCTGGCGGTTCTATTTTGAAGCAATAGCATTTGCAGTCTTCGTTGTTGCAGGTTGGAGTGTCTTTTATTTTACATTTTCCGAAGTTTATTCTTGCGTCTTTTGCTTGTGATGGAAGTAAGCAACTACCGTTTTCATATCCTGTTTTCAGGCATTCTTCTTTGCATTGTTCGTTTGATTTGAATTCTTGGTTTCCACTAATGCACCCCAAAAGTAAAAAAAGTGCTAGAACAAGAGCTAGTTGTGTTTTCATTTTAATTTCCTTTTTTTCTTATTTTTCTTGCGTCTTTGTTTTGCGTCTTGTTGAATTCCACCTATTAAGCTTAAAACGCCTCCAATGAAAAGAGAGCCTACAACAGTAAACATTATCACTGCTTCTTCTTTTTTGCTTGCGAAATCTATGGGGTGTCCTTCTGGTGAGTGTGTTGGTGCAAGGATAAAGCCTACTAACAGATAAAATAGAAATATGGTTCCGCAGAGTACAAACAAGACTCCAGAAACGCCCTTCCAGTTCACCATGTTTTCTAGTTAGTCCAGAGTCGGTTATATACTTTATGGTCTAGTGGTTGAAGTGGCGCATGCCTGTGAATACCATTGCTATTTCTTGTTCATCACATGCATCAATAATCTCTTGGTCTCTGATTGATCCACCCGGTTGGATTATTGCTGTTACGCCTGCTTTTGCTGCTGCGTCTATTCCATCTCTGAACGGGAAGAATGCATCGGAAGCTAGAGCTGTTCCTTTTGTGTCAAGTCCAGCATTTTTTGCTTTCATTGAGCCTACTACTGATGAATCTACTCTGCTCATTTGTCCTGCACCAATGCCTATGGTGCGATTAGCGTTAGCGTAAATCACTGAATTTGATTTTACGTGTTTGCATACTTTCCAAGCAAAAAGCATTGCTTCCTTTTCTTCTTCTGTTGGTTTTCGCTTGGTGACTACTTGTAATTGGTCTATGCTTCCTTCAAGTAGTGCTGTGTCTTTGTCTTGTACAAGTATGCCTCCGGCAATCTTTCTTAATGTTAATTCTTTTTTTTCTTTTGTTGTGATGCCGTCTACTTGCATGATTCGGAGTCTTTTCTTTTTTGAAAAAACGTCAAGTGCTTCTTTTGAGTATGATGGGGCTATGACTGCTTCCATGAACATTGAAGTGATCTCTTTTGCTGTGTCTTCGTCCACGTTTCTGTTCAATGCTACTATCCCTCCGAATGCAGACATGCTGTCTGTTGATAGAGCAGTTTTGTATGCATTGACTAGAGTGTTTGCTGTTGCAACGCCACAGGGATTGTTATGTTTTAGTACTACAGCAGTAATTTCATCGAATTCTCTGAGTAGTCTTAGTGCTGCGTCTAAGTCTAGAATGTTGTTATATGATAATTGTTTACCCTGTATTTGTTTTGCATTGGCTAGGGAAGGTTCTCTGATATTGTGTTCTTTGTATAGTGCTGCTTTTTGGTGTGGATTCTCTCCATAGCGTAGGTCTATGTTTTTTTTGTATGTTAAGTTTAGATATTTTGGATAGGTTTTTTCTCCGGGGAGAGCGGTTGTTAAATATTTTTCTATTATTGTGTCGTAGTGAGCGGTTAACTGGAATGCTTTTATTGCAAGTTTTCTTCGTGTTTCTTCGCTTATTGCTCCTGTTTCTAGTTCTTCAAGAAATGGCGTATACTCTTTTGGGTTTGTAAGAATGCATACGCTGTCATGATTTTTTGCTGCTGCTCTTACCATTGAAGGGCCTCCAATGTCTATTTTTTCTATTGCTTCAAAGAGTTGTACTGGTTTAGCGATGGTGTCTTCAAATGGATAGAGATTTGTTACGACTAGATCAATTGGTTCGATTTCTAGGTCTTCTAGTTGTTTCATATGTGCTGGGTCTTTTCGGTTTGCAAGTATAGCAGCATGAATCTTTGGATGTAATGTTTTGACTCGCCCATTCATTATTTCTGGAAAGCCTGTGTAGTAAGAGACTTCTGTGACTTTTATGCCTGCTTCTTTGAGAGTTTTGGCTGTGCCTCCTGTAGATAATATCTCAATGTCTTTTTTTTGTAATGCTTTAGCAAAATCGACTATCCCTGTTTTGTCAGAGACACTTATTAGTGCTTTTTTCATGTATTGCCACCTTTAGAATGTTACTTTTTCTAGTTGTTCAGTGCGAGTAGCGTGTCTTATTTCGTGTGCTATTCTTCTGCCTGTGCTCATGGATTTGTTGAAGATGTACTGTGAGTATTGTGAGCCGGACGGGTAAAGGTTTGTTCCTGCGACAATTCTTGCGGATATTTCGAAAACGTAGATGTCTAAGTCTGGTGTGATTATTGTTTCAAGACAAAAGGGTCCTAGCATTCCAGGAGAGAATAGTTTTCTCGAGGTTTCAATTACTTCTTTTCCTCTTTCTAAGACTTCTGGTAGTAGAGATTCTCTTAATGTCATTGGGAGGTTTCCTGTGACTACGAAACTTCGTCGGATTTTGGCTGTGTCAAGTTCTTTGCGAGTGAAACCAAAGCGGTGCAATTCGTCGATGTTTGATTCGATGCGTCTGTCCATGCCAAGCATTTCTAGTCTACCTTCTCCTGCTTGGTATCCTTCATGGAATAATGGTGTGTAAAAGAAGTGGAAGTAGTATCTTGCGCCTATCACAAATTCTTGGATTATGTAGTCTTTGTGTGATCCAATCTTTTCGTTGAATTCGTCTTCGTTTATTGCAACGAAAAAGCCTTTTCCTCCTTTTGCTCCTGGAAATTTGATTAGGCAGGGGCGGTCAATTTCTGATGGTTTTTTGAATCGTCTTGGAACTTTGCAACCTGCTTTTTTTAGCCATTCGCGTTCTTTTTCTCTATCTGATTCCCATTCTAGTACTTTACGGTTTCCTAGCAGGGGTACCTTAAATTTATTTTCTATGTTTTTTGCTCCTACGTATTCTACGAATGATCCATGAGGAACGACTACTGCATTTTTTTCTATTAGTTGTTCTTGAATTTCTTTGTTTAACACGTCTTTGTACTCATTTATCATAATGTAATCTTCTGGTTTGCTTAATGGGAATGCATCATAGACTGGTTTTGAGCGTGGAGTTGTTATGCCAATAGTTTTTAGCCCTTCTTGTTTTGCTCCATGAAATATCTGCAGTGCTGAGTGTGAGCAAAGCGTTGCTATTCTTACTTCTTTCCCGTAGTTTTCCAGAGTGTCATCAATTTGTTTTTTTGTTATCATTGTACTCACGTTATAACGTTTTTTAGGACGTTGTTGCCGAAAGCGTATTTGAGTTCCATCATTGATAGGTCTAGTGGTGATTGTATGTCTTGGTGGTGTTTGAGTGAAAGTCTTCTCATTTCTGGTGAAGTTGGTCCTACACATGGACAGCCAGGTATGCGTGGACTTACATCAAATACTACAAATTCTGGGCGTCCTGTTTCTTGATTGTATGGTAATGCTCCTTGTAGTGAAAATAGTCCAAACATTCCTGGTGGATATTCTTGTTCGACTATTCTTCTGAATTTTTCTGCTGCTTCGTAGACTAACGGTTTCAATGATTCGCGCATTGTTACGCCTCTGTGACCTACTTCTTCATTTCTTGGGTAGAGGTTGAGTTTTAGTTGTTCTTTTGCTGGTAGGTTTAGGAGGCCTGCTAAGTTAGTTTGAATTCTGTCTTCGAAGCCTACAAAGTCTATGTCTCCAAATTTTTCTTTGACTGCATATCCTTGGAAGTTTGCGTTGAAGCGTGGTCCTACAATAAATTCTTCTATTCTTGCGTTGTTCAGTCCTTCTTCGCTTATGATTTCCTTTTTTATCATTTCTTTTGCTTGTTCATAATAGTCTTCTGTGTTTGTTGGATAGAAGAATGCACGTTCTAGGGGATGGTTTTTTTGTTGTACTTTGACTATTGCTAGGCGGTCTATCTTGTCTGGAGATTTGAAGTGTTTTGGAGTTCGTATTCCTGCTTTTTCTAGAAGGTAGTACTGGTTTTTTTCTATGTTTCTGTCTTCTGTTTTTAGCATTGTTCTGCTTCCATACATTGGTACTCTAAAATCTTTTTCTATTCCTTCACATCCAACGTATACTGAAAACGATCGGTTTGGAATGAACACGGTTCCTATTGTTCTAAGTTTTTCTTGAATTTCTGGTTTAGTGACTAAATCTGAGAATTTGTCTACTAGAAATACTCTATCAAATAGTAACTTGTTATGTTTAGCGTATAGTGCTTCTCTTCCTTTTTCACATATTACTAGTATTGGGAAGCCATTTGCTTTTGCTGATATTCCAACTTCTTCTGCTGAGTGGCTTCCTAGGACTCCAATTGTGAGGCGGTCATATTTTTTTGCTATTCCTTGTATTTCTTCATGAGTTATCATTTTTTACACGCTCTTACAAAATTTTCAAATATTTGGTCCCCATATGCTGTATGTTCTACTTCTGGATGGAATTGAATGCCATATATTGGTTTGGTTTTGTGTTTCATTGCTTGGTTTGAGCATTCTTTGGATTTAGCAAGTATTTTGAAGTTTGGGGCTTCTGTTACTTCATCGTTGTGTGATGTCCAGGCTTTGAACTTTTTAGGAATGTTTTTGAATATATCATTTTCCTCGATCACTTCTATTTCTACTTGACCAAATTCTGGGTTTTTTGCGGGAGTGCTTTTGCCACCGTAATGTATTGCTATGAACTGGTGTCCAGCACAAAGTCCTAAGATGGGCTTTTCGTACTGGTTTAGGTATTCTGTGAGTGGATCGAGAAGTTTTTCTCCTCCGCTGCCTATGCGTACGGCTCCTCCTGAGAGGATTAGGCCGTCAGAATCTAGTATTTGTTCTATTGGGGTGTCTGGAGGGAGTATTTTTGATTCACAGTCTAGGTATTTTACTCGTCGCCATATCCTGTGAGTCCATTGTCCTCCTAGGTTAACGACTAATACTTTCATTATGTTCCCCTTAGCTGTTATTTTTGAAATAGTTTTATTTAATGTTATCTGTGCTGGTTTAAGATAATGTTTTTAAGTTTTGGCTTCTAGAAGTATTTTATGGTGTCGTGGTTCTTTTATTTGAATCCTTTGGTGTTCTTGTTGCTTGTGTACTTAGCATATAAAAAGGAGTATTCTTGGTTGGAGACTCGTTTGCTAGGCATAGGCATGGGAGTTTCTTTGATTGTTATTTTGCTGGAGCCTAGTTTTATTTGGGTGCCTTTTTTTCTTGGGGGCACAAAACTTCTATTTGATTCTCAGCATGAGGTTGAGCGGACTTTTGGGTTGAATTATCCTATGGGCATGGCTTGTTTTATTATTGGTTTTGTGGGTTCTTTTTTCTTGGTAAATCATTTTTTCTGGCTTTTATTGCCTGTGTTATATTATCTTACTTATAAAAATCATAAAGAAGGGTTTACGCAGCGTCTTGAGAGTGTCATTCCCATTCAATAGTGTTTAAAGAGTTTAGGAACTGATAAGAATAGAGACTACAAGGAAAAGCAATACTAGGCAAATAATGTGATTTAACACTTTTTTTAGTTTAGGGCTCGCCTTGTCCAAGAACCCTACCAAGAAGTAAAATATGGCAAAAGTGATGAAAAATGGCAACAGAACAATCAAGCTGTATAGGAAATAATAAAATAGCTCAAGCCCTGACCCCCTAACCATTGTAGAGAAAACCACCGAGTAGCTGGCAATGCAGACCGTTCCCATGCTCTTGTATATTACCGAAAAGCAAATAGAAGTCACTACCAGGACAGCTAACAGTACTTTTTCGCTCAAACGGAGTTCAAATTTTTTAACTAAAGTGTATTCCCCTAAAAGGGCGGTTATGGCTATAACCAAAGCCAAACCCTTAATAATAACAATGAAAGGTTGGGTCGAGCTTAACACAAAATATAAAATATCATCTAACCTAAAAAACGAAATGAACTGTATAAAGAACACAATTATCAAGAATATGGCTGCTGGTTCCAACATGAATCTTTTCCTATCTTTTATGTTGAACACTCTCGAAAGAAAGATAGTAAAGAAGAGAAGTACAATAAAAGAAAGTAGTATGTTGATACTACACGATTCAATGGCATCTAACAAAGGTATTATCCAAAGCTGCACCTGTTACTAATCGCATTAGGCGATATATAACTATTCCCATTCAATAGTGCTTGGGGGCTTGTTGCTGATGTCATAGACAACGCGGTTGATTTTATCTTTTAGGGTGTTGGTTATCTTTACCGAAATTTTTTCTAGAACTTCATGTGGGACTTTTGAGTAGTCCGCTGTCATAGCATCAACGGATTCAACTGACCTTACTGCTATGGTATATCCGTAAGCTCTGGCATCCCCTTGGACTCCTACACTTTTGATGGGTATGAGCACGGCGAAGTACTGCCATGGGAGCGTCATCTTGCCTTCTTCTGCGGCTTTCTCAAGTTCTTCTTCAACTATTGCACATGCTTTTCTTACTATTTCCGCGCGTTTTTCTGTGGCTTCGCCCATAATACGGACTGCTAGTCCAGGTCCTGGGAACGGTTGTTTTTGACAGAATTCGTTTGGTATTCCTAGAGCAAGGCCTATTTTTCGTACTTCGTCTTTGTATAAGTCTCGTACTGGTTCGATTAGTTCTAGGTTCATTTGTTCTGGGAGGCCTCCAACGTTGTGATGACTTTTGATTGTGTCTCTTAGTTGTCCTCCGCTTTCTATCCAGTCAGGCGCAAGCGTGCCTTGCGCGAGGTTTTTAGCGTTTACTTTTTTGGCTTCTTCTTCAAATAGTTCAATGAAGAGTTTTCCAATGATTTTTCTTTTTTGTTCTGGTTCTGTTATACCTTTTAGGGCTTCGTAGAAGCGGGTTTGTGCGTTGATTATTGTTAGTGGTACTTTTAGTGTGTTGAATATTTTTTTGACTGTTTCTGGTTCGTCTTTTCTCATGAATCCTGTGTCTACAAAAACACAGTGTAAGTTTTTTCCTAGTGCTTTGTGTAGCAGGATTGCTGTTACTGTGCTGTCTACGCCTCCTGAGCATGCAATTATTGTGTTTTCTTTGGTGTTTGCTAGTTCAGTGGTTTTTTCTTGTATGAATCTGTCTGAGTCAAACATTTAGTTCACGTCCTGTTAATGTTTTGTATATTTCTAGGTAGCGTCTGCTGGTTTCTTGAACTACTTCTTGAGGTAGCGTTGGTGCTGGCGGTTTTTGGTTCCAATCGCTTTTTAAGAGGTATTGGCGGAGGTATTCTTTGTCTAGTGAATTAGGTGTGCTGCCTGGTTTCCATTCGTTCATTGGCCAGAAGCGCGAGGAGTCGGGTGTTAAGAGTTCATCTATTAGGATTAATTTGTTGTCTAGCAGACCGAATTCAAATTTTGTGTCTGCGAGTATCATTCCTTTGCTGTTTGCGTGTTCGTTACCTCTTTTGTAAATTTCAATACTTTTTTGTTTTACTTGGTTAGCTAGTTCAGATCCTATTAACTCGCTCATTTTTTCAAATGATATGTTTTCATCGTGTCCTTCTTCTGCTTTTGTGGATGGTGTGAAAAGGGGTGTATCAAACTTTTCGCTTTCTTGCATGCCTTCAGGCAAAGCGATTCCACATACTTCTCCTGTTTTTTGGTAGCTGCGCCATCCTGAGCCTGCTAGGTATCCTCGGACGATACATTCCACTGGAAGAACGTCAGTTTTTTTAATTATTATGCTTCTTCCTTTGAGTTGTTCGAGTTGGAGTTCTTTTGGATATTGGGTTAGTTCAGCTGTTTTTACGTGGTTTTCGATGATGTCTTTCATCATGTTGAACCAGAATAGGGATATTTGTGTGAGACATTGTCCTTTGTAGGGTATGCCGTTTGGAAATACTACGTCGAATGCAGAGATTCTGTCTGTGGCTATCATGAGCAGAGAGTCTTCAAGATCATACATGTCTCTGACTTTTCCTTTTTTGAGGAGTTTTGTTGGTATGTTGGTTTCAGTAACTAGGGTCATTTTTACACCTTTTTTGCGTGTTCGACTATGTTTTTGAATAGTTGGATTCCGTCTCCTTGTTCTGGTTGTTCAAGAGTCCAGTATGGGTGCATCCATGGGTGGAGGAATCTTTCTGGGTGAGGCATTAGTCCTAGAATGTTTCCTTGGGAATTGCTTATTCCTGCAATGTCATTTATTGATCCGTTAGGGTTTCCAACATATTTGAATGCGATTAAATTTTGTTCTTCTATTTGTTCTATTGTTTCTTGTGTTGCTATAAATCTTCCTTCTGCGTGTGCTATTGGAAGGTATATGTTTTCCATGTTTTTCAGGAATGGGCAAGTGTTTTCTTTTTGTGTTTCTAGGTGTACCCATTGGTTTCTGAAGAGACCTGAGCTGTTGAATGCAAGAGTTACTTCTTGTTCTTGGTTTCCTGATAGATTGGGTAGCAAGCCTGTTTTTACTAGGATTTGGAAGCCATTGCAAATGCCTATTACAGCTTTTTCTTCTTCTATGAACTTGTTTAATTGTTTTCCTAGTAATTGTTTGAGTTGATTGGCTAGTATCACTCCTGCGGAGATGTCATCTCCATGTGAAAAGCCTCCTGGTAAAGCAAGAATTTGGTGGTCTTCTAAGGATATCTTATTTTTCAGGAGTTCATTGATGTGTGCAAGAGTTACTTCTGCTCCTGCGAGCTGGAAGGCGTTGACTAATTCTTCATCACAGTTGGTTCCTTCTACTCTTAATATGATGGCTTTTACCATTTGAATGTCGCCTCCCATTCATTTTTCAAGTCTTTTATTTTTTCGTTTATCACTAGTTTTTTCTTGTCGTCTATGTTTGGGTCTAAGCTTCTTCTTTCTTTTATTTTGAGTTCTGGTTCTTGTGTGACTTTTCCAATTTTTGCGAATGGCAGTTCTTTCATTTTTTCTTCGAACTTTTTTTCATTTGTTACTTCAACTAGGAACCTGCTGTTAGATTCAGAGAACAATATCTTATCTTCTCTTTCTAAGTTGGTAGGAACGTGCTCTAAATCTATTGTCATTCCTAGCCCTCCAGCAAAAGACATTTCTGCTGCTGTTACCGCTAGTCCCCCTTCACTACAATCATGACAAGATAAGATTAGCTCAGAGTCTATTGCTTCTATCAGACGGTCCATCGTTTTTTTAGCACGTGCTAGGTTGACTCCTGGAACTTTGCCACCTGTTAATTCATTAACCATGAAATAGTGTGAACCTCCCAGTTCATCTAGGGTTTCGCCGACAAGGTAAATGCTTGTTCCTGGTTTTTTGAGATCCATTGTGATTGCTTTTCTTATGTCTGGTATAATACCTATTGCAGAAATTACCATGGTGTGTGGAATTGCCATGGTTTTGCCTTTTACTTTGTATTCGTTGTGCAGACTATCTTTGCCAGAGATTAATGGGGTATCAAATCCTTTGGCTCCATCATAACAGGCTTCGCATGCTTTTACGAGCGCGCCCATGGTTTCAGGGTTGCTAGGGCTTCCCCAGCTAAAGTTATCAAGAATTGCAATGCGTCTTCCTCCACAGCAGACGTTGTTGCGCAAGGCTTCATCTATTGCTGATAGTGTCATGTTGTAGGGATTTTCACTGTATTTTGAGTTTACTCCATTGGATATCACTATACCTTTCCAGCTGTCATATTTTGGTTTGAGTACGCATGCGTTTCCGGGTCCTTGTGCTTTTCCTTGGAGTGGTTTAATCACTGTTTTTGCTTGTACTTCGTGGTCGTATTGTCTTATTACCCATTCTTTGCTTGCGACGTTGGGTGATCTTAATATTTTTTTGAGATCTTCTCCATAAGTTATTTTTTCTGGTAGATTTGGTTCTTTTTCTTCTATTTTTTTCCATTTTGCTTTTCTTGTTATTTTTGGTACTGAGTGTAGGAAGGACATTTCTAGTTCTGCTACTTTGTCTTGTTCATGATATAATACTAGTTTTTTGTCGTTTCGGAGTTTGCCTATTATTGTTGCTAAACAGTTTTCATTTTTGAATATTTCAAGTATGCTTTCTTTGTTTTCTGGTGGAACTATCAATATCATCCTTTCTTGTGCTTCTGAAATCCATATTTCCCATGGTTCTAGACCAGCGTACTTTAGTGGCACTTTGTCTAGGTGCACTTCTACGCCTAACTCTTTTCCCATTTCTCCTATGGCCGAAGATAACCCACCGCCTCCACAGTCTGTAATCGCGCTGTAGAGTGGGAGAGCATCACAGTCTCTTGCTCTTAGGAGACCGTCAAGTGTTTTTTTTTCTTCTACTGGGTTGCCTATTTGGACTGCTCCACTTGAAGTTTTTTCAGATGTTTCTTCTAGTTCGACTGATGCAAAAGTGACTCCATGGATGCCGTCTCTTCCTGTTTTTCCTCCTACGAGCAGGATCAGGTCTCCTGATTGAGCGTTACAAATGTATTTATTTTTTGGCATTATGCCTACTGTTCCAGCATAGACAAGAGGATTTCCTATATAGCCTTGATCAAAGGCAACTCCTCCGTTTGCGGTTGGGATTCCCATTCTGTTGCCGTAGTCTCTAATGCCTGCTACGGAGCCTTTCATTAAGCGTTTTGGGTGCATTGTACCTGGAGGTAGCTGTGTGTGGGGAATGTCAAGTGGTCCAAAGAAGAGCATGTTTGTAGAGAGGATTGGTTTTGCTCCGACTCCCATTACATCTCGGAATACTCCGCCAGTTCCTGTGCCTGCGCCTCCATATGGGTCTAGTGCTGTTGGATGGTTGTGAGTTTCTACTTTCATTGCAACGGCATGTTCATCGTCAAATTTGACTATTCCTGCGTTGTCTTTGAATACTGATATGCACCATTTTTTGTCAAGTTCGTTAGTGGCTTTGAATATGTATGTTTTGAAGAGACTGTCAATTTGACCGTCTGGCGTGTCGATTAAGGCGTTAAATGTTTTGTGGATACAATGTTCTGACCATGTTTGTGCGATTGTTTCAAGTTCAGCGTCTGTAGGTTCTCGTCCTTGTTGTTGATAGTATTTTTGAATTGCTTTCATTTCTTTTTTTGAGAGCGAGAGAAGTCCTTTTTTGCTGATGGTTATTAGTTGTTGTTCGTTAGCGCTGGTGATTTGGATTTGTTTTGGTTTCATTTTCTCACGTATTTGTATTCTTGGATTAATGGGTTTGCTAGAATTTTTTCTGCTATTTGTTTTATTTGTTCTTCTTCTAGTTGTCCTTCAATAGAGTATGTGAATGCAGTGTGTACTTGGTCTACTTCTAGTCCAAGGGTTTCTAGTCCTTTTTTGGTGCTTTCTCCAACTGCATCTGTTACGCCTGGTTTGTTTTTTACTTCGATTAGCCAAGAACTGGTTTCTGCCAGTTGGAGGCTATTCGTGTCTTGTTGATATGTGTAATCTTGTATTATTGGGTCTGCGAGCAGTTCTTTGCATGCTTTTTCTATTTGTTCTTTAGTTGCGTTGCTTTGTATGTAGTAAACGTGCATTGTGTTGACTTGTTTTACTGGTAAACCTAAGTCTTCCATTTCAACTTTTTTGTTTAAGCCGATTGGATCCACGTCTGGACTTTGATATGTTACTCCTATTACCCACATTATAGCCACACTGTATCGTTTTCTTTTTGATTTATTTTGAATGTTAAAAAGTGAAGGTCTTCTAAAACTTGTTTTACTTCATGTTTTTCTCCTGCTTCGCAGAGTGCTGCATCTCCTTTTGTGAATTCAAAGTCGTTGCCTTCTATTGAAAATACTGCTTTTCCTTTTATGCAATAGAATATTTCGGATGTGTTTTTGTGATAGTGGTTTGCTATGGTGTTTCCTTTTGGAATTTTCATTTTTTGTAGTTGGTTTGTGTTTTTTGGGATGTCTTGGACTGAGTAAAGAATTTTTTTGGAATATCCTTTTCGGTCTTGCCATTCTTTTTGGTTCTCTTTAACGAGTTTCATTCCTACTCCCCTAAGATTATTTCTTTGGTTTTGTATTTGATTACGATTTTTTTGTCTGTGATGACTTTTCCTATTTGTTCTGCTCCATACTCTTTTGGTATTGAATCTAAAACTTGGTTTTTGTCTTCTCTTGAGACTATCAGGGCAAAGCCCCATCCCATGTTGAATACTTTAAACATTTCGTCGTCTGTTATTTGTCCTGCTTCTTTGATTATTTTGAATATTGGTTGTGGGTGAAAATTGTCAAATTCAAATCCACCTAGTTTGAGAAATTTGAGGTATGCATCTCCTGTTATGTGTACTGCTCCGTGTACATCTATGTTTTCAAAAACTTTTAGTATTGGGTTAACGTAAATGCGTGTTGGTTCTAGTACTTCTTCTAGTATTGTTTTGTCTAGTTCTTCTGGTGTGTAAGCGGAGTCATATTTTCCTCCCCATTTTTTGAACAGTGCTTTTCTGACAAGAGTGATTCCATTGCTGTGTACTCCTGAGCTGCGTAGTCCGATTACAATATCTCCAGGTGTTACTTTTTTCCCGGTTATGATCTTATTTTTTTCAACTTCTCCTACGCAGTCACAGTTTATGTGATAAAGTGAATTAAGCAGTTCGGGAACATCTGCGGTTTCTCCTCCTACTAATGGACATCCTGCTTCAAACGCGCCAGCATTGAGACCTTTTTGGAGTTCTTCGAGGAGTTTGGGTTCACTTTTTTTTGTGTCAATTATGTCGGTTAGGGCTATTGGTTTTGCTCCGGGTCTCAGGCAGTCGTTGACTACCATTGCTACGGCATCGATGCCTATTGTGTCATGTTTTTCTGCGAGTTCTGCTAGCAAAACTTTTGTTCCTGTTCCGTCACAGGTTTTGACTTGGTATTTGCCTTGTATTGGATAGAGTGTGTTGTAGGGTGTTTCAATGATGTTTCCATAGTGGCTTAGTGCGTAGGTGCTTTTCAAGCTTTCCCAGTGCATTTTAGCTTTTTTCCTTAGGTCTCTGTCGACTCCTGTGTCTGCGTATGTTAAAGGCATTTTTTCCACTTCTTGGTTATTTTATAGATTTTTTCGACTGCTAGTCCAACATATTGTTCTGGATCCATCATTTTTTCTAGTTCTTCTGGTGTGATTAATTTCATTAGTTCTTTGTCTTGTTTGAGTATTTCTTTCATCGGCTTGTTTTGTTTGAGGCTTTCTGTGCTTGCTTTGCGTAGAAGTTCATGGGCTTTTTGGCGTTCTACTCCTTTTTTAACTAGGCCGCTCATGACGTTTTCTGCCATTATTCTTCCTTGAGTTATGCCTACGTTTTGTTTCATTTTTTGTGGGTACACTTCAAGGGTGTTTAAGACTTTGTGTGTGCGTTCAAGCATGTCGTCTGTGATAACGAAGACTGTTGGAAGGATTGTGCGTTCGCTTGCTGAGTTGGTAAGGTCTCGTTCGTGTTCCAAGGCTATATTCTCTAGTACTGGGTATACTGTTGAGCGGACTACTCTTGCGTTGCTGCAAATGTTTTCACAGTTTATCGGATTGCGTTTTTGGGGCATGGCGGAACTGCCTACTTGTTTTTTGCCGAAGCCTTCACTTACTTCACCTATTTCTGTTCTTTGGAGGTTTCTTATTTCTTTTGCTATCTGTTCTAGTGTTGCTGCAAGAATGGCTATGTCACATACTATCCTAGCAATGTTTTCTCTTGCTACTACTTGCGTAGATATTTCTGCGGGTTTTATTTCTAGTTTGTTGAGTATTACTTCTTCGAGACCATCTATTTCAAATGTTTTTTGGACTGAATAGTTTCCTACTGCTCCTGAGAATTTGCCTTGGATGTGTTCTTTCATGTCATATTCTAGTCTGTCTAAATCTTCTCCGATTTTTTGTGCGTAGTTTGCAAATTTGAATCCTAGTGTTATGGGTGTTGCATGTTGTCCGTGGGTTCTTCCTATCATTATTTGTTTGTCATGTTTTTCTGCTATTTTGATGATATCTGCGAGTACTACTTTGCCTTTTTTGATTATGATTGTGAGTGCTTCTTTCATTTGGAGTGCTAAAGCAGAGTCAACTATGTCGTAGCTTGTCGCGCTTAAATGAATGTATTTTGCTGTTTCTGGGCTGCATTGTTCTGAGAGTGAGAGGACCATTGCCATGACGTCATGGTTGACTTCTTTTTCTATTTCTCTGACTCTTTTGAGTTCAACTTTTTTTGCTTTTTGTGCTGCTTCTTTGTATGCGCTTTCTGGTACTTTTCCCATTTCGTGTAAGGCATTTATAAGTGCGATTTCTACTTCTACCATTTTACGTAGGCGGGCTTCTTCTTCAAATATTTTTCTCATTTCGTCTGAGCCGTAGCGATAGTCTATCGGATGCACATTCATTTTCTCACCTTTTCGTCACTTTTTTCTACTTTATCCCTCATTTTCGTACGATAGTCTTCTAATTTTTTAGTGAGGGATGGATCTTTCACTGCTAGTATTTCTATTGCTAGTATTGCTGCGTTGTCTCCTCGGTCAATGCCTACGCTTGCTACTGGTATTCCTGGTGGCATTTGTGTTATTGCTAGTAGTGCATCAAGTCCATCAAGCTTGACGTTCACTGGGACACCGATGACTGGCTTGGTGGTGAATGATGCTATTGCTCCTGGTAGTGCTGCTGCCAGGCCTGCTATTGCTATGAACAGGTTTGCATCGCTTTCTTTCACTAGTTTTTCAAGTTTTTGTGGTGTGCGATGGGCTGATGCAATGCGTAAGTCATAGGGCATTTCAAATTCATCTAAAATTTTGATTGCTTTGTCGGCGATTGGTTTATCTGATTCTGAGCCAAGAATAATAAGTATTTTCATTGAATTTCCCCCATGATTTTTTATATCAACCATGGTTTTTATAGTTTTGTTTGTGAATTGCATAGAGTGGAACGTATCATATACTAATGCTTGTAGTGCTGCAAGGATGAGACTAATAGCACCAACTTTTAAAAAACAAAGAATTAAAGCTGTTCATTTTTGTCAGGATATTTACTTGGTGAGCTGTTCTTGAGTAAAGGCAGGCTGAGTAAACCAAATGGTAATGAGAGGAGTATAGCCAAAATGAGCAGTTTTCTTAGGGTGGATCCCTGGGTCCAGCCTAGCTTGTTGTTGAGTATGTTAGCAGACAATATGATGATTAACGCAAAAGTGAGCAGTCCTGTTGGCAGTGCCATCCAAAAGCCACCCATAATATAGAGTGGGTAGGTCATCATGAATCCAAGCGTGAACGTACATAAAACGTTTAGGCATGCTAGGATGGTTACTCCCCAACCTTTGAGAATGATTGATGAAAGAAATCTACCTATAGAGGAGTTCTTTGCTCCAGCAACTTTTTTAACTAGAATGTTATCTAATTTCACGCAATCACTCTTTTAGTAATGGAAGCTATTTGTCACTTTGCTTCCTGTGACATTTTATACATACCTTGGCGCTACTAGACTCAGTAGTAACGCGCGGGGGATGAGATACTATATCAGTTTAGATAGCCAGTTGGTTTATGCTTGTGGATAGTTTCATTAGTTTAAACCATAGTTTCAGCAATTGGTAAGTATGGTTTCAATCAAATTAAACGATAAGTGAAAACAAAAAGGTTCACTTGGGAGATGTTAAAAAATGAAAAAGGAACTATTGGTGATATGTATTGTATTTGTGATTGCGGTTGCACTGACCCTAACAATAAATATGG
>JAIOSL010000048.1 GCA_021107635.1 archaeon | reverse complement strand
TAAAAGAAGCCGGAAAAACGTGGAAGGAAAAACTGAGAAAAGAAGAACACCTGAAAGTGTCCAAGAAAGTTGCCATTCTGATTCGAACAGACCCTGAACTCAAACACTTCTTAGGACAGCCCAAACTCAAGGAATTCTTTGAAGAACAAGGAGGGAAAAACGCAAAAAAGAGGCATTTCATGGAAAGAGCAGAACTTGCCGCATACATTGGCACTGGCCTGGCAGCAGAAGTTGGAGGAGAAAGCGTTGGAGAAATGGGCGTTGCTATCCTAAGGCTTCTAAGGGTCGGAGAAGAAGCCACAATGCCAGTTCAGGCGATAAGCAGAATGGTCACTCACCTCAGTGCACATCCATCTGAAAAGCTTACGGAAGAAGAACTGGGAACTATCATGAAAAAAAGAGAGCGAAAAAAATTAAAGACTGCCTTGTTAGAATGGGAAGAAAAGCGTTTTAAACTAACTGGCACAAGCAGTTTTCTTCTCAAAGGATAAAATCCTGAGAATTACCCTGAGCATCCCCCTATAACTCAAAATGGCAACCAAAATTAGTGATTAACCACAAAAATTTATATATTCCCAGTGAGTACTCTCAACATGTCGAAACTGAAGAGAGAGCTTGGATTTCTAACATTGCTCTTTCTTTCCATTAATGCAATAATGGGAACTGGCATCTTCTTTTTACCTGCAGTAGCAGCAGGTATCGCAGGACCCGCATCCATTATCTCATGGGTTGGAATGTCACTAATAGCAATACTTATTTCCACTTACTTCGCAGAATTAATCAGCTTGTTTCCTACAGCCGGAGGTATCTACGAATACTCTAAGCAAGCATTCGGCAGGTTTGTTTCTTTTCTCGTCGGATGGTGTGGATGGATAATTGCAAATATAACTATTGCAATGCTACTCGTAGGAAGCGTTGAATACCTAGCTCCACAATTTGATATCATGTGGAAGATGGCATTTGCAATCACAATGGCACTCGTTTTCAATTACATTTGCTACAAAGGAATCAAAATAAGCACACTCATGCTTTCTGGGTTTGCAATAGCAACATTATCCAGTCTCTTAATCATAATCGTGCCAGGAGCATTCAAAATAGTTCCCTCTAACTTCACACCCTTCTTTATCGCGCCAGCAGTATCACTCGTGTTAGCAACCATGTATCTTTCAGAAACCTTTTTTGGATGGGAAACAACTACTTTCTTAGCAGAAGAAACCAAAAACCCAAAGAAGACACTGCCAAAAGTATTGATTATATCAACAGTGATAGTCGCATTGCTCGCGATTGCAGTAGCAGTCGTGACACTCGGTGTTATTCCCTGGCAGGAATTCAGCGAAGCAAGCGCGCCACTTGCAATGGTTATGAACACACTCTTTGGTGAGAAAGTAGCAGCAATACTATCCATACTCGTGTTCATTGCAGTGGCTGGAACAGCAGCAAGCTGGATAGTAGCAACACCACGACTTTTATTAGCAATTGCCAGAGATAATCTGTTTTTCCCTCATTTAGCCAGCATTCATCCCAAAAACCAAACTCCTCACAAAGCAATCAAGTTTCAGACATTCATAACCATTAGCTTAATCATAGTCGGATATGGAACATACTTATATCTTCTGGAAATGCTCGTACCTCTTGTTCTTTTTGTTTACTCAGTGGTCGTGCTCAGCGTTACAAGAATGAGAAAAACACATCCTCATTTAAAAAGGAGTTTCACCGCGCCATTTGGAACTGTTGGACCCCTTTTTATTGTACTTTTTTCGCTTATACTGGTAAGCCAGTCAAGCATTGGAAGCATTTCAATGGCATTAATGTTTTTAGGAATTGGAGTTTGTGTTTACGTGCTAATGGGCATGTACTATGATAGAGCCATTATCAGAACGGCCCACAACGTGATCGCTCCTTTTTATTTGTTGACTAATCGAATATGGGAGCCAAAAATTACCAGACAGAAATTATTCAAACATCTAGGAGAGATAAAGCCTGGAAGCGTGGCGTTTCAGCTTGAATCAGATACTGCCGAGCTCACAAAAGATCTGGCAAAGCATGAGAAGATAAGCGAAGTTTATGCAATTGAGTCAGCTGAAGCAGAATACAAGATAACCAAAAAAGCAGTTAAGGATCACAAGGAAGTCAAAGTTATTTTCTCAGCGGAAAACAAAATACCTAAAGAGATAAAGAACGTGGAAATAGCAGTGTCAGAAGGTGGACTTAGCGAACTAAACGAACCAAAACCGTTCCTCAAAGCACTTAATAAAACAATGAATAATGGTGGAAGAATCTCCTGCGTAGACTACGATAGCATCCTATGGGTTATTCCAGCTAGGGACTGGCTCAACAAAGATGAATCAATAATAAAAGTATTTCACGATTGCGGTTTTCAAGTGCAAATCAAGCGAGAAAAAACAGTGCTGTGGAAAAACATCTTCATTTATGGAAAGAAAATAGGAAAACCCAAATAAGTGCTGCAACCACTTTACCTCTCATGTAACTATCCTATCCGACAAGAAAACATATTTAAGTTTCACCAAACTAACAATAAACATGCCATTCACACCATTTCATCTTGGGCCCGGGTTCGCGCTTGGCATGATCTTCAAGCGATGGATTAATCTACCCGCAATTCTCATAGCAAGCATATTCGTTGACATTCGTGCAACCTACTGCTTTTTTACTGGATGTACTCCGCTCCACGGTCCTCTCCACACACTCCTTGGCGCAACACTAGTATCACTACTAGTCATTGCTGGAGTCTATGCACTCCGTAGCCAGCTCAAGCGCGTGTCAAGCTTCCTTAAAATCGAGCAGGACTATTCTTTGCAATCGATTTCCGTCGGCGCGCTGGTTGGAGTGTGGGTGCACATAGCTCTTGACGCGTTTTTGTATTCGGAACTGGCTTTGTTTTGGCCTTTTCCCGGAAATCCATTGGCTGGAATGGTCGGCAGTGGCGCTGTCTATGGTTTTTGTGTTTTTGGTTTTGTGGTTGGGGGAGTAATTTATGCTTATGGCGTTTACAAAAAGGTGAAATTATGGAAAAAATGATTGCGTTTTGTGGGATAGACTGTGCTAAATGCCTGGCCGTGTTGGCAACAGAAAATAATGACGACAACGAGCGGAAGAATACCGCTGAACTGTGGTCCAAACAATATCATGCAGGCATCAAGCCGGAAGACATTAACTGTGAAGGCTGTTTGTCCAAAGGCGAGAAAATTTTCAGCCACTGCAAAGTCTGCGAAATAAGAAAGTGTGGGCAGAAGAAAAATGTTGAAAACTGTGCTCATTGTGAAGAGTATGCCTGTGGGAAACTGGATGAGTTTTTTAAGATAGCGCCAGATGGCAGAACAGTTCTTGATGAAATCAAGAAAGGGCTATAGTTCCTACTCATCCTTCTGGAAAGCATTTGTTTATAACGGATTATATTCTGGCCATAAGAATACGATATCATCATCGTCTTCCCCGATTTTTACAGAAGTTATATACCACGGATTGTTCACTAATTTTGCGCTTCCATCCGCTGGATCAATCACGTATTTGCTTTCAACTGTCCACGGAATAATCCATAGAAGCTTGGCTGGTTGGTCGACTCTTAAGTCATAAATTGGTTTTTCGTCCTCAATTTTCAAGGTTAACTCTTTGACAAGCACTTCAGGAGTCTTTTCAATTCCACTGTAAACAGCTGAGTAAACTTCTGGTGGCAGGACTTTCAAGTCGTGTACTTTATTGTCTTTTATGAGGTAAAGTTTTTTGTCTTTGATTTTGAAGTCGTTGTGAATTGGCATGATGACTTCTTTTTTTCTGTAGATGAATTTGGCTGTTGTTGAGTTGATTCCTGGGATGACTGTCAAATCATATATTTCGCTGTTTATTTCTGACTGGAGTTCTAGGGCTATGGGCGGAAACACTTCGTTTTCTCTGACGATTTGTTCCATGACTTCCTTGTAGTCAATTATCTGTTCATCATTTATCACTATTTTCTGATCGTGAAGCTTGAATTCAACAGGTTCTTTTACTCTCAAGTCAAAGATTGGGGAAATGACTTCTTGGTCTTTGTGGATGGGTGTGTTGACTGCTAGTTCAAGTCGGTAAACGACTTTTCCAGATTCAATAGTAGGATCTACTTTCAGGTTAGTGACTTCAGAGAGAACAGGACTGAATATTTCGTCTGGCTGGATTTCCAGGCTGTTTATCTTTTCTTGGGTTGCACTCGTTAACGCTTTAGCGGTTATGATATGAACTCCTGATGCATTGGTCAATACACTAGGTGAGAAGTGCACTTTAGGCCCTACCACATAAGGTTTTACAACAACGCCGGTACTCTCGATCATGGGCGCGTTTACTAGTTTGGTTTCTGCAAGAACAGAAACCGTGCACAGTAAGAACATCAAGAAGAACAGACAACCATTCATTTTCATGATAACACCTTTACTATATACTCTTGCTGGTTCTTCTTTAAAAGTTTGCCGCTATTTTTCCACCAAAAAGCTGCTCCCATCACTAGCAGTGAGAGGTTAGCTACCACAAAAAGATAAGTTCCAAAAACATATTTTTTGGACATGTACTACATGCATTTTTTATATGCGTTTTGCGTTCTAAGTTTTATGCGAGCTTTAATCTTACTCAGCTTATTATTATTTGCGGGTTGCATTGGTCCAAGCGAAAAAGAACCTGAAGTAGTACCAAACGATTTTTACTTAGTGTATTCTTATGGAGCAATGCACGCAGAATGGGGTACTTATAAGCTGGATGTCGATGCTCAAGGCAACGCAAATTTTATGGAAAATACTTACGATCAGAACAAGACAAACGCTTTCAAACTGACTGACGAAGAACTTTTAGGGTTGTATACTGTTATCCTAAAAAACAATTTCTTTGAGTTGAACGAAGAATACATTGACCCAAGCATCATGGACGGAGGTTATTCTCGCTTGACTGTAACTGCTAAAGGAAGAGAACATAGTGTTTTCGTTAAGAATATGTACCAAGAAAACATTGAGTCAATAGAAGCAAAGATTCATCAATTACTACTTACGCATTCATAAAACATATTTTTATGTTTTGTAGATGTCGTCATGATGTCTAAAATCATAGAACTTGACTAAATCCCTTGATTTCTCGTATTTGAAAGTGAGCACAAAACTTTTCATTATGTGGACTCTTTTGAATCTCTGAAGTGGCTTACGCAAATTCTTATAGTGCTCAATGTCTGGACTTGAAACAATCTCATCCATCTTCACCATTACTGCTTCGTAAGTTTTTCTATCTTTTTTGTACAATTTTTTAAGCTTTGATTTTAGGCTATGTTCAATGCAAAAGTCATGCATGTTCTATACCAGCTCGTAGTTTTTTCATGGAAGCATACTCCTCAAACTTTCCGCTCTTCTCAAGTTTAAGAATCTTTTGCACAAACTCAGGCCGTAACTCCTTCTCAAAAATTTCCTCTCCTTTTTCTTTTATTATGAATTGGATTGCCTTGTTTTTAGAAGAAAAACCGTATATGCTTTTGATTATTCCTACCACTCGATCTTCATCCTCATCCAAAGTTACAGTAACTTGAGCCATAACACCACCAACTATAATTTACTATAAATTATAGTAAGATGTTATATTTAAGTGTTTTTATTCCAGAACAAAAGCATATTTTTATACGAGGATAGAGTAAATTCATTATGAACGAAGATTTCATCCTTGCCTTTCTAATATGTTTTATCACTTATGTCATCCATACTGAAAGCCATTACTCTTCCCGTAAAGAACGGAAGCCATGGATACCAGAAAACAGAATTGGCTTGTTTGTTGCCATTGGATACTTTGCATGGTTCTACATGATGTTCTCTGATCCCTTCAAGGCAGTACCTGATTTAATCACCGTGGTCATAAGCTTGGCTGTTGGAATCATCGGACTGTTCATGATAATTTTTTCCGCCAAAGCAAAAAAAGGATTCAGCGATGCAAACAAGCTGGCCACAACCGGAATATACTCGAAAATCAGAAATCCAATGTATCTTGGAATGATACTTGTATACCTTGGATTCCCACTGGCTGCTGGAAGTCTTTTGACATTAGCCTCAGTTTTAATATGGACTCCTATAATGTTCATGTGGATAAACTGGGAAGAAAAAGACTTGACGAAACAGTTTGGCAAAGAATACCTAGAATACAAAAAGAAGACTCTTTTCTAGTTAGCAGCACACGCATTCTCACAACTTGCATCTAATATCCTTTTTTGCCGCACTTCCCTTACAAAACAATTTCATCTTACACGATTCACACGATTTTTTCCTGGCAATTGCTCCACTGTAAGCAACAATTAAAATTATGAGCCCAAGCAATGCTATCTTCTGGACTGTGAATTCCTGGACAAGCGAAAATACCAGCAGGACCAGCGGGACAAGCGCCAAAAGTCCATAAGTTAATGGAGCAAGCTTGGTTCCAATACTCCTATTGAATTCTTCGACATTCCCTTTTTTGAACATCACTGCTGAGAGTTTGCCCCAGCCCAAGCAGCACCATTTACCATGGTAATAACAATTAGTGCAAACCACTTTTTTCAACACGATGTAAACCATGAGTATTGCAAAAGCGAGATAAGTCCATGCAATTAATGGATTGAAAAGCCAGCAAGCAAAAGCACCAAACCCAATCCACAAGAGCATAGCAAAGTTTCCTAAAACTATACTCAATTTAGGATACTCTTCCAATCCCTGTTCATATATCATTACTTCGGATTCCACTCTTTCCATTAGCTCTTTCAAAATTAAAAAACTTAATGCATACTCTGCAAGAGTGCGTTTTACTATTTACTCCTGGATTCCTGCTGTGTGAGTTTCTGCTAGTTGAGGTACTACTCTTGGAACGAATACCATGATGCCCCATACTGCAATTATTGCTAGAGTCATAGGAACTCCTATGCTAAGTATTTCTGGAAGCATTTCACTGAATCCTGCTGTGAAAAAAGGAGGATACGGAACTATTTCTTCATGTGCGATGTGTTCTATCGTTAGCATGAGCACGCCTCCCCAAAGCATTGCGTTCAAAACATTTATCCGATATTCTTTCGGTACTCTGTTTCTGAATACTGTTGTTATTATTGCTATTAAAGCAGTTACTGTAAAACAAGCCATTTTCAATCACCTATATCTTTCCTTTTCTCCTATCTTTTAAGAGTACTAATTCCCATACTACAAAAACAGGAATTATCATGCCAATGCCAAGCACAATGCTATTGGCTATCAATCCATCTGTTTGCATTTCCAGAAATTGACCGCCCTCATAGCCTAATACATGATCAATGAAAATCATTATTCCTGCTCCCCAAAGCATTAATGCTGGAAGGTCAAGTCGGTATTTTTTTGGTGCTGCAAACCAAGCCGCAGTCACAATAATAGCCGCAATCAAAGTCGTTATTAACCACATAATATCACCAGTAGCAACTTACTACTTTTCGTGCTACTGTTGTATGGGGTTGACTGTATATAAACCTTCTGGAAGCAATTTTATACTAGTAGCACGAATAAACTGCATGGTGTTACTATGGCTGTAGAAAGAGTTGGAGTCTCATTTGAGCCTGAGTTATTAGAAAAATTTGATGAGTTAATACGTGATAAAGGTTATGCTAACCGATCAGAGGCTATCCGAGATTTGATCAGGAAGTCTCTTATCGAAGCAGAGGTTAAAGCTGGGAGCGGTGAGGTAGTTGGCTCTCTTACTATTGTTTATGACCATGATTTTGGCGATGTTACTCACCAATTGATTCATCTTCAGCATAGTCAGCATTCCAATATTTTAGCAACAACGCATGTCCACGTTGATGAACATGACTGTCTTGAAGTAATTGTGATTCGTGGAAAAGCTGAGGAATTGAGAAAATTAGCGGATAATATGAAGGCAATAAAGGGAGTAAAACACGGAGAATTAGTCATAACAAAGACTTCATTTTGACTGTTCTTACAATTTTGCCAGTATTTCTGCCACAACCCATCCAGTTGTTCTGTTAATTCCATGACTTACCCACGCACCACCAATGTTCTTTGTCTTGTACAAGATGTAACACATAAGGCTTCCTTGGACAAAGACTGGGATCATTCTAATCGGCGTCAGTGGGTGCCAGGCAAGCGCTACTACCATAGAAGCAATGAAAGCCAATACAAGATTCTTGGTGTTTTTGTAAACAAAGAGGAAGAATATCCCTCTGAACAAGAATTCTTCGTTGAAAGCATCAAGGAACAATGGGATGCTCCAGCTTATGAGTGTGGTCAGTTCAAAAGACGCTGTTGCTGTTGGATCCCAAGATACTATGACACTGGTTATTGTGGTAATTACTAAAAAACCAAAACCTAAAAGAAGGCTCAGCTTTAGTCTATTCTTGGTTAGCCCAAAATCCTCTAGCTTGTATCCTCTTAACTTTATGATTATCAATCCAGGCAGCACGAACAAAGCGACTTTCACAAGGAAGTATAAGTACCAGTATCCTTCAGAAGTGTGATCCGGTAGAAGTCCTATGAGTGCTCCGTATAGGAGTGTTGCAGGGAGTGTCATCAAAAGAATATCCAGATAAGGCTGAAAGTTCTTTTGTCGTACCAGACCATATCCAATTAGAGCAATTGCAGGGATTATCTGAAGAATTCCTATTAACACAGGGTTGTGCATCACATTAAAATTAGTGGCGTTGTTCCTAATTAATGTTTGTGAGAACTTTTGGGTTTTTAGTTTAATTTGGGTATACTCTTCCTTAAGACCGGAATAGTTAAATACTATATTGAATATAAATTCATTATCCTATTGGATAACAATTCAAAAGATGTGTATATGCGTGTCAAGACCAAGGAAACAAAGAATAGTAAGTACTGAACCTGGGGTAACGTACTTTAAGCCTCGAGCAGTTCCACTTTCCGAACTAGAGGAAATAATCCTCACAGTGAGTGAACTGGAAGCTCTACGCCTTTACGACTACCAGGGATTAGATCAGATAGACGCAGCAAAGGAAATGAAAATATCTCAACCAACTTTTCACAGGCTTCTTAAATCCGGAAGAAATAAAACTTCTGATGCTCTATCGAATGGAAAAGCAATCAAAATAGAAGGTGGCACGTACAGACTAAAAAAGAGGTGAGTGAATGTTAGGAAGAAGAGGATACAGAAAATGGTTTCAAGCTACTGGACTACCTGGATGGGTGAGAGCCCAACAAGAAATACCTCCATATAGTCAAGGCTTTTGGGGTAGAGGCCCGAACTGTGGTTGGAACTCATGGCTGCCAAGAGGAAGGTGGTCAGGCACGTATGGTCCTAGGAACCAAGTTCCGGAAGGACCTCAGTTCACTGAACCTACAAAACAGCAGGAACTTGAACTGTTGGGATCACAGAAGAAAGCAATGGAAGATCAGGTAGAATACCTAAAGCGTTCTCTAAAAGAGCTAAATGAAGATATGAATCAACTGAAAAAGGAAGTGAGGTAAATGCAAATATTTGGAAGAGGACGAATGGGTGGACCAGCACTTGGTCCTGGTGGAACTTGTGTTTGTCCAAAGTGTGGTCACAGACAACCCCATGTGCGTGGAACTCCCTGCTATGCAACGAATTGCTCCAAGTGTGGAGCCAAAATGTCAAGGTGATAAAATGAAAGTAGCAACAGCCTCAACAGGTGATACCATCGACTCTCAAGTAAGTCCTTTTTTTGGAAGATGTCCATACTTCTTGATAGTCGAGTTCGAAGACAAAGAAATCAAAGCATCAAATGCAATAACCAATACTGCCATGAACCAGCAGGGAGGAGCAGGAATAAGCGCTGCCCAGCTGGTAGGCAACCAAAAAGTTGAGTCAGTTATAGCAGGAGCAATAGGACCTCAAGCATTTTCCATGTTACAACAATTAAACATCAAGGCTTTCACGGCAGTTCCTGAAACAGTCAAATCAAACGTACTTAAGCTGGCTGGTGGAGAACTTCAGGAAATGAGTTCTTTCAGTAGACCGATTGGTCCTAAAGGAATGGGTTTTGGTCCGGTGGGAGGTCAAGGAAGACATGGTCAACGTGGCAGAAGATAATAAAGATAAACTTCTCAAAAAAGGAGAAAAAGCTGCTGGAATCGCTGCAGTAATAGCTTTTCTTCTTACTCTACTGAAAGTGATAGCAGGACTGCTTACTGGAAGTATCGTTCTTCTTGTAGATGCATTGGATGGCATTTTAGATTTGGTCAGTTCTCTTGCTTCCTGGTTCGGGTTAAGAATAGCACAGAAAAAACCTGATGAAAAATTCCCTTATGGGTATTATAAAGCCGAAAGCATAGTTACGTTACTAATCTCAGCTATCATACTTTATGCTGCAATAGAACTTCTTATGACT
This sequence comes from archaeon, assembly GCA_021107635.1. Classification (GTDB taxonomy): domain Archaea; phylum B1Sed10-29; class B1Sed10-29; order WALL01; family JAGHAM01; genus JAIOSL01. The sequence continues at coordinate 12,513 of JAIOSL010000048.1, read as the reverse complement.
GGTTATCACAGGTTATTCGAGCTTCCTGTTTTAGAGTTTCCATTACTAGCAGTGGGAGTAGCTCTCCTGTCAGCTATAGTATCATACTTCCTGGCGCGTTACCTGGCTAAAGTAGGAAAGCAGATAAATTCTTCTCTGCTTATAGCAACTTCACGCGAAAGGAAAAAAGATGTTTTTTCTTCTTTCGTCGTTTTTGGAGCAATAATTTCAACCTATTTCAGACTGCCTTATGCAGAAGGAATAGTTACTATCCTACTGTCTTTGCTAATACTTGTGATTGGTTTGAAAACCGCAAAAGACGCGGTTTTTGCTTTAATGGACGTAAGCCCAAGCAAGCAAATAGATAGAAAAGTGAAAAAAGCAATCAATTCTGTTCCTGATGTCGAAGGATTCGATGACCTGAAACTCAGAAAGGCAGGGCTTTTCATATTCGGAGAAGTTAAAGTAAAAGTAAAAAAGTTTGTAGATGTGCAAAGAGCCCACTTAATCGCCAGCAAAATCGAAGAAAAAGTATGTTTGGCTGTTCCTCAAGTAGAATCTTTTTCCGTGCACATAGAGCCATACGAACCATCCATTCAAAAACTAGTAATTCCCATCAAAGAAGACAAAGGCTTAAACTCTGAAGTGATGAACCACTTTGGTAGAACCAATTACTTCCTCTTCGTTACCTTGGAAAAAAATAAAATCAAAGAAGTTCACGCAGAAAAAAACCCTTACAAAAAAAAGGATGTACGAGCTGGCCTTTCAACAGCACATTACTTAGTCAAGCAAAAAACAACTGCTCTGACAACCAAAAAAATAGGCGAAATAGCATTTCACACGCTCAGAGACCATTTAGTTCAAATTTATGAAACCAAAGGAACAAAAGCCAGTGAAGTCATAGAAAACTTCGCAAACAAAAAATTGACTCCACTCGCAGAACCAACTCATGAAAAAGACTGACAAAATTCAAAAAAGTAGTCAACTATGAACTGCTGATGATAACATGACAAAAGAAAAAATCAAAGTAGATCTTGAACCTATAGGTGAAATACACTCTTCCTATAAAACCAGAGAAGACGCGCCATCGCAAGGAAATCAAGAAAAAGCAGAAATTATAATCTATGAGAAATACGTGGAAGGACTAAAAGATTTGGAGACCTTTACTCATTTACACATCCTCTACTGGCTTCATCAATCAAAAGGATACACTCTCCTAGTTAACACTCCCTGGGACACAGAACCTCATGGATTATTCGCAACACGTTCTCCAAACAGACCAAATCCAATAGCATATTCCACAGTAAAAATCCTAGAAAAAAGGGAGCATACTCTTACAGTTCAAGGCCTGGATGCCATAAATGGAACTCCCGTTCTAGACATAAAACCCTATTCTCCATTGATAGACTCCCAATCCAGCGCAACCAATGGCTGGTTGCAAGGAAAATATCAAGGAGGAACAAAATGAAAACAGTATACGGTCCAGTACCTTCTTGGAGGCTTGGTGCCTCACTTGGAATAGACCCAATCTGTCAGAGAAAAATATGTTCTTTTGATTGCATTTACTGCCAGCTGGGCAAAACCACAGAATTAACTGTTAAAAGGAGAGAATTTGTGACAGTAGACACTGTTCTCACTGACCTAAAAGAAGCACTCCAGAGAGTTACAAGCATCTGTGCAGTTACTTTCTCTGGCACAGGCGAGCCAGAACTAGCAAGTAATCTAGGTGAACTGATAATAGAAGTCCGGAAGGTAGCACCAAAAGACGTGCCAGTAGTTGTTCTCACAAACTCTTCTCTCATGAATCAAAAACAAGTCAGAAAAGACTTGTCTCATGCTGATATGGTCGTGGCAAAGCTTGATGCTCCTAACAGACAACTTTTCCAACAGATAAGTCAGCCTCATCCAAGCATTGATTACCATGAAATGCTTGACGGAATGAGAAAATTCAAGCAAGAGTTTACTGGCAAATACACTCTCCAAATGATGTTTACTCAAGAAAACAAAAACTTCGCAAGAGAAATGGCTTCAAGAGCAAAGGAAATCAAGCCAGATGACATCCAATTAGACACACCAATCAGACCATCCAAAACACTCCCACTCACTCCGCAAGAAATGATGGAAGTAAAAAAGCATTTTAATGAATTCAACACAATATCAGTATATGAAGCACAAAAAGTAAAAGCAAAACCAATTAATCCAAAAGAAACTAACAAAAGGAGGCCACTAAAATGAAAATTGCAATCCCAATAAAAAATAATGATGGTATGGACTCAGTTGTAGCAGACCATTTTGGAAGAGCAGCTGATTTTGCGCTCTATGACTCTGATACAAAGCAACTAAAAGTCATTCACGTGGACGAACACAAAGAAAAACAGTGTCTGCCAGTTAAGAAACTTGATGAACACAAGCCCGATGCAATGTATGTTTTCGGCATGGGTTGGAGAGCCATGAATCTGCTTGAACAAAGAGGCATAAAAGCCAAAACAGGCAACTATAAAACAATCAAGCAAGTAGTCGAACACCTAGGCGATCTCAAAGATCTTCAAGAATCATGCAGTGAAGGCCACTGAAATGCCAGAAGGAATTCCCAGAACAGATGAAGAAAGAAGAGAAAAACATAAGGAAACCTATGGAACAGAAGACATTCCAGAACAAAGGAAAGGACAAGCAAGTAAAAAGAAAGCTATGAGCTGGGCTGAAGCACTCCTTACAGCAGTTCTCCTCTTCATATTACTGCTTCTGCTTGCGGACAAACTATGCTAGAAGTGATCTAATGAGAATAGCTATAACAGGAGGCAAAGGAGGTACCGGAAAATCAACTATAGCCACTGCCATTGCAGTAAAATTAGCACAAAAAAACAAAGTACTCCTTGTTGATGCTGACGTAGACTGCCCAGACGACCACCTCCTACTTTCCATAACCCTAGAAAAAACCGGAAACGTCGAAAAACCATTTCCCCTAATAGACAAAAACAAATGCATCAGTTGCGGAAAATGCAGCAAAGTATGCAAACCTAATGCTCTAGTCCACATAACAGGAAAACCATCACTCCTTGCAGAAGCACTCTGTACAGGATGCATGGCATGCCAAATAGTCTGTCCAGTCGAAGCAATCACGCGCGCAAAAAGACATATGGGAAAAATAAAAGAAGGAAAAGGCCATGGGCTCGATCTTTTAACGGGAGAGATGGAACCCAATGAAAAAGAAAGCGCTGCAATAGTAACAGATCTCAAAAAAATCATTCAAGAAAAAGAAGCCGATTACGACTTCGTGATAATCGATACAGCTGCAGGAAGTCACTGTCCAGTCATAATAGCCATCTTAGACTGTGATCTTGCCCTGGCAGTAACTGAACCAACTCCCCTAGGAGCTCATGACCTCAAAGTTATCTTAGAAACCATGAAAGCAATCAAAGTTAACGGTAAAATAATCCTAAACAAAGCAGGAATAGCAGATCATGCCGAAATCAAGCGGATTGCAGAAAAATATGAAATTCAATTAATAGCAGAAATTCCTTATTCCAAAGAAATAATCAACAAATACTCTAAGGGAGAACCAATAGAACACGATTCAATAAACAAAGTAACTGATTTCTTAGAAACAATCATGGAGGGAACACAATGAAAATTAACGTTCTTTCTGGCAAAGGCGGAGTCGGCAAAAGTACAGTTGCATCCTCTCTTGCAAGCATCCTGTCCAAAAAACAACAAATAATTGCAGTAGACTGTGACGTAGACACGCCAAACCTAGGCATATTCTTCGGTCTTCACGAACAAGACTTTAACAAAAAAGAAGTCAAGACTAGCGAAAAAGCAGTACTCATTCCCGAAAAATGCACTAACTGTAAAAAGTGTGTGGACGCATGCATGTTTTCTGCTATTTCGTGGGAAAACAAGCCAGTATTTAATCGTTTCCTCTGCGAGGGATGCGGTGCATGCCAGCTCGTGTGTCCAGAAAACGCAATCAAGCTAATAGAAGTGAAAAATGGGTGGGTAGGACATGCTTCAGCCAGAGGTTTAACCGTGGTCGGAGGACAGTTAAAACCAGGAGAAGCTGAATCCGGCGTCGTAGTAATGCTAGTCAAACAACACGCAGAAAAAATAGCATTAGAACAATCCATCAAAACAATGATCATTGACTCCGCAGCAGGCATAGGTTGTCCAGTCATAGCATCCATAACCGGAAGCGACTACGTGATAGCAGTAACAGAGCCAACACCCCCCGCACTCACAGACCTAAAAAGAGCATTAACTGTTGTAGAACACTTTGGAATCCCATATGGCATAGTCATTAACAAATATGACTTAAATCCTCAGATGACAAACAAAATAGAAAAACTCGCAGTAACCAAAAACGTTGAAATCATCGGCAAACTTCCCTATGATAAAGCATTCATCGACGCACTAGTCCAATTAAAACCAGTAGTTGATCACGAAAAACGCTTTGAGCCAATGTTTCAAGAAATGCTTGAGAAAATTCCAAAGTAGATTCTTTACAAAACTATCAAATGTTACTGCCAAGCATCTCCACAGAAATAAACTGTGTGTCTCATTTCAGACTGCTTAGCAGTGGCATAATCCTTAGCTGGAAAAGGTAGGTTTATTAGATTCATACAAGTTAATCTGTATGTGAGATTTATGGAAACTACTGAGATTAAAATAAATGAGTTAGAAGAAAAACAAGTTGCGTTCGTTTCGTTTACTGGTAACTATATAGGCAATGCTGAAGTTTTCAAGAATTTATTTGAAAAGCTTGGTGGATGGGCTGGACCAAAAGGATTAATCACACCAGACGTAAGATTCTTATCTGCTTATCAGGATGATCCAAAAACTACTCCACCTGACCAACTAACAGTTGAAGTATGCATGCCTATTTCTGATGATACACAAGTAGAAGGCGAGATAAAAAAGAGAATGTTACCTGGTGGAAAATATGCTGTATTACACGCTGAATTAACTGGACCTGAAGAGTATGGACCTGCGTGGAATAAAGTTGTTGAATGGATAAACAAAAGTAATTACGAAATAGATATGTCAAGACCCAGTTATGAAATCTATCAAAATAATCCCAATGAACATCCTCAAAAACATCATCTTCTCGATATATGTATGAGCGTAAAATTGAACGAGTGAATAGAAACAACACTAAACCAAACTGACGCAAAGTACATCAAACAATCGTCTCTATCACCCAGCACGGGGGCATAGCCGCTAAAGTCTCCCGAGGCTCCTTTTATATTTGTTTTGCGTTAGAATTAGTTGTGCCCAAGGAAACGCAAAAATCAAAGTCCCTGAAGAGCCTGCAAACTCTTCGTAACATTGGCCCAGTTGCAGCTAGAAATCTTTATTCTCTTGGAATCAAGGATCCCCAGCAAGTGAAGAAGGCAGATCCTGAGAAACTCTATGAACAGTTGAAGAGAAAGAACGGAGGCAAACTGGACAGATGCGTTTTGTATCAGTTCCGCGGGGCAATCAAAGATGTCCCCTGGCCGGATTGTTCCGATTAAAAGCTTTCCGCGGAAATCAGGTGCTAGAAGTCCTGGTCTCACAGCACCCCCAGCTTTGTTTTTCGGAAAGTCGCAGACAAAAGTAATAAATACGACGTAAGACATATCTTACTTCATGTCTGATATCAGTGTTACTCGTATGAGTTCTAAAGGTCAAATAGTCATTCCCAGAGAGATGCGTACAGGCTTCACTGAAGGAGAGAAGTTTGTTGTGATAAGGAGTGGAAATAGATTGATTCTCAAGAGTGTTAACGATTTTGATGAGAACATAGCGGAAGATTTGCGTTTTGCTGAGCGTACGGAAGAAGCACTCAAACGCTATGAACGAGGTAAGTTCAAGGAAATGAGTAAAGAAGAATTTTTGGAAGAGCTTGAAACATGGTGAACGTTGAATTCGATTCGGTTTTCAGGAAGCGGGTCAAGAAAATCAAGGATAAATCGTTGAAAGAAAAAGTCAAGAAGCAGATTGCTAAAATACTTGGCAATCCTGACATAGGAAAGCCAATGAGATTTTCGCGGAAAGGGACGAGAGAGGTTTATGTGGTTCCTTTCCGTTTATCTTATTTGTATCTCCCAAGCGAAGACACTGTTGTTTTTCTCGATTTATATCACAAAGATGAGCAATAATTCAACTCTTTGGCGCTACTAATTTTGGTCTCGCGGCACCCCCAGCGCTTTTATTCTAGTTTTCGTCTAATGTAGTAATGCAATCAATCAATTCTGCTTGTTACGGCGCGCCTATAGCCGAAAAGCTTGGAAAAAAGCACATGTCTTCAGATATTGCTTTGTATAGTCATGCTAGCCACGAGGGTATTTTTTCTTTTGTTGAGCCGGTGACTTATCCTGATAAAATTCAAAGTTTATTTTTCCCTGCGATGATGAGTGATGTTTGCATTGTCAAAGTGACTTCTGATTGGATGGATTATCGATTAGGCGAGACTATCCTGACTTTAAATGCTTTGAAGGCAGAGAAAGGTATTCTAGTAGTAGATGAAATGGTTGATCAGGGCAGACTTTCTAATGCTTTGAAAGGCACGGTAATAGAAGAGTATGTGAAAAGCAGTGATAATCCAACAGAAATAAAGTCTTTGCTTTCAGAGTTCAAATTTGATACAAAAGAAGGGAATCCAAGAGTGCTGGTGGATCATTCTTTTGAAGTAAAAAGCGTTGGTACTGTAGTGCTTGGAGTGGTTTTACAGGGCGAAATAAAACCTTACGATTCTCTGGTTGTGCAGCCATCAGGAAAAGAGTGTATGATTAAGTCTATTCAAATGCAAGACAAAAATCAAGATTTGGCTGGACCTAAATCCCGGGTAGGTCTATCAATGAAAGGAATCAAACCAGAAGATGTTCCAAGAGGATCACTGTTTTCTCCTAAAGGTGAAATAAAATCAAAAAAAGAGTTTTCCATTAGCTTCACACCCAGTCCATTTTTCAAAGTTCCTCTTCACGATTCTTTCATGCGATTGGGTTCTGGTTTGCAGTGGAAGCAAGTCGAGTTGAAAGATTCTATTGTCAAGTCTGAAACTGATTTAATTGCTGAGCCTGGTCAAAAAGCACTTTTTGCTCGTGTTGGTAAGCCTGGAGAACAGCGTATCATTGGTTGGGGTGAAATGAAATAATTTATGTGGTTGGGTCGACGACTTTTCCAATGAAGAGTATGTTGCCTGTTTCTCTTTGTTGTATTATGAAAATGAATGGATGATCTGCTCTGAATTCGGGGGTCATTGCTGCTCCTATCATCATTATGAGTTGTGTTGATGCTGTTGCTTCTGTTCCTTCTTCATCCACTTTAACATATGCTTGGTGTAATGCTTCGCTTATGTACAAGTATTTTGTTCCGTCCATGCCTGAAAAATCTGCTTTTCCGAACTCAAAAGCGGAAGACATGCCCATCTTTTTGAGATCGTCGTTAAGCTTGTATCTTGTTTCAAACTCAAATTTTGGCATGTAAACCATTAGTTCAGTTTCTTTTAGCATACCTCTCCATTCTTGGAATTTTTCCGCGCTTAAGGATTCTTCTAGTTTTGCTAGGGATTCTTCTTCTGTTAAGTTTATTGGGAAATATCTGCCTGAGTATTCTTCTCTTTTTCCTTTTGGGAGAAGAACTATCATTGAGACTTCGTCTCCTTTGTAAGGCATTTCTAGAATCTGAAGATCTTCTGTTTCAGCATAATTAAAGTCTGCGTCTTCTGTTGGTCTCATCATCTGAACTTCAATCTCTTTTTCTGAGTTGACTCTGAATGGAGTAGGTTTTGTTTTGCTTTTATCAAATTGTTTGACCCAGGTACCTTTAAAGTAAATTGCATTGGTGATTACTAAGCCAGTATCGCTTGTAATTGATCCGGAGGGAATAGGGCTTTTTATTTTGTCTTTGGTTTTTTCTTCAATCCACTTGTTTATTGTTACTCGAGATTGTTCTGGAGTGTTGTTGAAATCCATGTTGGTTGCTTTTCCTGCGTATCTGTCTTCGATTACTTTGAAATAGTCTTTTTTGAATGGATAACTTTTTTCAGCCCAAAGAGCATTAGCTGAATATAACTCATATTGGTCGCTTCCATGGTTTATTGTGTTTTGAATTTTTGCGAATGCAGGTCTTCTTGTGTCTTCATCTTGTGGGAACTGGAATACACTTTGAATTTCACTTGCTGTTTCTCCTTTGGCACCTTCATATGCCATTCCTACTGCAGTACTTATGCTGTAAGGAGAGAAAAAAATGTTTTCGTTTGAGGTTTTTGAGTATTCTGAGTAAAGCTTGAATGCGAATTGGTTGTTTGCGTTTACAACTGATTCAACGCCTTCCTCTGTCCAGCCGGTTTCGTTCGCAATGTTTTCTGGTCCGGGGGATGGAAGACAACCTATAAGAATTACTGTTAATAAGATTGTCCCGAACAATAACACGGAAGAACGTTTAAATTCCATAAACTAACTTACTTTCAACTAGTTTATATTTGTTTCACGTATTCTTAGGTTGTTCCCTGGCTATTCTGTTTTTTTTAGTTGCCATTCGTATTCTTTTCTTAGGAGTTTGTATAATGGCATGAAATGGTTTTTCATGAGTTGTGTTTGTCGGTCAACTTCTTTCATATCTTCTTTTGGCATGTCTTCAAGTTCTTTTTCTATCCATGCTGTTGGAAACTTTGGTTCTCTTCCAAGAGTATTATAATCTAAGAGAGAATTGATTATTTTTTGTTGTTCAAATGTGTGCATGTCATTTGGTTCTTTCATAAGGTTTGCTGCTTTGTTGTAACGTTCTTTGAATTCTCTGAGTTTTTGTTTAGCGTTTTCTTCGTTCGGAGCCATGATATAATGCATTACTCTCGTAGCTGTTGAAAGAACTCGGTCATAATCATTGCTCTCTACTCTAAATTTGTATTCTTCAGAGTTTTCTTCTTTTGAAATTTCAAGTATTTCTCTGTTTTCTCTTCCTTCTTTTTTGAACATTTGTTTCGGGTCTACTTTTTCTCTGTTGAAAGTATGCATTAAGTGAGGAACTTTATTGTTTTCTAAGAATTCTCTATATCCTCCTCCGCTTTCATAAACATGAACTGCTTTTCTTTCTCCTGCCAGTGTAAACACAATGTTTTTGAACTCGTGTATTTCTTCAAGCACGTGTTCTCTAGATCTCTCACTTGTCTTGTAGTTCTCATATTTTTTCTCAAACGTTGCCCAGTGCTTATTAAAAAACGTTTTAGCTAGTTTCATGTCTCCCCTGTACCGAGGTTTCCATTCTCTTTTTGGCATAATACTATGTAGTAGTTCCTGGTTTTTAAGGTTTTCAGGGAATATCCTTAAAAAAGAGTTTGCTGCTAATCTCTAAAAGGCGATAAAACTTGGATATCTCAGTTATAATTCCTACTCTGAACGAAGAAAAAAGAATACAAGACTGTATTACTTCAATTAAATCTCAGAAAACCAAATTAACGTATGAAATAATTGTTTCAGACAGTTACAGTGAAGATAAAACAGTCAAGCTTGCTAAAAAAGCAGACAAGATAGTCTTTGCAGGAAAAGGTATTTGGAGAGGAAGAAACAAAGGAGTAGAAGATTCAAACGGCAAAGTACTAATCTTCATTGATGCTGATACATTAATCCCACCTAATTATCTGGATACAGTCTATTCAGTCTTAAAAGATGACAGTATTGCAGCACTCACTTGTGGTTTCAGCTTCTCTCAAAGTTCAAAAAAACTTAATGCTGCAGCTAAACTACTAAACGACTACTTTACTTTTAGATACCTAGTTGGCAGAGGAACCCTCAGCGGATTCAACATTGCAACAACCCGAAAAGTCTTTGATGAAGTAGGCGGATTCCCAGATTCTCCATTAGAAGACGGAAAATTCGGAGAAGCAGCATCTAAAGTCGGAAGAATAGTTTTTGTACCAGAACCAAAAGTAATAACTTCTTCCAGACGCTTAGAATCCCAAGGTCTACATGGTTCCCTATCATATTACCTACAATTAATGCTAACAACAGACGCGCCTGACTTTTTAAAAGGTGTCAACCCATTAAACTACAAAGATTATTTCCCTATTAGATAAGGCTGGAGGATTGACCTCCAGCGGTTGATTGACTCTCACTTTGAGAACTGCTTTGTGAACCACTCTGTGAATTGCTTTGAGAGATACTAGACTGAGTTAGTTCGCTTGCACTTTCTTCAACGAGCAAAAGAGACACTTGTGAAATGTCATTCGGTCTAGCCCGAACAAATCTCATTGTGACAGAAATAAAACCATCTTTTTTTGCGGTAACAAAATAAAATCCTGGAGTAACATACATTGTGCACTTACCGTTACCGCCAGTAACACAATGATACGCCATGCCAAAAACCTTTTTGGCTGTGACAGTTGCACCTTGTAATGGCATTGTTGGTGGCACTGGCACTGAATCATACATGGCGTTTACAGTAGCTTCTATACTGCTTGATCCGGGTGTTCCTGTTATGTCTCCAAGATCTTCTTGAATAGATCTTTGTTCTTTTATTTCACTTGCTCCTACTGCAGGAATGAGTAGGAGTACTATCAGTAATAGGTATCTTTTATCGATTTTAATCACCTTTCATCATAAACTTAAAACATTCTAATATAAGCATCTTCTGAGTCGCCTATCTGACCGTCGTTTTAGAGACTTACTACTGGTAGCTAATTTTTTTACTATCTGTTCTAGCATTCACAGAAATGGGGTGTACATGCGATTTTTTCTATTTTTGCTGCAAACTATTAAATAAACTGATAAAGTAAGAAAAAGCAGTGCACTTGCTTGGATTAGGAGTAAATCAAGAATACTCTCACGATTGCGGAGTGCGTTTGGTTTAGTTTAACGGATACAAAAAACTACGTTCAAATAGGTGTTTCATTGATGTCTAACCCAAAAACTGATCTTAAAGTTGCAATAGCATCAAAATATTCTATGCCACTAATTCGAAACTATCTTTCTCACTTAGATTTACGTAAACAACCTCTAATCTACCTTAGGATAGCATTAGATTCAAAGAACGAAACTCTTTTCCCTAAAATGCTTGAGCATATTAAAAAACCCGAAACATATTCAAAAGTTGACTCTCCAACTAAAAAACCATTCGAAAACATCCTATTTTTGATTGGTGGAGGCGACGAAGAGCCAAGAATAGGCGAAGCATTCATGAAAGAAAAGTTGAGAAAGTCTTTACTCAATCCAGAGAAAAATCCTGTTTTTCATGACATTAAGCAAGCAGTGGAAGGCAATGAAGCAGAATCTTTGAAAGCCATTAAAAAATTACGCGAGTTCAAATATGCAAACCCTGATTTTAGCAGACAAACTCCACACAACGTCAAAAACATAAAAATGACTACGTTCGAACGGAGTGTGTTCCATCTAGGAATGGGTCATAAAAGAGAGTTTGAGAAGGGCAAGGAACTCGTTTTATGGCATCGAGATAAATTTCAAGAATTTAGCAAACACGCACAAAATCAACTACAAAAAAGAAGAAAGCTTTTAAGAGGAAAAACGCGTAAATAGTTGCATGCCTCGGTAGCTCAGGGGTAGAGCGCTCGCCTCGTAAGAATGGTTTCATCCATTTTAAATTTAGAAACTTATTAGAAACTCTTCCGATGAAAGCGAGAGATCGGGGGTTCAAATCCCCCCCGAGGCTTCTAGGTCATACTCCAACCCACTATACTAATATAGTCTAAGGGACAGCTTTATGAACTTAAAGATAACTAGCGTTAAATTGGTTTTAGGTATGGTTGACAAAGCTAAAAATAGCAAGTATGAATTGATGGAACTAAATGAAATGATCCATTCAGAGCTTTTGGGTGGAATAGATAAAAAAAGAGTTAATGCTGCGCTTTGTGAGTTGACCTTAGTACAAAAAAAATCTCCACGCTTTTCTCATGAAATCATAGAACACATAATAAACAAGGATTTGGATGACATACTGAAAAAGAGTGGTCATTATGATAAAGCAGTGGAATTGGGGTTGGAAAAATTGGTTTTTTCCACTACCAGAAAGAGTGTCAAAGCGCATGTTGGGAGATATCTAAATCAGTTAATAGGACAGGGGATTGTCAAGAGAGCGGATTGGTATAAACATAGAAAAATGGAGGAACTGCCCCCATACGGTGGTAAACATGTTTATTTTCCTACTAGGGAGCGGCTTAGCCAATCAAGAATTAAAAAATAAGTTTATAACTTCTCAACTTCCTAATTTCAAATAGTATGAACGTAACTCCTAAAAGTGATGATTTCATTTCCAATGTTTTGAGTGTTGATGAGGAAAAAGGACAGATTCTCATCTCTCTAAGAAAACTAATTTTGAAAAATTTTCCAAAAAGTGAAGAAGAAATTAAATATGGTGGACTAGTCTTTATAATTAACAAAAGATTATTCTGTGGAATATTCATCCGAAAAAATCATGTGTCCCTTGAGTTTGATAACGGTTCGGAAATGCAAGATCCAAATACGCTTCTTGAAGGTAATGGAAAATACAGACGGCACTTAAAAATCAATAAACTTGATGATATAACAGGTAAAAAGGTCTCATATT
>JAIOSL010000017.1 GCA_021107635.1 archaeon | reverse complement strand
GGAAAACATCTTCATCAATTCCAGCTCTTAGAATTTGAACATGAAGGTGACCTCGAAAGCCTGTTAGGAAACATTGAAAATACTGTTCAAGCAATGATAAAACTTGTACTTGAAAACGACCGCGAACACTTAGAACAATTAGGAAGAGACGTCAAACACTTAGAAAGCTATCTCAAACCATTCAACCGCATGACTTACTCACAAGCAGTGCAAACCCTTTGGGGAACGCCTACAGAAGTACGCTGGGGTGACGACCTTGGACCTGCACAAGAACAAGCATTAATGGATATCCAAGGAAACACACCTCTCTTCATCACACACTACCCAAAAGACATAAAATTCTTCAACATGCGCGTTAACGATTCGGATCAAGAAGTTGTGAACAGTGCAGACTTGATATTGCCGTATAGTGGTGAAAGTGCTGGTTCAGCTGAAAGAGAGAACGATCATGAACGATTGAAAGATCGGTTTAAGGTAAGCCAGATGTACAGGGTGCTTAAGCAACGAGGAGTCAGCTTGAAAGAATTTTCAGATTACATCAAGCTCATAGAAAAAAATCCGGTGCTTCACTCTGGCTGCGGCATTGGTTTCACCAGAGTCAGCCAGAGCGTGCTAGGCTTTAATGACATTCGCATGACCACCAATTATCCGATAAATAAGGAGAGCCTTTATTGATGCTCATTCTGTAAATGTAACCCCACTCGACGAGGGATGCCGCACAAGCGGCACTTCCCTCAAATAATACTCACCTCATCCAGTCAAAAGAACTGATGCTCCCTATCCCAGGGGAATAACGAGAAGAAAATCAAGGAATCGACCATAAACACACCAAAGGGGCGCAAACGCGCCCCTCACACTAGTTTAGAGCAGAGAAAGCAAAATAGATATCCTAATTCCTCTTTGGATACCTTCTGACTGCTTGGATGGCTTGTTGGATGAGCGTGCTTGTTATGAACAGGGTTGAATTGTGTTCTAGTTCTCCGAGAGCTTGAATGGTTTGTTTTTTATTGAATATTTTCTCTCGGTATGCTCTGAGGAGTATTCCTATGCTTCCATGTGGCTCAAGACCATTAGCTTCTGCTGTTATCCTTGCAGCGAGGTCATCGGTTAGGAACAGTTTTATTCTATTGGTTTTGCAGAGCGTTATTGCTTCTGCTTCGCCTAAATCCAGCTCGTATTTGATTGCCAACCAGGCTGAAAGGTTTTTTTCTTTTTTATCAAGTTTTTGGACTTCAAGTTTTGGGATTTTTTTTGTCTTTGTTTTTACTTCTTTTTCTACCTCGGGAGGAACGATTAACTGTTTGAAAATCTTGAATGCTTCCAGCAGATCTATTTCTGAAATAGGAATGAGAGGTCCTGCATCTGCGACAGCAATCAGTTTAACCATTTAAACCCCATTCGATATCTTTTTTGATTGCATCATTTAATGTTTCCAAACGCATTTTTTCCACTAACTCTCTCACAGCGTCTCTGACTGCTTCGGAACGATTTGAGTACCATCCTTCTTTTACCAGTTCGTTAACTAGTTTGGGAGTTAATTTAGCGGGAACAGTTTCCATTTATACCACCTGAAGGATACTATGGTATACCACATATGTATTGTTTTCGGCTAAACATTTCCAAGAATAGTGATGCTTCTTGGTCTTGCCGGGGAGCAGTGGGAGTGATTTGAACTCATACCCCATCCATTAAAAGACCGGATATACTATATATGAACGAGGAGACTACAATGGCAAGTTATTATAGTGAAATTCATTTGTCGAGTAAATGTGAAAATGACATGATTGACATCACTGAAGACATCCAAAAAATAATCACAAAATCAAAGTTAACAGAAGGAATAGCATGTGTATTTGTTCCAGGATCAACTGGTTCGCTAACCACAATTGAGTTTGAACCGGGATTGCAAAAGGACTTTCCTGAAGCGCTTGACAAGATAGCACCTAAAGACAAGCCATATGCGCATCATGAAACCTGGCACGATGATAACGGACGATCACACGTAAAAGCAAGCTTGATGGGACCAAGCATTACAATACCATTCCATGAAAAAAAATTGATTCATGGAACCTGGCAACAAGTAGTCTTCATCAACTTTGACACCCGACCAAGAGACAGGAAGATCATTGTTCAACTCATCGGAGAGCAATAGTGTCAAAGCCTTGGGATGGCTCAGAGGCTATGCCCATAGAGCACCACCTTAAAACAAGACACACAGTGCATTTCCGCGGGAACGGACTGCCGCAAAGAATAAAAAGAGTTCCGGGGTCAGCTTGAAATGGGTTAAAACTAAATAGGAGCAGAGAGTTAAAAACTTGAATGAAATTAACCGAGAAATCATTTTACCAGTTCGCTAGACGATATTTCGTGAAAAACGCTTTCGATGGCGTTCTCACAATACTCGGAGTGATATTGGGAGCGTTTCTTTCAGGTGTGAAAGAACCGACTATCGTCTTGTTTGTTGGAGTGAGTGCGTGCATTGGCATGGGAGTGTCAGGCTTGTGGGGTACTTTTTTCACTGAGACTGCTGAGAGGAAGAGGAAGCTTGGAGAGCTTGAAAGGGCAATGCTCAGGAAGCTTGGAG
>JAIOSL010000019.1 GCA_021107635.1 archaeon | reverse complement strand
TCATTGTTTTTACATTCTGTTATTGGAGAGTATGTACAGTCTGCGTCGCATAATCCTGGCTGTTCACAAGTTGGTTCTAGGCAGTTGCTGCTTTGGCTGCAGTCTTCATCTGAACTGCATTCTGGTATTTTACATTGATAATTACAGCATATGTAGTCACAATCAGTGTCTCTTGTACATTCTGAGAGGTCTGGACAGTCATTGTCTTTTGGATAACTACAGTTTGTTGGACAACAATTGTCTCCTTTTACACAATCGGTTATTTCTGTGTATGTGCAGTTTCCGTCACATATGTCTACTGTGCAATTGTTTTGATCATTACAGTCTGAATTGTTTTCACAGAGTGAAGGTTTTATTATGGTACAGTTCATTGTTTCTTCTGGTTTTTCTGTTGTGGTATTGCATTGGTTGTCATCTGTGCAAATTCGGGTTTTAGTGTTTTCTTGACAGTCTTCCCATTCTGTGCAATTCCATTGTTCTGTACAATTTAATAATATTTTTTTTATGTTCATTGAAATCAGGTTATACTCTTTGTTTTCTGCTGTGATTACTTGTTCTAGTGGAAGATAGCCTTCTTTTTCTACTATTGCCAAGTAGGTTCCTTCTTCAAGTTCTAGGGAGAGTATTCCTTGATCGTTTGTTGTTCCTTGTGTTTTAAGATTCATGTTTTGGTCGTATATGCTAATGTTTGCTTGTGCAAGCGGTTGTTGTGTGTTGTTTTCGTAGAGTTCAAATTCAAATTCTCGTGTTGGTTCTTCTCCTTCTTGTGTCATTAGTGCGAATAGCACTATGCCTATCATGATTATTGCAAGTGCTGCTATGCCAATTATAATTAGTTTTACAGGGACTTTTTTCTTAGTTGGTTTTTTCTTGATTGGTTCTTCTTTGATTGATTCTTCTTTTGTTATTTCTGGTGTTTTGGTGATTTCTATTTGTTCTAGTTCTTTTATGTTTTCGTCGGTGTATCCTGTTTCTTTTAGTGATTTGGCTATGTCTTCTTTTTTTATTCCTCGTTCTAGTTCTTTTTTGTACCAGTCTACTAGAATTTTTCGAACCATGCTATCAAGTCTACTCTTTGTGTGTATTTATTTCTTGCTTTTTTTGGTTCCGTATTTGTCGATTAGGTGGCAGGATATGTAAAAGAATGGAGTGTCGATTAAAGCGATGCTTAGTTTTACTAGCCAGTGCATGATTATCATTCCTAGTATGATGTTGAATGGAAGAACTCCATAAAATGCAATTGAAAGAAAAATGATGCTGTCGATTGCTTGTGATATTATGGTTGAGCCGTTGTTTCTGAGCCAGAGGTGTTTTCCTTTGGTTTTCTTTTTTATTTTGTCAAATGCCCATACGTCAAAGTGTTGTGAAATCAAATAAGCAACCATTGAACCAATTACTACTTGTGGTAAGAGTCCGAAGACGTTTGAGAAAGTGTCAAAGTCTACGGGTGAGTATGTTGCTGCTGGCCATCCTGCTGCAAGAAAAATGCTTATTACTACTACTAGGTTAGCAAGAAATCCTATCCATACTGCTTTATGTGCTGCTTCTTTTCCCCATTTTTCGTTCAGTATGTCTGTAATTAAGAATGTGGTTGAGTATGCTAGTACTGCTGCTGGGACTATTGGCATTACTTCTAGTCCGAATAAAAGCAGGGGTTGTTCTGGTGCGAGAGGAATTAGTTTTACTGCGATGATGTTTGCTGTTACTACTAGTGCAGCAAATATTCCTATTGTTACTTCAAGGCCATAGCGTTTTCCGAGTAGTGTGCTTAGTGTTCCCACTGAAAGGGTTATTACTGCCCATAATACAAATAGTTCCAGCATTTACAGACCTAATATCCGCGTATTGCACATTTGACTCTATCCCATACGCTTCTGTCATCAACAAATTTGCGTCCTGTGATTTTTGCTGCTAGCATTTTGTATCCCATGGCTGCAGGAGAGTAAGGGTATTTGTTTACTATTGGTTCGCTTGATGCGATAGCACGAGGCACATTCCTGTCTTCTGGTATGCGAGTGATGACGCCTGCGGTATCTCCCATTACTGCTGTAATTTCATCGTTGGTTAGTTCTTCACTGAATCTGCCTGTACGCGTGACGATAGTGCCAACGTGTTCTGTGCTTACTTCATTGGCTACTTGTACTGCTTTAAAGGAGTCTGCTACTGCTGGAAGTTCTGGGTTGGTTACGAGTAGCATTTTGTCTGCTGATTGGATTGATTTTACTACTTCGTTGCCTAAGCCTGCTGCACAGTCTATTAACACCCAGTCATAGTAATCTTTAACTTCTCCCATGACTCCTGCTAGTTCTTCTGGATCAAAGTCTGTGAATGTTCCTAAGTGTATGCTTGCTGGGAGTACTTCCAGGCCAGAATCATGAATGTATATTGCATCGGTGACATCGCTGTCTCCGCTTAGAACATGATTTAATGTTTTAAGTCTGAATGGCAATCCTAAATGTAAACCAACATCTGGTGTTGGTAAAGCTGCGTCTACCAGCAGTACTTCCATTCCCATTTGGGCCATTGCAACTCCAAGGTTAACGGAAGTAGTTGTTTTTCCTGTTCCTCCTTTTCCAGAACTAATGATAAGGGCATTTGTCATGTTGCATCTCCTTTAATTGCTTTTAAATACGAATAGGGGTTATTTAAGTTTATTGGTTTTAGGAAAGTTGTTGCATGAACAACTAAGTTTAATAAGTTTGTATTCCTTGTTGAAGTATTATTATGCCTGATGATAAATTAATTATTTGGTATAAAGAGGCTCGTGAGGGGGGTCTTTCTTGTGAAGAAGTGCAAACTGCACTTCAGGATCTTGGTTATTCTTCTAAAGAAATTGCTGATCTTGTTGAGGTTGCTGAAGATTTTCAGGAGCCTGTGGTTCCTTCTGTTTCTCCTAAAGCTACGCCTACTTCTATTTCTTCTTATGTGAAAAAGGAAGGAGACATTATTTGGAAGGTGGTTATTCTTCTTGCACTTTTAGGTCTTATTCTTGCTGGGATTGGTGTTTTGTTTATACGTGGCATTTCTAGTAATGATAATCCTTGGTTTCCGGATGATCCTATCCAAGTAGATGGTTTGCCTCCAAAAGTTTCTGTGAGTTCAGATGGTTGGGCTAATTTAGAGGGGTTATCTGTTGATTGTGTTGACATGGGAATTGATTTTTCTTCAGGTTGTGACAATAGTACTTTTGCTTTTTATATTTCTTCAGAAGAGTCTTGTCCAAAGAATTTTTCTTTATATGAACAAAAGCCGGTTACTCAACAAGGTTTTCTTTGTGCTGTAGCTAAAGATGTTGAGGGTAACATTGGCTACTCTCAGCCAGTGGAAGCTAAATTTGATGTGCATCCTCCGAAGACAACGTTAGAGCAAAAAACAGAGTGGCTTTCTGTTTCGACTACTCTTCAGGCAGTTGATTTTGATGAGGGAAGCGGTCTTGACGTTTGTTTTTATTCTTTAACTTCTGGGAGTGATATTGTTCAAGATTGGACAGAATATTCTTGTAACAGCAAGATTTCTGTTCCTGTTGGCAGTTCTGGTTGTACTGTTCAAGGAAACAATTCTTGTATCATAAAAGCTTATTCTCAAGACAAAGCAGGTAATAAAGGTCAAATAGTTGAATCAGCGTTAAGTATTGATTTTGAGCTGCCTGTTGCTCAAATAAATGATGTGTTGCCTTCAGTTCCTTCTGAAGAAAAGCTTCTTGTGAATGGTTCTATTTCTATTATTGGAACCGCAATGGATGATACTTTTAAAGAATATTCTCTTGAATTGCAGGGCACAACTCTTACGCGTTCAATCGTAACATCAGACAAGCAAAGTTTTGAGAAAGAATTAGGAAGCATTAATACAAAATCGCTTTCAAATAGTTTGTATACTTTAATTCTTACTGTAACAGATTTTTCAGGAAAAAACAGCACTAGTATTCTTGTTCTTGAGGTTTCTAATCATGAGACTGCTATTCCTTGTTCTCCAGGAGACATTCAATTATGTTCTGAACTTGAAGGGGTATGTTCATCAAGCATACGTGAATGTACTCAAGAGTCTCGTTGGGGTGAATGTAATATAGAATCGGTTCCAGGATATCAAATCACAGAAACTTCTTGTGATGACAACTTGGATAATGATTGCGACGGAAGCACTGATGATGCGGATGGAGATTGTAGTATAGATTGTTCTAATGAATG
>JAIOSL010000010.1 GCA_021107635.1 archaeon | reverse complement strand
GCATCCTCTACTTCTGAAGGTTCACTGCCAGTAGCAATACTAATACACTTTATCATCATTTTACTAGCAAGACCTATCTCTGATTGATCCCATAACGGAAACAACCTTCCTTGAACAAACAACACAACGCTACGCAAGTCTTCTTCAGACTCTAAAAACAAGTCTTTCACAATGTCAGTCATTTTCAAACGAGAATTACTGGCTTCAAGCGTTCCCAAATAATCTGCTAGCATCGAAAAGCGCATGATACAATTTAGAGCATGGATATATAAATCTCTTTAAACAAAACCGGGAAAGCAGCTTTGAATAAGCAACTCTGGCTTTTCTTCCTATTTGAAAGATGGACTATTTAAACATCAAAAGGTGCAATATACTTACAGGAGGTATTGACATGGCGGCAGACGAAAACACAGTGTACGTGGGGAAAAAAGGGGTCATGAGTTACGTTCTTGCTGTAGTAACACAATTTAACAGAGGAACAAACCAAGTCCAAATTAAAGCCAGAGGTCGCGCAATCTCAAGAGCTGTAGACGTAGCAGAGATTGTCCGCAATAGATTCGTAACTGAAGCCCAAGTCAAAGACATCGCAATCTCCACAGAAGAGCTGAACGATCAAAAAGAAAAAGAACCAACTAAAGTATCAGCTATAGAAATAACCCTAGCCAAGTAATCTCCTCTACCTCATTGATGGGGGTAGACGAATGAAATTTCCAGTCTGTGACAACTGCATAAAAAGTGGAATCCTTTGTCCAGAATGCACTAAAAAATTTGAAGACAAACGGATTAGCGAAACAGACATAGAGCTAGCTGCACTGTTGTATGAAATGGAGACCAAAGAACTCATACGTAACGCGTCTTTTGAGAGAACCGTCATTGCTGATGACCTGCTATTAGTACTGACAAAAGGCGATGTAGCCAATATGATTGGCAAAAAAGGACGCATTGTCCGACAACTCAGCAAACGATTTCGTAAAACCGTGCGGATTATAAAGGACGGCGATTTAAAAACCAAGATGGAAGATCTCATTGCTCCAGCAAGACTACTAGGCATTAACATAATCTACAAAAGCGGAGAACAAAATACCAAATTGATGATATCAAACGAAGACCAAAGCAAATTAATTACTCACAAAGACATACTCGAAAAAGCAGCGAGATTGCTAGCAAAAGACAATTCTATTACAATTGAATTCAAGTGATAACATGCGCACACACTACTCAAAAGAACTCAATCCATCCATGAATGGACAAAAAGTTAAAGTTGCAGGCTGGGCCAACGACATTCGTTTGCTAGGCAATATTGCATTCATCAACCTGCGCGACCGCGATGGTTATATTCAATTAACCTTCCCTAAGTCTAAATACCCTGCGTTTGACCAACTAAAAAACATTACAAAAGAAAGCGTGCTAAGCGCAGAAGGCATACTAAAAGAAAGCAACCAAGCCAAAAACGGGTTTGAAATCCTGCCTGAGCGCGTTGAAATACTCTCAAAATCAGAAACACCCTTGCCACTAGACTTTTCAGGAAAAATTCAAAGCGAAATGGAAACTCGTTTGAACTCAAGATTCATGGATTTACGCAATCCAAAAGTAGCAGCAGTATTCAAAGTCAGAGATTCCCTGCTATCCGGCATTCACACCTTTATGGATGAACAAGGATTCATCGAGGTCCAGACGCCTAAAATAGTTGCTGCAGCAGCAGAAGGCGGTGCAACACTATTCCCAGTTAAGTATTTTGAACAACAGGCGTATCTAACACAAAGCCCACAACTGTTCAAACAAATACTCATGTCTTCTGGCCTAGACAGAGTATACGAAATCGCTCCTGCATTCAGAGCAGAGAAAAGCAACACTACCCGACACCTCAGCGAATTCACAAGTTTTGACTTTGAGCTTGCATTCATTGACTCAATGGACGACGTACTGGAAATGATGGAAAACCTGATTACAAACACACTCAAATATGTCAATGCCAATGCGAAAGAACAACTAGACCTGCTTGAGATTGAGCTAAAAATCCCAAAAACGCCATTTACGCGCATTACCTTCCAAGAAACTCAAAAACTGTTGGAGAAAGAAGGAAAAACCATAGTTAATGACGTAGACACTGAAGCTGAAAAAATGTTAGGCGAGATTATGGCCAAGAAAGGCAGTGAATTCTATTTTATCACTCACTTTCCTTCCGAGGAAAAACCGTTCTATATCATGGAAAATGGCGAATACTGCTATAGCTTTGATTTAGACTACAAAGGTGAAGAAATGTCCAGTGGCGGCCAACGTGAACACCGCTATCCAGAGCTAGTTGAACGCATCAAAAAGCAAGGTCTTAAACCAAAAGACTTTGAGTTTTACTTGAATGCATTCAAGTATGGAATGCCTCCTCATGGCGGAATGGGACTTGGCGTTGAGCGTCTAGTGGAAAAAGTGCTTTGTTTGCCAAACGTGCGCGAGGCGGTGTTGTTTCCAAGAGACAGAGACCGGCTGGTGCCATAAATTTAAATAACTTGTACGCCTATCTTTTTTCATGAATCAGAAAGACATTGTAACTGTTGTGATAGTGCTTGTCATAATCCTAGTGTTTGCATACCTAGGACTATTTTCTTTTGGTCCTAACTGGCGTTCTACATTGACTTTTGGAGAAGCAGCTACTGCGGGCATCAACAAGGTTTCAAACAAGACTGGTTTCGGTTATATTGAATCTTCACTAGTTTTTTCCCAAAAAGGAACTACCGTTCATGTTGATGGATTAGCGAAAGTCGCCGAAAAGACTCCTGGAACAGTCTTTTTCTGTGCTGAGGTTTCTTACCCGCAATGTTCTGAGTTCCACTTATTCCCGAAAGACAAGTTCAACGTAAACTCAACCAACTTGGAAGTTTTGGAAGATACAGAAGGGACTGTTTTCGTGTACAATGATCATGACACTTTTTGGATTGGATTCAAAGAAGCCTAAAACTTAATGTGACTGTCAAAAAGCAAGTGGGTGCTATAACTTATCAGTGAAAGCAATCCAATCACCGCCAATTCCTCTGGAAAAAGAACCACGGAGCCTGCAAGCACACACAGTACAGCGTAAAGGAACGCCGCGCGAAGCGTGTGAGACAATCCCCTATGCTTTAGCAGTGGCTTGAACATGAGGTCTGCGTCTGGAAGTATTGACCCCAACACTATTACAAGAAACATTGCTGCGCCAAGTTCTGGTCTGGGTTGAAAAATAAGCCAGATGAACGCCCAGATGGATAGCCCGACTGCTGTATGCACTTTCTGGGATGCCATTCACGCACCGTATTTTTCGTTCAGGTTAAGAATGTTTAAGAGTATTGGCATTAAATCTGATCCTCTGATGCGATGTAGTCCGCCTTGCGCGCAGGCAATTTCATCAAAGTGTGTTACGTTATCTGTTCTGATTCCTTCTCCAGCGATAGCTATTGGCACGGGATCTCCTGAGTGCCCTTTTAGGTTGCATGGTGTTGAATGGTCACAAGTGAACGCTATCAGCGCATCCAGGTCAAGCAGCTCTCCTATCATTTCGTCGATGCTTTCAATGGTTTCTACTTTTTCTTCTGGTTTTCCGTCATGTCCTGCTAAATCTGGACCTTTGATGTGTAGGAACACAAAGTCTTTTCTTTTCAATGCTTTTTTGGTTTCTTTTGCGAAAGCCATGCAGTCTTCATTTTTGTCGCCTGTCGCAGTTTTTGGGGTGATCACTTCCATGCCAAGCATGCGCGCAACGCCTTCATAAAGAGTACCTTTTGCTATTGCTGCTGTTGAGAGTCCATATTTGGTTTCAAAAGCGGGCATGTTTGTTGCTATTCCTGCTCCTCTGATCAACACTGCGTTTGCAGGAGGATCTCGTGTTTTGTTTGATGGGTGTGTAGCAAGTATGTGTTCTGCTTTTTTCATGAATTCGCTGCATGCTTTTGCTGTGCGCAACGCGCCGCCTGTTTTTTCTAGTGGTTTTACTTGTTGTACTGGCATGCCTGTATCATGAGGGTCTGAATTGGTTACTCTCCAGGAAAGGTCTTGTCCTCTTAGTACTAGAGCAAAACGGTGTGCTATTCCATCTGCTACTATTGGAGTGACTCCATGAACTGTTTCAATTTTAATCTGTTTAAGTGCTTCTACGAATTCGCTGGTAGGTTTGCGTCCTGCTCTTCTATCTGCTACTACTCCATTTTTTACTGTGCCCATGTTGCAGCGAAAAGCAACGTCTCCTTTTTTTAGTGTTATCCCAGCGCCTGCTGCTTCAAATGGTCCTCTGCCAGTGTAATAGTCGTGTGGGTCATAACCAAATAGCGCGAGGTGTCCTGTGTCGCTTCCTGGTTTGATGCCTGGAGCTATGACATCCATTATTCCATTTATTCCTTTGGTTGCGAGGGCATTCAGGTTTGGAGTGTGTGCGGCTTGAAATGGTGTTCTGTTTTTAAGTGCTTTTTCGGGTCTGTCTCCTGCTCCGTCTGCTATTATGAGAATGGTTTTCATTAGAACCATCCAATGTATTTGATTCCATGTTTTTCTATTTCTAGCAACCGGTTGTACTTGACTAAACGTTCGCTTCTGCAAGGAGCTCCACTTTTAATTTGTTCTGCTCCGATGCCAACTGCCAGGTCTGCGATGAATGGGTCACTGGTTTCGCCACTGCGATGGCTTACCATTACTTTGTATCCTGCATGTTGTGCCATGCGAGCAGCTTGAATTGATTCACTGAGCGTGCCTATCTGGTTGACTTTAAGTAGCAGTGCGTTGCATGCTCTGGCTTGAATGCCTTGTTTTATTCGGTCGACGTTAGTTACAAAAAGGTCATCGCCTGTGATTTGTACGTCTGTTTCTTCTGTTAGTTTGGCGAAAGCTTTGAAGTCTTCTTCTTGGAATGGATCTTCTATGTTGATTATTGGGTATTTTTTGATAAGGTCTTCATAATATTTGATCATTTTTTCTTTGTTAAGTTTTTTTCCATCAATGTGATACTGTCTGCCTTTATAGAATTCTGAGGCAGCAACGTCCATACTAATAAACACTTTTTTATCGTAGCCGCGCGTTTTCAGGGCTTTCATTAACATTTTTAGTGCATCTTCTGTTTTGTTTATCATTGGTGCGAATCCACCTTCATCTCCAACATTTGATGCACTTTTGCCGTATTTTTTTTCTACGAGTTTTTCCAGGGTGTGGTATACTTCCACTCCTATTTTCATGGATTGCTTGAATTTAGTGGTTTTTGGTACAATCATAAATTCTTGAACTGCCAGTTTGTTGCCTGCGTGAGCTCCACCATTTATGACATTAAAGAACGGCACTGGAACTTTATGTTCCCATTGATGACTTATATGACTTATGTGTTCATACAATTCTACTTCTTTTGCATTGGCTGCTGCTCTACAACATGCAAGTGAAACAACCGTGGTGGTGTTTGCACCAAGATTGCCTTTGTTTTCTGTGCCATCCAATTGGATGAGTTCACGATCAATTTCTTCTTGTTCTCTGACGTCCATACCAGTCAGAGTTGGTGCTATGATTGTATCAATGTTTCTGACTGCCTGATTTACTCCTTTACCATCATAAGCTTTGCCACCATCTCTTAGTTCTACAGCTTCATATTTGCCAGTTGAGGCTCCAGAAGGTGCCATTGCAGTACCTTTGCCTTTGCCAACTGTGACTGTACATTCTATGGTGGGATTTCCTCTTGAATCAAATATTTGTCGTGCTTCTAGCCCGACTATCTCATATTTTCTAATCATTTCTCTAACCTACCCAAGCGCGAGTATAAATCAATCAATACAGACGTGGTATAAAAAGGTGTTGGAAACATTTAATTTATATTCTTGAATAACATAGTTTTTTCCATGGAACTTGTTTTTAAGAGAGCGATTGATTCTGATTGGCAGAAAATAGCTGAACTTGAACAAAGCGTTTCTACAAACAAGTATTATCATTCTGTTACAACAGAAAGCGAAGTCAAAAAGTACATGAAAGAAAGTCAGGTATACTTGATTTATGATGAAAAGGAAGCTGTTGGTACAGTCTCTTTTGAAATGAAAACACCTAAACATGCATACTTAGATGGTTTGACTGTTAGACCTGACTATCAAAAACAGGGAGTTGCTACTAAAGCAATTGAATTTATTTTAAACAAATTGAAGGGAATCGACAGAATCGAGTTAGTAACACATCCAGAAAACACGCCTGCAATAAAAGTGTACTTACGTTTTGATTTTACCATCGAAGCATGGAAAGACAATTATTTTGGAGATGGAGAACCTAGAATCCTATTAGCACGGAAGGGACTGCCATTTTGAATAGCTTACAACCAACTAAACACTTAAATACTTTATTCACTTAACTGTCTTCATGAAAAAAGCGCTAGTAGCTATCGCGCTAATCCTGCTATGCTCATTCTCAATCGCAGAAGATATTACAGATCCGAAACTAGTGAAACAGCTTGACACAACATACAAAGATTCTGGGAAAATAATGGTAATTAATGGAGACTGGTATGGTCTTGAATTAAATCTTACTATTCCTCAGTCCAGAGTCTACCAACAAGTATCTGTTGATGGAAAAATAGTCCAAGATGAAGATGGAAATACCTTTATAAGCTTATATTCATCGAATCCACCTAATCCATTTGAATATTCTATAAGCACAGATGTTAAAACGTTTGAACGAAAGACTTCTTGGCTTCCAGAAGAATATAATGTTTCAAGTGCCATGCTCACCTATCTTGCGTCCACGGAAAAAGCACAAGCAGACAATACTGAAATCCAGCAACTTGCAGAGGAAATAACAAAAAGTGCGAACACTGACTTTGAGCACATTGCTTTACTTGCAATCTGGGTTTCAGAAAACATTGAGTACGACCTAAACTACGTAAACAAAAATAAAGATGCAGTAGCGGTAATGAACGAAAAGAAGGGAGTTTGCTTAGAACACTCAAACCTTTATACTGCACTCGCACGTTCTTTAGGTTATCCAACACGTTATTTGCTTGGGAAAGCTTATGGCAGTTATGGTTGGCTAGGGCATTCTTGGAACGAAGTGTATTTAGGACGATGGGTGCCAGTGGATCCCACTTGGCTGGAAGTAGGACATTTAGATGCAACACATATTGAATTTTATCGTTCTCCTTCAGAAAGGCTATCTAACGAAGTAAGAGCAAACGCATCTGCATCGGCTACAATCGAATGGCCAACAGAGTATTCTTTCTTTGGTAAAAGTGATGAAGAACTAGGAATTCAAGTAAACGATTTCGAATTAAACGAAGATTCTGACTTATATTCTTTGTATGTAGGAAGCAGTGAACTAGGTCATGGAGATAAAACTGTTGTCTATGCTGAGATTCCAAGCGAAGAATACAAAGTAATCCGTCTCACGCTAGTTACCTGCTCAGCAGATCCTGATATAATCACAGTATCAAATCCACAACAATATGCTATTCTTGAACCCGGAAAAACTGCTATAGTAAGCTGGGAAGTAACCTCTCATACCAACCTAAAAAAAGATGTCATTTATACTTGTCCACTAACTCTTAATTCAGATGAACTTGAAGAAGGCACAGCAGCAATTAAAGTAAAAGAAGACCATGATTCTCCTTCCATAGAACTAAGCATAGGTAAGCCATTAGTATCTTTAGGAGATGAACAGTCAATCACAGCTTTTGTAGATGGAGACGCTAGCCTTGCTAATTTAATCACAGATGGTATCATATTAGAAGAAGAAATCATTGATTCAAAAGCAGTGTTTACATTTGAAACTGACCGCCTAGGAGACAATCCAGTAATAGTTTTCACTGATAATGGCGGAGCAGAACAAACATCTTTTTTTGTGAAAGAAAAATCATCTCTTTCTATAACCCGAATAGACGCTCCAGAAAACGTTGTGATTAATCAATCATTCTTAGTTAACGTTACAATAGAAAACAAGCAGGAACCAGAAAACGTTAAACTGACAGGTTCATTCAACTCAAAACAATGGTCAAAAACTATTTTCCTAGAAGACACTAAAACAGCTACATTCAAATTTAATGCATCAATTCCAGGCAAACAACTACTTAGAATAGTTCTTTCTGGGGGTTCACAAGATGAAGTTTTCATGCCAATTGAAGTTCATGAACCTGCAGTAGTAACTCTAGAAAGCGTCCGTTTTATTCCAGATAACGGCAAACTTTACACAGACATTTCATTCCAAACAAGTTCTTCCGTAACTAATCTAACTGCACGAATCGGAAATAAACCCTTGTCCGGAGGCAAACTAGAAATTTCACCGGGAATGCACACGCTTACTGTTGAATGGCAAGATGTTGCAGGTAAAAGTTATTCACTTGAAGAAACTATTAACATTCCAGAGACAAACAGAAACAAACCAGAAGAAGTAATGGAATCACCACTAGAAATATGGTTGTTACTTTTGTTGCTCTTAGTATTCTTTGTTTTATTAGGTTTAGCGATTGCACTGATCGTTCACAAGCACGTAATGCCTCATTTCCACGAACCAAAGAAAAGAAAAAAAAGAAAGAAGAAGAAGAAGCGTTAAGCTTCTTCCATGGTTGAAAGGTCACCTGTTGGCAATCCCAGTTCTTTAGCTTTCAAAACCCTGCGCATAATCTTACCGCTTCGCGTTTTTGGCAAGACATCTATGAATTCTATTTCTCTCGGTTTTGCGTGAGCTGCCAAACCAAGCTTGACAAAATCAGTGATCTCTTTCTTTAGTTCATCAGAAGGTTCGTATCCGTCTCTAAGTTTGACGAACGCTTTAACGATCTCTCCGCGTAAATCATCTGGTTTGCCAATGACTCCTGCTTCTGCAATAGCTGGATGCTCAACTAGCCTGGATTCAACTTCAAAAGGTCCTATCCTTTCACCAGCACTCATTATGACGTCATCAATGCGTCCGTGGAACCAAAAGTAGCCGTCTTCATCCATGTGTGCTGAATCTCCAGAGATGTACCAAGGCTTGTTTTCAAAGTAGGTTTCGTACTTTTCTTTGTTTCTCCAAATGCTTCGCATCATGGAAGGCCAGCCAGCTTTGATTGCAAGGTTACCAATCTGGTTTGGAGGTACTTCTTTTCCTTCATCGTTGACAATAGCTGCTTCAATACCAGGGAACGGCTTGCCCATTGAACCAAGCCTGACACTCATTGATGGATAATTAGCTATCAACTGCATGCCTGTTTCAGTCATCCACCAGTTGTCATGAATCGGCAGATTAAAACATCTCATTCCCCACCGAATTACTTCCGGATTGAGTGGTTCACCAACACTGTAGATTAGCCTTAACATTGAAAAATCAAAGTCATCTGTACTATTGTCTTTAGCAGCCATTAACAACCTGAACGCAGTAGGCGCGCTGTACCAGATAGTAACTTTGTAGTCTTGAAGTGTTTTGTACCATCCTTCTACGCTGAATCTTCCTCCGCGAATTAGAGTGCCAATGCCATTAAGCCATGGTGCAAACATGCCGTAGCTTGTTCCTGTGACCCAACCGGGGTCTGCGGTGCACCAGTA
Source organism: archaeon (assembly GCA_021107635.1). Classification (GTDB taxonomy): domain Archaea; phylum B1Sed10-29; class B1Sed10-29; order WALL01; family JAGHAM01; genus JAIOSL01. Next base: position 1,454 of record JAIOSL010000010.1, on the reverse strand, counting down.
AACATCGTTTTCTTTGAAGTCTAAAGTGTATTTGCCTGTTAGGTAGTGTCCAATCATTGCGTTGTGTACGTGCACTACTCCTTTTGGTTTGCCTGTGCTTCCTGAAGTGTAATGTAAAAGCATTGGGGTTTCTCTGTCTACCCACTCAATTTCAAATTCGTCGCTTGCTTTTTTCATTTCTTCGTCGTACAAGACTTCATCTTCGTCTAAGTGTTCTTTTTCTCCTATTAGAATGATTTTTTCGAGTTCTGGCAGGTCTACTTTTGGTACTCGTCCTACCATTTCTGGTGTTGTGATTAAGAAACGTGCTCCTGCATCAAGCATTCTGTCTGAAACTGCGTCTTTCATGAATGCTTCGAATAGTGGTCCTGCTATGCAGCCTATTTTGAGGACGCCTAGGAAAGAAACGTATAGTTTGGGGCTGCGTGGCATGAAGATGAATACGCGGTCACCTTTTTTGGCTCCCAGGTTTTTCAAGACGTTTGCGAATTTGTTGGACATGAGTTTCATGTCTTGGAAGGTCATTTCTTCTCGTTCGTCTGCATCTACGTAACGCAATGCTATTCGGTCTCCATGACCTTCATCGACGTGCTTGTCTATGCATTCGTATGCGATGTTGACTTTGCCTGTTTTGTGCCAGGAAAAGTGTTTTTCGACGTCTTCCCAGTTAAATGTTTGTCTGGTGTCTTCGTAGCTGGTCATGTTTGGTTGTCCGCCGTTAAGTTTGTCATTTTTTTCGATGGTTTCTACTTCCACTTCAAATCACCATTTAAAAATATTTTCCCTGTGGGTTTTGAACCTTTTGATTAAGTGTTCAGTTTTTGCTTGTTCTCTCCCGGCATTTCTTTGACAATTGACGAATAAAAAGGTTAATGGTCTGCAGTTAGGTTCAGCTCTCTCCCGAGGCTCTAGGGGTTCAACCTATAGAGCCCCAAAATCTTTTTATACGTGTTTTCCGTCTTTCCTATCATAACAGAAGATGAAACGAGCGCTGAAGAACTCTTGAAAAGCGCTGAGTTACAGGAAGTACTTGCAGACGAAGTGAACGCGAAGTCGAATGTCCTACAGGCCGAAGCTCAGTTCGAAAGTGCCAAGTGGACGAAGTACTCTGCTCTCGGCACTTTTTTCATGGCTCTTTCAACAGTATTCTTTGCGATTATTACTTACTTAGGCTAAGGGCTCAAGAAGACTAGGAGAAGAAGGTTTATTGTTGCTGCAACAATCCCCGCCAGAAACATCAAAATCCCTGATTTGATCATTCCTGTTTTGGAAATTTTTCCCAGGAAAAACCCCAAGCCCATGAGAGACACTCCTATCAAAACCAGGGAATACAAGTAAGCATCTCCCAAAACTATGAAGCCTATTTTGGCGGCAATGAAAGGAGAGAGAATAATCAGAGCCATTGCGAAAGGAGAAAAACCCTCAATAAAACCTAATAGGAGGGATTCCTTCCT